>SYHD01000016.1 GCA_005799265.1 Planctomycetia bacterium | reverse complement strand
GTAGATGGTGACGCGATCCCCCGGCTTGATGCCGATCCGCTTGAGCGCGTTGGCGAACTTGCACACTTCGCGATGCAGATCCTGGTAGCGCAGCACGCGCGTATCGCCCGGCTCGCCCTCCCAGATGATGGCGGCCTTGTTCTTGCGCGGCCCGTCGAGATGCCGATCGACGCAGTTATAGCAGGCGTTGAGCTTGCCGCCAACGAACCACTTCGAGAACGGGGCGTTCCATTCGAGCACCTTGTCCCATTTCTTGAACCAGGTCAGCGACTCGGCCTGCTCCGCCCAGAAGCCGTTGGGATCGTCGGCTGCGCGCTTCCAGAGTTTTTCGTACTCGGCCGCGCCTTTGACGTTGGCCTGCACGACGAATTCCGCTGCTGGCGGGAAGGTGCGTGTTTCCTTGAGGACGCTGGTGATGTTGGTGGTGGAAGAGGACATGAACATGATCTCCTGTTCTGATTGCCTTTGCCTGTGAATTTGCCCCGAAGGGGCCGCAACAAATCAGCCCAGGGCAGAGCGAAGCGCCGCCCTGGGTATCGAGACCGCGCCTTCGCCAAGCCCTGAAAGGGCGAAACAGTGCTCAATCCCAAACGTACCGTTCATCGTACTCGACTTGATGACGCATGAACAACTCGCGCAATTCATCCTGTAACGTCATCTTACGATGATGCGCTTCTTGACTTTGAATATATCGTTTGACGGCGTCCACGTTGGAAACGCTCACCGAAAACGCCGCATAACCATTCTGCCAATAAAAACCGACGATGTCGGCCTCACGCTTCATCCATTTCGAGCTGCCTTTCTTGACTTCCTCGACGATCTTCTTCAACGGATGATTCTTCGACAGCGCGAACAACGCATGTACATGATCTTCGACGCCGCCAATGACGATGGCCGGGCAGTCCCAATCCTTGAAGATGCCGGCTTGATACGCGAACAGCCGTTCGCGGACCTCCGGCACGATCCACGGTTTACGGTGCTTGGTGCTGTAGACGAGGTGGAGCAGATTCTTGACCAACGATTGGGACATGGCCGCTCCAATTTGTTTCGCTCTTTCAGAGCTTCGTCTCGGCTGGTCGCGTTACCCAGGGCGGCGCTGCGCTCTGCCCTGGGCTGATTTGTGGCGGCCCCTTCGGGGCAAAGTTACACTTAAGCCAGACTCGAGAACCAAGATCATACAGCATTCGATGCGGCCTGCAACTTGGCCACTGCACGCTTATATTGCTCGTCTGTTAATCTGACGTGACTCCGGCGTGCAACCTTTCGGCGCAATTCCCCCTTCGACGTGAAAATCTCGTCAGCATTCACGCCAGCCGACGGAACCAGATTCACTTTCAAGTCCACGTCTATGCGATACGGCCATCCTTCTTCCGTGCCTTGCTTGGATTCATACCATTCGCTCGTGACGTCGCCGAACGCGAAGATGCGCTTGGCCCCTCCAACAGCATAAAGAACCACGCGATCACCGCAATGTACACCGCTCGGCTTGCGACCTCGGAAGCCGATATGCTTCCGATCGTAACGTTTCGATTCCGGCCAGTGTTTATCAGAGGTTCCGATCATCTTCAGCCAGAGTGCGCACATGGGTGTCGTCTCCGCGGGGTTGTGGTTTGTCTTCCCTCAAATTCTGATATGCGCAAGCCCTCTCAATGCACTCGAAAATGTTCGAAATTTCCCCATCCGCATTGAGGCCGCAAGGTAACCAGGTTTTTGCCCTCACGCTGCATAGTTTATATGAATTCTCGCACACTCGTGCCCTGCCAATCCTCATGACATCGCATCGCGAAACGGTTGCAATTCATCCCGTGGCAGGCTACGATACCATCATGATCATCATCCGCTTTCCGAATCCCGACATGGAACGCCGTGCCCTCGGGTACCTGATTGGGCGATTTTCGTTCAAGACCTGGGAGACCGGTGAAACGGCCGTTCCACCGCACGCACTTGGGTCATTGGCGATGGAAGGAATCTCCTTTACCGTAGAAGGCCCCGCCAAGTATGAGCAGCTTGCAACGCCGGTTCGAAATCCTGCTGCCTCTGCGGTTTAACGACGGCACCCAGATT
The DNA here is from genome assembly GCA_005799265.1 of Planctomycetia bacterium. Taxonomy (GTDB): domain Bacteria; phylum Planctomycetota; class Planctomycetia; order Gemmatales; family Gemmataceae; genus SIAQ01. Next base: position 7,416 of record SYHD01000016.1, on the reverse strand, counting down.
CCCGAAGAGCTGCTCGTTCAAACCGTTCTTGATCTTCGCAAGCAATTCGGCGCGCTCTCCGCCGAATCGCAGATCATTCGCGGCGTTTGGGAACACGCCGGTCAATCGTATCGAGACGACTTAAGCCGCATATTCATCGATGTCGCCGATACGTCGGAAAACCAGCAATTCTTTCGCGACTTCAAAGAGCAGCTGATAATACGCTTCAAGCAGATTGACATTCGCGTCACAACCTATCTCGTCGAGGTCTATTAGATGCGCCCCCCAATCGTCTTGGCGGTCATTGCGCCACTATTCTTGAACCTCAATCTCCATGTCGGTGACGACAACGCCAAAGCTCGCCTCAAAGAGCTGCAAATTCGCGTCGTCAAGCAAGATTTCGCCGGCGACAAGCTCCGCCTCGAACTGCTCGCGTTTTGCCGAGCGCACGTCGGTTCGCCGCTGTACGCTCCCGCCGTCGAAGCGCTGCGTTATGTGCCGGGGCCGCTCGACAAGCTTGACGCAAACGCCATCGATGAGGAAGATCGCAAGTTCCTGTCGATTCGCGAGCTCGTCGCCTACGTTCGGCCAAATGGACGCGCCATCGCCAGCGTCGCCATTTCGTACGACGGCTCGTTGCTCGCGACCTCCGGGTGGGACAACGTCGTGCACCTGCACAAGCTCGGCGACAAGGAGCCGATCTCCTGGGCCAAGCTAGAAGGCAGCCCCAGCGGCATCGCGTTCAGCCTCGACGGAAAATTGTTGGCGACCGGCTGCGCGGAGACCAACGTCGTCCTCTGGAATCTGACGGGCGACAAGCCCAAGCTCGAACAAAAGATGGGCGGGCACAAGCAGCGGCCCTTCGCCGTCGCGTTCGCACCGAAAGGGCAGATGCTCGCCAGCGGCTGTTATGATCCGGTGCTGCGCATCTGGAAGCTCGACGATCTGACGCCGGAAGTCTGGGCGATCCTGGCGAATGAGAAGACGACCTCACTCGGCCTGTCGTCGCTCGCCTTCAGCCACGACGGCAAGTATCTCGTCGCGGGCAACCACATCGGTAAGGAGACGCTGCGCATCTGGGACGCAGCCGGGAACATCCTCGACGAGAAGACGCCGCCGCCGGCCAAGGCTCGACTCGTCGCCTGTTCGCCCGCGGAGCCGATCTTTGCGTTCGCGGGAGACGACGGTGACATCCATGTTTGGAAGTTCGGCGCCCGCATCGAGAAGCTGCGCACGTTCGCCGCCCACACAGGCAAGAACCTGCCGCCGATCGTGAAAGCGCTCGCGTTTTCTCCCGACGGCAAGATCCTGGCCAGCAGCGGCCAGGACAAACGCGTTCGCCTCTGGAACACGGCGACCGGTGAGAATTTGCGCGAGTGGCAGTTCAATCAGGAGGCCCGTGCCCTCGCGTTTTCTTCAGATGGCCGACATCTCGCAGTCGGCAACAGTGATGGAACGCTCTATATTCTGAGGCTGGGATCGCCGCGCATCAAGGCCGAATAAACGTGCGGTTTTTCTTTGACACGGACACTCCGCTTGCTATCATGGCCGGATTGACCCAATCTCTTTGCCTATTTCGTGACGCTCATGGCCGCCATTCTTGATCCGAATCCGGTCACCTACTACAAGCGCTACCGCATGGAGCTGGACCTCGTCGCGCCGTTGCCGGCTGTGTCCGCTCTGCCGGCCGGGTTCGCGTGGCAGGCCTGGGAAGATCGGCTGCTCGAAACGCATGCCCTGGTCAAATACGAGTGCTTCCGCGGCGAGCTCGACGGCGTCATCTTCCCCAACCTCAGCGACCGCGACGGCTGCGCCCAGCTCATGCGCGACATTGCCGCGCGGCCCGGGTTTCGTCCCGAATCGACCTGGCTGGTCACGCACGGCGACACCAGTGTCGCCACCATCCAGGGCGTTTCCGATCGCGCCGGCACGGGCTGCATTCAGAATGTCGGCGTCATTCCCGCCTACCGCGGCCGCGGGCTTGGACTGGCGATCCTTCTACAAGCTCTCCATGGCTTTCGTCGCTACGGCCTCGCCAAAGCAACGCTCGAAGTCACGGCTCAGAACGAGAACGCCGTGCGCATGTATCGCCAGGTCGGCTTTCGCTTTCGCAAGACGCTTTACAAGCTGGTCGAGCAATCCACTTACCGGCTCGAACCGGAATGGCTGCTGTGATTGACCCAATCCGTAGAATAGTCCGTGGTCGGTAGCAACAACGTGCCACACAACTGCGGATGACGGATCACGGACAATGACGCAACAAGTCTTTCAGCATACGCTGCCCAACGGCCTCACCCTGCTCTTGGAACGCATGGACCACGTGCGCTCGGCCGCGGTCAACTTCCTCATCCCGGCCGGCTGCGTGTATGATCCGCCGGAGCAGCTCGGCCTGGTGTCGATCTTCTCGGACATGATCACACGCGGGGCCGGCGATCGCGATAGCCGGGCGTTGACATTGGCGATGGACAGCCTCGGCCTCGATCATTCCGAAAGCGTCGGCCAACTGCACCTGCGCTTCTGGGGTTCCACACTCGCGCGCAGCATCCCCCCTGCTCTGGAGCTTTTCGCCGACATCTTGCGCCGACCGCATCTGCCCGACGAGCAACTCGATTCGGTCAAATCGCTCGCGCTGCAGGATCTGCAAGCGCTCGAAGACGAGCCGCGCGCCAAGGTGATGGTCGAGATGCGCCGCCGCTTTTGGCCTCACCCGCTCGGCCAGGATCGCCGCGGCAGTGAGGAGAGCATCGAACGCATTACCCCGCGCGGCCTGCGCGACTTCCATGCGTCCCATTTCGGGCCCAAGGGAACGATCATGTCGGTCGCGGGCAACATGGACTGGCAGCCGCTGCGCGACCAGGTCGAGAGGCTTTTCGGCGATTGGCAAGGCAACGACGTGCGCCCGCCGAAGTTGATCGCGCCCATCAAAGGTCAGGCCCATCTCGACAAGGACACGACGCAGACGCAGATCGTCATCGGCTATCCGAGCGTGCCGTTCGGCGATCCCGAATACTACGCCGCCCTCGGCGCCGTGCAAGTCCTCTCCGGCGGCATGGGCGCTCGCCTCTTCACCGAGGTTCGCGAGAAGCGCGGCCTGTGCTATGCCGTCAGCGCGAATTATCAAACGTTCAAGCAAGTCGCCGGCATCCTCTGCTATGCGGGCACGACCACTGAACGCGCCCAGGAGACGCTCGATGTCACCATCGGCGAGCTGAAACGCATGATCGATGGCGTCAGCGAGGAAGAAGTGCAGCGCGTGCGCGCCGGGCTGAAGTCGTCGGTCATCATGCAGGAGGAATCGACCTCTTCACGCGCCGGCGCCCTCGCCTCCGACTGGTATTATTTGAATCGGGTGCGCTCGATGGACGAGATCCAGCAGGCGATCGACGCTCTGTCGCCAAGGAGCATTCTCGATCACGTAAAGAAGTATCCGCCGCGCGATTTCACGATCGTGACGCTTGGCAAAAATGCCCTGACGTTGCCATGACGCCAAGCCAAGCCCCACCATGAGCGCAGCGAATGGTGGGGGTGAAGGCGCCCATAACCCCCACCATTCGCTGCGCTCATGGTGGGGCTTGCAGGAATATACCTATGTCCTTCCATAAACACGTCCTGCCCAACGGCCTGACCATCGTCGGCGAAATCAGCCCGTCGGCGCGTTCGGTCGCCGCCGGCTTCTTCGTCAAGACCGGTTCGCGCGATGAGACGCCCCAAGAGTGCGGCGTATCTCATTTCCTCGAGCACATGGTCTTCAAGGGCACGCCGAACCGCACCGCCCTCGAGGTCAACTACGACTTCGACAAGATCGGCGCCAGCTACAACGCCTTTACCAGCGAGGAGAACACCGTCTTTTACGCCGCCATCTTGCCGGAGTATTTGCCGGAGGCCGTCGATATCCTGGCCGACATCCTTCGGCCAAGTCTGCGCGGCGCCGACTTCGACATGGAGAAGAAAGTCATCATCGAAGAGATCGGCATGTACGACGATCAACCGATGTGGTGCGCCTACGACAATGCCAAGAAAGCGTTCTTCGACGAGCACCCGCTGGGCAACAGCATCCTCGGCACCGCGGCAAGTATCACGGCCCTGACGCGGGAGCAGATGCAGGCATACTACGATCGCCGTTACGTCGCGCCGAACATCACCGTCGCGCTCGCCGGCAACTTCGCCTTCGCGGACGCGGTCAAGCTCATCGAAAAAAGTTGCGGCGCTTGGCCGGGCGGAACGGCGCCGCGCAAGAATATCACGCCGGTGGCGCCGCGCAAATATCAGCAAGTGATGACGAAGGACAAGCTGAACCAGGAGCAGGTTTTCATGCTCGCCCCCGCCCCCGCCGCCGACTCGCCCGAACGCTACGCCGCCGACACGCTGGCGATGATCGTCGGCGACGACTCGGGCAGCCGGCTCTACTGGGCGCTCGTCGATCCGGGCTACGCCGACTCCGCCGACATGGGCTTCCACGATTACGAAGGCACCGGCGGCTACTTCCTGTCGTTCAGTTGCGAGCCGGACAACACCGAGGACAACCTAGCGATCATCCGCGACATCCTTCATCAAGTGCAGACCGAAGGCGTCAGCGACGAGGAGCTCGCCGTCGCCAAGAGCAAGATTCTCTCGCGCGTCGTCCGCGGCAGCGAACGCCCGATGGGCCGCATGCAAGCTTTGGGCATGGGCTGGATGTATCTGAAGACATACCGCAGCGTTGATGAGGAACTGGCCAACTTCGACGCCGTCACCTTGAAAGACATCCGCGGCGTGCTGGATAAGTATCCATTCGATCAACTGACGGTGTTGGCGCTGGGGCCGCTGGCGAAGCTGGACGCTTGATATTGATCGACAAAGGATGTTCCCCGTATAATCGGGCGAAGAAACGAGGGTATTGCTATGTCCACGCTAACGGCACAACCTGTCACATATGGCCACGACGCATCGATCGCCCGTTTTTCGGTCGCACGCTATCAGCGCATGATCGAGACAGGGGTTCTCACGCCTGACGACAAAGTGGAATTGCTCGAAAATTATGTGGTGCTAAAAATGCCGCGCAATCCTCCGCATGACAGCACGATTGATCGTACGCTCGACGTTCTGTATCCGCACAAGCCAAAAGGGTGGAGATTGCGAGTGCAGTCTGCGATTGCACTTTCGGACAGCCAGCCCGAACCGGATTTCGCTTTCGTGCGCGGTTCAGCAACCGATTACGAAAATCGGCATCCTGCGCCCGCCGACATCGGGAAATTGATTGAGGTTGCCGATTCATCGCTCCTGCGCGACCAACGCGACAAGACGCGCATTTACGCCCGCGCCGGCGTTCCGGTCTACTGGATTGTAAACCTCGTGGATCACCGCATCGAAGTCTATTCGCAGCCATCGGGACCCACAGGGCAGCCGGCGTACGCCTCATTCCAGATCTATCAACCCGGCGACGATGTGCCGATCGTTCTTGACGGCAACACAGTCGGCGGCGTTGCAGTATCGGACCTGATTCCATAGCCGACACCCGATCTACTTCACCCTCAACATCACCGACTTCGCCGCGTGCTCGGTTTTCTTCCCTTCGTGCCGTGCCAGCACCACGAACGGATGCACCTGCGCTTGCACCCACGGCTCCGCGTACAACACGACCGTGCGCGTCGTCTCGTTCTCGTTGACCAGGATGCCGTTTAGCCCGATGTCGAGCACGCGCACGCCGTGCGGCAAACCCTTGACATCGAGCGGCACGCGGCCCGTGAAGCCGGTCTTGCGTTCGATGTGCACGATCAATTTTGCCTGCTGGCCGGCCTTGAGCGTCACCTCGGCTTCGTCCGTCCAGGTTCGGATGTCGCCCTCCTCGATCACCTTCGGCGCCGGCACAATCGCCTCGTGGGTTTGCTTTTTACCGTCAATGATCACTTCACCGATCACCTTCATCGGCAGCTTCGGAGGAGCCGACGGCGCAAGCACTGAGGCATGAAGGGCAACAGTGGTGCTGAAAGTTCCAGCTTCAATGGTCGTCGCCGGCGCGCTGAAGCCGGGCGGCAGATTCTCGAAGCGAATGGCGATCGGGCCGTCGAAGCCGTCAAAGCGATCGACCGAAATCGCGAACGGAACCGCGTTGAAATTGGAAACCACGGGTGCGGCCGGCGCAAAGCGAACATGGAAGCTCGGCCGCGGCGGCCGCACCGTGAGCCGATAGCTGAAGTCGATGCCGTCTCGGCCGCGCGCGTCGGTTATGCGAACCTTGTATTCCCCGTCGGCGGGGGGATCAAAGAGGAGACGTGAATCGCGTCCATAGCCGAGACCGCCGTCGTCGTTGCGGTAGAAGAGCGTGAAGACGGGGTAGCCGTTGGGCGGAAACGTCGTGCCGGGCGGATGCACGTTGACCTTGTACATCGGCGTATTGTTGGCGTGATGCGTCGGCGTTGTATCCAGATAGCCGATGCGCTGTCCAGCGCCCGCGAAGAAATTGCAGTCGGCGTCCGGATGCGTCGGCAACGCCTGTATCTTCATCAGCTCGCTGCCGACGAAAAGGAAGTCGTTAATGCCAAGCTCGCTCCACGCCTCGATGCGGATGTTTCCCTGGGCCGAATCGTGATCGCGAAACGTCACGTGCGTCTTCGCCTGCGAACGGAGCACCGCGCGCGGCACCGGCTGATTGTTCTTGTCGAAAAGCTCGATGACCGAGTCGAGCGGGCTGCCGAGACGGCGGGCGTTGACTTCGATGATGAGCCGCTGACCTTTGCGGGCATCGAATCTCCAGACCTGGACCTTTTCTTCCGGAAGGCGCCCGTTTGCGGTTCCGGGGACGGGGATCTTGGGGCTGAATTCGAAAAAATTCGTGACCTCCGGGTGTTCGCCGACAACGACCTGAGCCTTGCCCAGCACGCCGGCGCCGACGTCCAGCGGGATGAGCTGGCCGATTTTCGCGTCCGCGGGGACGGCGAGCGGGAATAGATTCTTGGGCAGAAACACGCCGTCGACCGTGATAAGGGTCTCCTTGCCGCGCTGGACGCCCAGGGGAAAGACGGACGTGATGACCGGAATCTTGCCGATCTGCAAGCGGTATTTGAAGTCGGCGCCGCCGCGATAGTCGCGATCGCGCACGCCCAGCGCGTAGCTGCCGGCCTTGTCGAAGGTGTGGCCGAGATGCCCCTCGTAGCTCTCGGCGAGGATGCGGCCCGCCATGTCGGTGAGGATCAAGGAGGGTTCGATCTTCGAGGACAATTCCTTCGTCTCGAGCTTGACGCCGAGCGGTTGACCCTTCTTGGCGTCAAAGCGGTAGAAGTGCACGGCGCCGGCGCGCTCGAGCGTGCCGTCGAGCTTGGCGGGCAGCGTGATCTTCTGACCGCTGGCGGGCGAGCTGCCGGGAATTTGGGGGGCGGGCTTGTCCGTCTGACCTACCTCGTGGCGGCAAGATTCCGATCTTGCCGAGGACTCGCAGAAAACGGCAAGATCGGAATCTTG
>SYHD01000157.1 GCA_005799265.1 Planctomycetia bacterium | reverse complement strand
GATCCAGATCGCGGGCCTCTCCGATCTCAAGTGGGAGCCGATCCAGGAGAAGATCCCCGTCGATCACGTGATCTGGCCGGGCGGCAAACGTCTGATCATTCTCGCCAAGGGCCGGCTCGTGAACCTCGGCTGCGCCACGGGGCATCCGAGCTTCGTGATGTCGAACAGCTTCTCGAACCAGACCCTGGCCCAGATCAAGCTGTGGAAGGACCACAAGCAGCTCGACAAAAAAGTTTATCTATTGCCGAAAGAACTGGACGAGGAAGTCGCGCGGCTGCACCTCGAGCAGCTCGGCGCCAAGCTGACGAAGCTGTCCGAGAAGCAAGCGAAGTACATTGGCGTGAAGGTAGAGGGGCCGTTCAAGCCGGAGTTGTATCGGTATTAGGCGAGCCGCGTACACGGTCTGGTGAATACGTGGGGCGGCTTGAAAAGCCGCCCCACTTTTTTTGAGGCGAAGTCATGCCGTCGGAAAGAATCTGCCCACAAATTGAAATTCCAAGGCGATATGCAACGTCGACAGCGCGCATCCGGCGAACGCGATGCGCCAGCGCCGCCATTCGATGAACAAGCCCGCCACGGAAACCAGTGTCAGCGCGGCGGCAGCGCAGAAGGCAAGGCCGAGCGTCGACATCAGCACAGGCCAAAAGCGCAGCCAGAAAGACCAGGCCGACATGCGCGCATCGTTGCCGGCGTTGAACTGGGCGACTTGACTGCCGAACAGTGAAAAGACGAGCAATGAGCCGAGTGCCAGCAGACCGATGACGTTGACGGCGATGACGATCCACCCCAGATGCCGCTGTATTCGCTCATCGGATCGAAAACGCATCCACAGTCCTGCCGTGATCGCCAGCAACGGTGACAAGAAGTAAGCGCTCCGATAGCTAACTTCAACTACGCTGTCCCAGGTCAGCTTCACCTCGTATTTCCAGCGTTCCGAGCGCGCCAGCAAATCGGCTCGATCCTCGTCGCTGATCCCGTGCGCGTCGTCAAATTGAGCGTATCGAATGATGGTGTCCGCGAGCACGGCCTTTTCGAGATTCGCACCGCGGAAATCCGCGCGGGTGAGGTCGATGCCGCGCAAATTGGTTCGCAGCAAGCGGGCGCCGCGAAAATCCGCGCCCGGCAACAAGGTGGCTCCGGCGAAATCGACGTCCGTCAACGTCGCGTCCGCAAAGTACGGCGGGTACCATTGACAACGGCCCCGCTGAAACGCGGCGCCGGTGAGGTCCGCGCCGTCGAATTGGGCCGCACTGATTTCGGCGCCGCTGAAATCGGCGCCGCGCGCGCTGCCGGCGCGCAGGCGCATGAAGTCAACATGAGAGTCACGCAGATCGGCGCCGTCCAGATTTGCCTGGTCAGCGACGACCTGTCCGAGATAAGCCCCCTTGGCTTTGATCCCTTTGAGGTTGGCGCCCTCCAGAATGACCCCGGTTAATATGGCCTCGCGAAGGTTCGCGCCGGAGAGATCGGCGCCGCGCAAATTGGTGTGGATGTGCACGCCATTGCGTCCCTCGCCGCGCAGATCGATTTCGCTCAGGTCGAGATCGCGATAGTCGGCGCCGAATTTTGCAATGAGATCGATGTCGCGGAATTGCTCTCTACATTCCTTGTGATAGGCAACGATCTCCGCACGCGTCGGCTTGGCAACGGCAGACGGGAGGTACGTTCCAAGCAGCAACATGCCAAACGTAAGCAGTCGCATCGCTGTTTCCTCGAAAAGAAAACGGTCAACCAAACCAATTTACTCAATATGTTAGTAATTGCAAACTTATTCCGATCGTCGACGGTTGACTCTGCATGAAAACCGCGAGAGTTGCAGGTGTGTTTTTCATTTGCTATCATCATGATGGAATCGGTCATGTGCTAATTTCTTGGTCGAAACCAAGTTCCAGGATTGCAACCCTTGAGGCTTAGATGCGTCTCCGCGCTCGCCACTACCAAACCGCCCAATTGCTCGACTTCATCTGCGCGCGCGGCCACATCGCGCACATCGAGCTGCCGATCCAGCAGCCTGCGGACATCGAAGCCGAATGGATCGCCCCCGCGTTCTGCGATGTGCAGATCAACGGCTGCGACGGCATCAGCTTCAACTCGGAAACGCTCACGCTCGACCAGATCCGGCACGTCATCAGCGTCTGCAACAAGCACGGCATCGCGCAACTGTGCCCGACGCTCGTGACGGCGTCGCACGACGCGCTCGTCCACGGTTTTCGCACGCTTCGGCAAGCGTGCGAGCAGGTCGCGGAGCTGGCGCGGGCGATCGTCGGCATCCATTTGGAAGGGCCGTACATCGCGGCTGAGGACGGGCCGCGCGGGGCACATCCGAAGCAGCACGTGCGGCCGACGGATTGGAGCGAATTCTGCCGCTTTCAGGATGCGGCGGGCGGCAAGATCCGCATGGTGACGGTCGCGCCGGAGACAGTCGGAGCGATTGCGTTTATCGCGAAGGCGGCGCAGGCCGGCGTCGTCGTCGCGCTCGGGCACACGGGTGCTTCGGGCGCGTGCATCCGCGAGGCTATCAAGGCCGGCGCGCGCATCAGCACACACCTCGGCAACGGCTCGCATGCGTTGCTGCCACGGCATGACAATTACATTTGGGAACAACTCGCGGCCGACGGGCTGTGGGCGAGTATGATCGCCGACGGGCATCATCTTCCCGAGACCGTGATGCGCTGCATTTTGCGCGTAAAGACGCCGGCGCGCTCGATTTTGACGTGCGATGCCAGTCCGCTTGCGGGGTCGCCGGTGGGCAAGTATCGGCAGTGGGAGCACGAGTTCGAGGTGCTGCCGACGGGCAAGATCGTCGTCGCGGGGACGCCGTACTTGGCTGGCTCGTGGGCGTTCACCGATCTGTGCGTGCGCAACGTCGTCAAGCTGGGCGAGACGTCGCTGGCGGATACTATCAACCTGGCCTCGAATCGGCCGCGCGAACTCTTGGGACTGCCGCCGCGCCGCCTGGAAGTCGGCGAGCCGGCGGAGTTGATCCTGTTCGATTGCGGTCCGGAGCGCGAATTCGTATTGCGACAAACAATCGTTGGTGATCGGACCATCGTTTAGCCGCGGCTCGAAGAGCCGCGGGGGGGG
>SYHD01000156.1 GCA_005799265.1 Planctomycetia bacterium | reverse complement strand
TGAAGATAACAATTCCCCAAAAAAATAACATCCATGGACCTCGTTGGAATGACTCGCCGCGCGCGAGGATGAACAGAATGATAGTGTGAATGAAATGGTAGAGCACTGCCTTCTCCCAGATTGGAAACGAGGGCATCGCGCAGATCCTTTTCCATCGCACCGACGCCGTCTGCGAGAAGAGCTACGCGGACAAAAAGGGGAAGTATCAGGACCAGAAGGGACTGACGCTGCCGTTCGTGCCGGGGCGGGAGCCGCCGGCGTCGTAAGGAACGGGTGAATTCGAGCCATGGAAACCGATTCCTTCTTCTATCAATTGCTGAAGCAATTGCCGGAAACGCTGTTTCAGTTGCTGGGTCTGCCGGGCGAGCAGGCGCGGGCGTACCGGTTTGATTCGGTGGAGGTCAAGAAATCATATCGCATCGATGGCTTGCTCCTGCCAAACGTGCGAACTTTGCCTCTGTTCTTCGTCGAGGTTCAGTTTCAATACTTGGCGAGTTTCTACGCCAATCTGTTCGCCAAGGTCTTCGGCTATCTGGATGAAAATGACCCGGCCCAGGAGTGGGTAGCCGTTGCCATCTTCGCGAATCGCGGTTTGGAACCCAAGGAACGGCGGCCGTATCAACCACTGCTCGAATCGCCGTTGGTCAAGCGGATCTTTCTGGATGAATACGAACCGCCCATTGATGGGTCGCTGGGATTGAGCATCTTGCAGCTCGTCTCGGCGTCCGTCGAAGAGACGAAGCCTCTGGTCGCCCGGCTCATGCGCAGAGCCGAGTCGGAAATTCCTCATAGCGATCAAGGACTGAAGGTGGTAGAATTGGTGGAAGAATTGCTGGTGCGCCGGTTCACGCAACTTGATCGCGAGGAGATCCGAAAAATGTTCCAGCTACACGATCTGCGCGAGAGCAAGGTGTGGCAAGAAGCACACCAGGACGGCATCAAGGAAGGTAAAACCATAGCGCACGCGGAAGTGGCCCGCAATCTCATCGACAGCGGTATGCCTGTCAAGGAGGTCGCGAAGGTACTCAAGATTTCGGCAGCCCAGGTTCGACGTCTGGCGAAAAATGCCAAGGGATGATCTTGTACGTCCGATCATTTCTTCCCGAACGGCACCCGCAGCACCTGCCCCTCTTGCGCGTGCAGCATTTGCACGACGTCCTCGCGCGTCAGGCGGCCGGACAGCATCGCCGCCGTCGTTCCCGCGGCGAAGGCGTTGGCGATGCTCGTGCCGAACGCGCCGCCCCCGTCCACTAGCTCTAGCTCGTCATACGCATACAGCCGCGGGCGCCGGGCCAACTCCATGCCTGACGGCGAGCCGAACGCGCTGTACGGCTGGACCTTGTGTTCGAGACTCGCGGCGCCGACCGAAAGGACATTCCGCGCGTCCGCAGGCAGGCCGATCGCGCCGGCCTCGGTCGGATAATCGACGAACACCGGGCGGCCTTGCAGACGGTTCGGTTCGTCCAGCACCTCCGCGAAGATGCGCGGCCGTAGGTCCCAGTCTTTCTCCAGGGCGGGCAACGTCCCGATCCCCTGCGGACGCGGCATCACACCTTTCAACGCGATCTCGGCCAGGAACTTCTCCGCATCGAAGCCGAGAGGCCGAATGCCGGTCGGGGTCAGGCCGTCGATGTACTGAAACGTCGGCGTGCGCCGTACCGGATGCGGGCCGAGGAACCACACGCTGTTTCCCTGTCGTTCCACGCGAATGGCGTAGCGCCCCGCCTTCTCGATCGGCACCTCCAGCACATGCTCGTAAACCGAGCTGCCAGGCAAGTGCTCCAACCGCTGCGCCCATCCCGATGTGCGGGCCACGAGCTCGAACGCATCCGGCTGTAACGACTTCCCCTCGGGATCGCGCTGGCGCAGAAGCTGCATACGCAGGTGCGCCAGGGGCCGGCGATAGTAATCCTCCTCCTCGGCTCGCAGGTAATATTCCGGCTCGTGCGGTTCACGCCATTGTATCGTGAGCCGTAACATCGCCTTTTCGGGCAGGTCGGGCTTGGGATCGCCGTGATAGGGGCTCCAGCCGAGAAAGTTAACTTCGTTCGACCAGCGACCTTTGTGCAGCGGCACGGCGTCAGCGACAAATTTCAGGGCCGGGTCGCCGAGGATGTTGCGATAGGGGCCATGCCAGCTCTGCCCGCGCGTATTGCCGACGGACTGAAACCAGAGCGGCCCCTTCGGCTCGTCGAGCATCTTGGCGAGGGCGCTGGTCGCGCCTTGCGGATAGCCGCTGTGCCATGAAATCGCGTTGACGACGATGGCGATGCCTTCGAGTGCTTTGATGTCGCGCATCAATGTGCGGAATCGCTCCTCGCGCTGCCGATGTTCCGTTTCGAGCCGATCGAAGAAGGCCATACGTTCGCGATGCCATTCGCGGTCGCTGTAGAGCCAGCCGAAGAACGGGCCGAGAAACTCCAGATTATCCTTCAGATCGGTCTCGTCCGTGAAGTCGTCAAGAATGGCCCGACGTTCGAGCATCAATTCGGCGTGGCGCACGCGGAGACGTTCGGTGGCCGCGAGCAGTTCGCCGTTGCGTTGCTCCATGTGGCGCGAGGAATTCGCAGCGCCATGAATGTAGCGGGCGACCTGGGCCAGCTGATGTGGGTCGCCCACATCGACGCGCAGCAGGGTCAGCTCGCAGTCGGGCGCCGCCAGCGCCGCCGCCTGGGCGCACTGCGTGCCATGGCCGATCGTCGCGGGATCGCCGCGATACGGCAGCGGCAGAATATCGGGGCTGGTCTCGGCCGACAGATCGATGAGCCGCGTCCGCACCGGGAGCTGTTTGGCCTGCACGAGCTTTTCCCATCCGCGAAAGTCCCTATCGACGATCGCCAGGCGAACGCCTTTCCCCTTGTAGCCGCGCTCGTGCAGCTCCTTCAGCCCCGTTTGTTCCAAGGCCCGCTTGTTGTTCCCTTTGATCTTGATGGCCGGATCGACATCCACCTGTGGCACACGCGGTAGACGAATCACCGACACCAGCGGCGACAGCGCTAATATCTTCACCTGGTCGAGCCGCAGCGTCCCAGTGACGAATTGCCCGAACTGCGCCTCGACGAAGAACCCTGGCGTCAGCTCCTCGAACGTCGTCTTCCACGCCCGCTCGTCCGCCAGCGTGCCGACGAAGCCGACCTGTACGCGCACTGTCGTTCCCGGCACGTCCTTGCCCTTCACCAACTCCCACAGATCGGCGGCGATTTTTTCAAATTCCTCCTGCGGACGAGCATCGGGATCGGTCAACTCCTTCACGGCTTCGTTGTCGGGCATGACCTCGATCACCTGCACCGGATTGACCTCGCGCATCGGCGAGGGAATCTCGTCGCGCGGAATGATCGGCCCGATCCAGCCCGCCGGATGGTTGCGCAGATCGCGTATCAGAATCTCGAGTTTGCTGGCCGGTATCGTGCCGACGATGCGCGTGTAGGAGCGTTTGGCGTAGCCGCGATGATCATAGCCGACCGGCTCCTTGAAACCGAACTCGCGCAAGAGCACGCGCGTCTGGTTCGACAGTTCGCGCTGCCGATCCGGCGAAAGCTTCCCGGCCAACTCCACGCGAACCGTGACCGGATCATTCGGTCCTTCCGGCAACTTGACTTCATTCGGTTCAAGCGGGATAAGCTGAATCGTCTGCACCGCGGGATGATCGAGCAGCTTCCGCGCCTTGTCCGCGGCGATCGCGCCGTCGAGATAATTCTTGGAACGATCCTCACGATCGGTATCGTCCTTGGGCATACCGTCCTTGCCGCGCGGCGGATCGAACTCGAACTTGATTCCGACGAGATGCCGGATCATCGAATCGTACTGCGCAACGTGCGGATCACGCGGGGCCGGGATGTAGTAGCGAAGTCGGACCTTGTACTTCGTGGCCGCCGCCGGCTGAGCGAGACCGGTGGTGCACGCGATGAGGAGAATCAGCAGCGAGAGGACGCGGCTTGTCATACCTTCAGTATGCCACAAGGATGCGGCGAGGAAAGGGAATTCCGCGCATGAGAAGTGCTCGATCGGTGTGTGAATCCCCATCCAAATGAACAAAGCCGCACCGGATGGGGTCCGGCGCGGCTTTGTTTGGATGGGCCCCCGCAGGCTCGCTGCGCTCGCCTGCGGGCTTGGGGGGTTACTTCTTCTCGGTCTTCTTCGGGGCGACGAACAGACGGTCGATGGCGGCGTCTTCAATCGTTTCCAGGCCTGAGCCGGCGTCGATGATCAGGGCTTTGCCGCTCGGCGTCACCCAGACGATGTAGTTGCCCAGAGCGTAGATGTCCTTCATCTCGGGACGGCGTTCCAGGATGCGGAAGTACGCCTCGGATTGGGCCTTGACGGCGACGGTTTCCATCTTGGCATCGAAGCCGTCGTCGATCCAGACGCCGCCGACTTCGACGATGTTGCGATTTTGTACGTTGCGCGAACCGGTGCGGACGAGCTGGTTCTGGCCGCGCAGGGCGTTGTTTTGCACGGCGAAATCGACCCCGAGCTTACCTTGCTGAACGTCGTAGAGGTTACGTTGGTTGAAGGCTTGTTGGGCCTTCTGCAAGGACTTTTGCTGTTCGAGGATTTCCTTGGCGACCGTCTTCTCGGAGGCATCGCCCTTATTGGCCTGCTCGTTGAGGCGTTCTTCTTCTTGCTTGGCGCGACCCGCAGTCACGACAGTCTTGCCGTCTTTGTCCTTGTCGAGGTTCTTGGCGAAGTCCGCGAGCGGGATCGGCGCCGTCGGAATAGACGGGTTGACGCCACCGCCGCCGAAGCCGGGTGCCAGCGCTTGCGGAATGCCCCCCTTGGGATCGCTCGAAACGCCCTTCTTGCCCTTCGGTGCACTGCCGATCACCGGCAACGGGCCGTCCGGCACGAGCAGGTAGCTGGTGTACGGCGTCGTGATGCCATAGCGCTTGGCCAGGGCGACGACTTCCTCGACGACTTCCTTGGTTTCGCCCTGCACGCGGATTTGATCGAGCAAGAAGCCGACCTTGCGGCGTGCCCACAGGTCTTCGACGAACGCCTTGCCGTCATCGCTCTTCTCGGCGAAGTTCAGCTCGTATACGAATTCCTTCGTGTCCTTGCCGATCTGACCGGTCAGCTTGACGGTTGTGTGGCCCTTGCCCGTGTATCGGCCAAAGACGACGAGCTGCGTGCCGTGGAAGAGATCGGGGAGTTGCTGCGGATAGATCTCGCTGACGGTGACGCCCGCGCCGATTTCGAGCTTGAGATTGGCGAGCACGGGATTGCTGATCTTGGCGTAGAGGCTAGAGACCTTGGCTTCGATGTCCTCGGTTTCGCGAACGTAGCTGCTGATCGCCTTGGAGTTGTCGGCGAGAGAGTCGAGCAGGACGGTGTTGACGTCATCGCCGACGCCAAAGCTGAAGATGCGCGTGTTGCTGGTGTTGTTCTTCTTGACGTTGGTGAGGATCTTCAGCGGATCGCGTTCGCCCCAGGTCGGCTGGCCGTCGGTGAAGAACACCATCGAGTAGGTGCGGCCCGCGTCATTGGGATTCATCGCGAGGGCGGTCTTGAGGGCGTCGTCGATGGCGGTGCCGCCGGTCGCTTCGAGATCATCGACCCAGCGTCGTCCGGCTTCAAGGTTGCCCGGCGTCGCGTTTTGGAGGTTGTTGGAGTACTTGTTGACCGTCGAGGCGAAGTTAATCATCGTGAAGCGATCGCCTTCGGTCAGATTTCGCAGGCAATACTTGAGCGCGTTCTTGGCCTGGATCAGGCGTTTGCCGCGCATGCTGCCGGAGGTGTCGATGACGTAGATGAAATCGCGCGGCACCTGCTGCGACTTCGACAGCTCGGCCCGCGGCGACAGAAGCAGCATGAAGTAGCCGGGCCGATCGGCGATGGGCCGATGAGCGAGCGCGGTCAGGCCGACGTCCTTGGTGCCCGCTTGATAGAAGAGCTGGAAGTCGCGATCGAGAATCGCCTCGCTCTTCTCGAAACCCACGACCGCTTCCTTGTCGTTGGGTCGCGTGATCGTGATCGGATGGCTCGGCGAATAGATGTTCGTCAGCGAGTGCTGCGATTTGATGTTGAGGCTGATCGAAAATTTCTCGAGCGTGCGGGCCGCCTTGCCATCGGTCTTCATCGGATAAACGTACTCGATAAGCCCGTTGTCGGCGTTGGCGACGCTGGTGTAGCTCAGGGAGATGCGTTGATCTTCCTTCGGCGACACCGGGAAGACGCGCAGCTTGATGAGCTGATGGTTCATGTATTCCAGGAGGCCGGGATCGTGCGAGCGCGCCACGATGTCGGTGTAGATCTTGCGTGCCTTGTCGGCTTCGACGATTTCGCCGGGCATTTCGACGCCATTGACCCACATGGTGAATTTGCGAACGGACGCGCCCTTGGGAACGGGGAAGAGATAGGTGGCTTCGAGTTCGCGGCCCGTGTGATTACGGAACGCCTGTTCAATCCGCGTGGTGGCGACTTGATCCTCGATGTTGATGGTGACCTTTTGATCGACGAGCGCCAGGGGCGGCAGCTTCTTTTCGACCGGAATCAGCATCCCGCTCGCCTGCGCGGAGGCGCCGACGACGAGCAGCACGGCCAGGGCAACCAGAACACGTCGCATGGGAATCCCCTTTCCTGTGGATGGATATCGCTTCAAAGATAAGACGAGGCAAGCGGGCGTTTGGATGGATGAAATCCGCGATTCGTCAGGTGACGCCGCGCGTCCGAGCCTGAGCGCCAGCGAAAGGCGACGAGCGGCCGTTCGGGTCAGCCATTACGTTTTTTCAAGGAACTCATCGACCGTCCATCCTGCTAACCGAATGATGGAGCGCAGCGTGCCAGGTTTCAGGTCGCGGCGATGAAAGGGCACAGGGACGATGTGATGCCCGTCCGTGTAGATGCGGTGTTTTTTCCGCCCGGTGATGCGCCAGAAGCCGTTTCGCTCCAAAATCCGAATCAATTCCGCGGGCTTGAGGGAAGGCAGCTTCCCGCTCATAAAGTCACCTCGATTTGCTCCACTTTCGCTTCCCCAGGGATGGCTTTCCCTAAGATCTTGGCGGCTTCGAGATACCCGCCAATGGCATCGCGCGCCATAGCCTTGGCCTCTTTCAAGGTTCGGCCTTCGGTAGTCAAATCTAACGCGGGTACGTGGGCGTAATATCCTCCGCCTTCGGCCTTTTCATAAACCACGGTGTATGAGCGCACAGCCATCGTTTCTCCTTCGGTGTTTCACACCCATTACCGCAGAATCCGGTGAGCGGGTTGGGGGACATTCGGTACAGGGCGAACAGCGTGCTGGTGTCACACACTACAGCCATAGTTCATCCTTGACGGCTTGACGAAACAGATCGCGAGCCTTTTCGGACACGTTGGCTTGGCCGCTGTGACATTTCCCCATGCCCTTGGGCAACACGCGCACGGTTTGCACATAAGCGGCCACGGCTTCGCGCACGATCTCCGCCTCGCTCCGCTATTGCGCGGCCGCGACGCGGTGAAGCTCCTCGGTCACGTCGTCGTTTAGTCTCACGGTGTTGACAGTCATCCGTATGCCCCTATTGGTGCATTCATTGTACACGACGGATTGCAAGAATGGCAGCGGAGACGTGACGAGCGTGACAGGGTGCGTCTCATGACTGTGCCTCGCGCACCAACTCCGCTGCGGTCATGGGTTGGCACTGCCCGGCGGCGAATTCACGCCGAGCCTGCGCCACCGCGGCTACCACGCGCTCCCGCCCACGCTCGGCGAGGCGGCGGCTCAAGATGGCCAACAAATTCAGCTTGCGCGTCGGCATCGAGTTGTTCCGCGGCGTCGAGGGCCTCGGCAAATGCGGTCTGCTTACTCATGGCGAACCTACTGATTCAGGGTTGCTTTTTTTCCTTATCGTCCTTTTCTCGCTTCTCGTTAAACTTCGGGAAAATCTGTTGGACTACCGCCAACCGGGCCTCGTACGCTTCGAGTCGCTTGATTTCCTCTGGGGACGCTTCTTTCGCCTCACGCTTGCGGTGCAATTTGTTGAAGTCGATGGACAGCTCTTGTTCTGTCCTGTCAATTTGCTTTCGGTCGTAGCTTTCTTGCCGCAGAATCCTGCCTTCGGGATTAAGTACCTTGACCTCGAACCGATCCCTTTCTGGGGACAATCGATCGTAGCGAATCTCCATTACCACGGTCCCGCCGGAATAGCTCTTCTCGCTACGGAATTCCAGTTTGTCGACACCGATCTGATAGGCTTTTGTGGTGAGGAGTAGGTCCAGCAAGGCTTGATTGTCGAATCGATCTATGGGTACGAGGGCTTTCTCCCACGATTCGTTAATCGACTTCTGGTCTTCGTTATCCAGCCGTGCGGGCATTGGGGAGATAAGCGGTCTACAGCCGCCAGCAGCAAGCGACAACACCCCCCCGCACAGGATCAATGATGCGACTCGTCTCATGGAGCACCTCCGCTTCCATTAAAGCGTTTGATTAACTTGAACGTCGCAATGCTAACGAGTTCCTGCGTCACGCAAACAACCGCCGAACCGCCTCAACCCCCGGAAACAACGGTGCCCCGCGGCCCTGCGGGTCGACCTGGAAGTTGGGGATGCCCAAGAGTTCCAGGATCGTGACGAGGATCTCACGCGCCTCGACCGGGTCGTGCGCGGGGCGGGCGCCGATGCGGTCGGAGCGGCCGTGTACGAGACCGCCGTGGATGCCGCCGCCGGCCATCAGCAACGAATAGCACTGCGGCCAGTGGTCGCGGCCGCCGTCGCGCTTGACCTGCGGCGTGCGGCCGAACTCGCCCATCGCGACCACGAGCGTGCCGTCAAGCAGGCCGCGCTGAGCGAGATCTTCCAATAGCGTGCCGGCGCCCATGTCGAGCTTGGGGAGCAATTGGTCCTTGAGCGTGGCGGCGCCATCGCCGTGCGTGTCCCAGCCGTAGCCGCGCTGCGTGACGCTACGCGCGAAGTTAACCTGCACGAAGCGGGTGCCGCGTTCGACGAGCCGCCGGGCCAGCAGGCAGGATTGACCGAAGGCGTTCTGGCCATATTCATCGCGCAGCCGAGCTGGTTCGCGCTCCAGCTCGAAAGCTTGGCGGACGCGATCGGACGTCAGCAGCTCGAAGGCGTGATCGTACATGCTGGACATTTCGCGCTGCGGTGTGCGATTGCTGGTATCGATGACGTCGAGGAGTTGACGCCGATCGCGCAACTGCACCGCGCTCAGGCTGGGGTGCAGGGCGAATTCGGGGATGCGAAAGACGGGGAGGGTGCCGCTGCGTTCGACGGAGCGCGGATCGACCTCGACACGCACGGGGTCGAATGCTCGACCTAACGTGCCCGCACCCATGCCGCCGCTGGCGCCGCCGCCCTGATCGGTCGCGACCCACGGCGTCATGACGCTCGGCGGCAGCGTCTGGCCGGGCTGACGCAGCGACTTTGCGGCCAACGCGATGACCCCCGGCGGATCATCGGGCCGCGCCTGTTGATCGATGTTGCCTACGGCGATGTGTCCACTCAGGGCATAGCGATGACCGCCGAAGTGTCCCGTGCAGCGATGCCAGGCAGAACGAATCAGGGCGTAGCGATGGGCCTGGGCCGCGAGCTTCGGCAAGTATTCGCACAGTTGCGTTCCCGGCACACTGGTGCGAATCGTGTCAAAGATGGTGCGATTTTCGGCTGGGGCGTCCGGCTTGGGATCAAACGTCTCGAAGTGGCTCGGCCCACCCGCCAAGAACAACAAGATGCACGCCTTCGCCCTGGCCGTGCGGCGTTCTTCGGGATATTGCGCCGCGAGCAGGGCCGGCGCGCTGACGCCGAGCGTGCCCAAGACCCAGGCGCGCAAGAAATCGCGCCGGCCGTAGCCGGCGATGTGGTCAATGTGGTCCATCGGTTCCCCCCCTCGTCGGACCAGCAGCGTGGATCGTCAACTCTGTCAGGATAGTGTGCCGCGCAAATTCACGCAAGGCATTTCGAGCGCTCGTCTACCGAGGCGGTTCGTTCCTCGGCTCCTCTTTGCTGAAATCGAGATTCGGATCATACTCCCCCTCGACAATGCGCGTGGGAAAACGCGGCTTCGTCGGCTGCTCGACACGCATGCGTGCCAACCGCCAGCGAATGAAGTTGTAGATGAACAGCACAAAGATGATGATACCGACCAAAGTCCGATCGATGGGAATGCGCATGATGGGCTGCAGGCTCGTCCAGAAGACCTGTACGAGTACGCCGACGATCAGCCAGACGAGAGCCAGGAACAGATACACGACGAATCCCTCGTTGGGTATTGTGATGGCGTCATCCTATCTCGATGACCGCCAGCCACCTAGCGCAATTCGCTTTGGCTTGTTGCGGACACGCGCATACACTTTTGGTGGGTGATGACACGTGTAAAGAGCATGACGATGCCCCCATTTTTTTTGACGTTTCCCGGCGTGTTGCTGCTGGCGATTCCGATCGCGATTGGCAGCGTGCTGTACCTGGCCCTCGCCGCAGTGCTGTTGCGGTTCGCCTGTGCGCTGAGCAACCGCCTCATGCCCAGGAAGGATAGCGACACGCAATTTGCCGTGCCAGTTCCAACTATTGGGCAAGGGATGGTGATTCAATTCTTCGTCCCGCTCGTGGCCGGTGTGGTTACGTATTTTGCTGGGGGCATGCTTACGAGCGCCGTTTTTGCGGATCCGAATATTTCCGCGGTTGAATTTCAGCGCATCTCAATGCTGGTGTCGCTGCCGATCAATTTTCTGATTTCATCTTCGTTATATGCGCGCACATTACCCACGGGCTTTTGGATCGGGTGTTTGGTCAATTTCGTCCAAACGGTCCTGCTCTTGGTCATCCTCCTTCCCGTGGCCCTGCTTGTCTTCATGTTGATCTATACACTTTCGTGAACGATCAATTTTGGGTCAATATGGTGAAACCATGAACAAATCGCACGCGCTTTCCGCCGCCGATCTGGAACTTCTGAGGAAGTACGACACGCCAACGATCTGCAACGTCGTCGAGCTGTACGATCATTGCTCGCGCACGGCCTTCTATATGGACGCCCGCATCCGGGCGTGCTTCCCGAAGTTGCCGCCGATGGTGGGCTACGCGGCGACGGCGACGTTCCGCAGCGCGTTTCCGCCGACGTCCGGCAACGTCTACGCGGGGCTCGATCAGCAAGTGACGGCATTCGCTGAGATACCCGGGCCGCCGATCGTCGTCTTTCAGGACCTCGACACGCCTGTGATGTCGGCGACCTTTGGCGAGATCATGTGTACCACGTACAAATCATTCGGCGCGGTCGGCCTGATCACGAGCGGCGCGGCACGCGATCTCGATCAGGTCGAGGCGATCGGTTTTCAATGCTTCGCCGACGGCGCCATCTGCGCTCATGGTTATTGCCACATCCTGCAAGTGCACGTGCCGGTCCACGTCGGCGGCATCCACATCACGCCGGGCCAGCTCCTGCATGGCGACCGCAACGGCGTCACGACGATCCCGAACGACAAGGCGTCCGAAGTCGCTCACGTCTGCGCGGAGTTCGTCGCCGCTGAGCAGATCGTGCTCGATTACTTGAAATCGCCTAACATCAATCCGAAGGGCTACGGCGAAGCGCGCAAGGAGTGCAAGAATCGGATTGATGCGCTGGCGAAGCGTCTGAAGGGAAAGTGACCAGACAGAGCCTGAAGCGTTAGCGAAGGACGAACGCATCCTTCGCTTACGCTTCAGGCTCTGAAAATTGCCACGCCGATCATTCCTTTCGTCCTGCTTCGACGAACCGCACAGCATCCGCGATCACGTGTCCGTCGGCGCCGTCGGTCCGGATCGTCACGCTGCCGGCCGTCCCTTCGGCGAAGTTGCCGGTGAAGACCTTGGTCCAGCCGCCCGATTTCTTCTGGTTGATCGTGACCTTCGCCTTGCCATCCGCATGAACGATGTCTACAGGCACCTTACTTGCGCGATTGGCGTTCGCGGACCAGATCAGGTACACATCATACTTCCCCGCCTTGGGCAGCTTCGGCGTAAACGTGACCGACTTCTTGCCCTGCTCGGCGTTGTTGTCGTGTAGGTATTCGGCGCCGACGTAAGGGCCAATGGTCGCGCTGCGCAGCCAGTCGCCGACGATTTTGGCGTCCTCGTTGTCCACCACGATGCCGGAAACCGTTTTCGGATCGATGCCGACCGTGGCCTTGGGCGTGAAGGCGGGGCCGGTCCATACGAGAAGTTGCTTATCGGCGATCAGCTTGTCCTTCAATTGCGCATAGGGCACTTTTTGCACGCTTAGCCCCAATACCGTTCGTCTACGCGCAAGTCACAGCCATCTGGTAACTTGTGTTTGCTTAAGACCAAGTTCTCAGAATGGCGGTGACTATGACGCGGCAAGGAAGCTGCTGGGAAGCGTTCCCAGATGATGACAGTATTCTGGA
>SYHD01000155.1 GCA_005799265.1 Planctomycetia bacterium | reverse complement strand
CGCACTGCTGGGCGTCGGCGCGGACGAAAGCCGCCGGCACGGCATCGGGCTTGCCGTCGTTGTACAAACTCTCGGCCGTGCGAATCGCCTTGCCTTGCGCTTCGATGGCGAGCATGGTGCAGGCATAGATGACTTTGCCGTCGAGCATGACGGTACACGCGCCGCAAGTGGCGCGATCGCAGACGCGCTTACAGCCAGTGACGTCAAGATAATTGCGCAATGCATCGAGCAAGGTTACGCGCGGCTCGACGGTCGTCTGTACCTCGCGGCCATTGACGTTGAGCGTGATCTTGACAGCCGCTGGTCCGCTGGCCGTGGCGCCCGCTGGCTGCGCAGCGGCAGCTGACGCATCGATAGTGGCAAAGCCAGTCACTGCGGCCGCACCGACGGCTACTCCGGTTTCAGCCAGAAATTCGCGCCGCGACGGCTCGGCGCAGGTGTTTTCCTGATCGTACATGCGATGCCCTCCGTTAGGTTGTCCCGTGAAAAGGGCTCACGGACAGTTGTCGAGGAAAGTAGGCTGATTGTAAGGGGTGGAAGTCGCGGGTCAAGAATTATTTCCAAAATGCAAAGATCAAGAAACCTAGAGAACGCCGCGCTCGAAGTTTGCTGATTGCCCGCCTGGCACGGTCTTGCCGGCACGCACCAGGCGCCAGCGCTCACGGACGAGGCGCGGATCGTAGGGCCGATACAGGAAATCGGCGCGCAACGAAATCGCCCCAGCTTTTGCCAACTCACCAAGACGTGGCGCCAGACAAAACGGCTCCTGATTGAGAACGATCGTGCGGCAATGATAGTCCAGCGCCGTCACGCGCTCGCCGTGGCTCGACACCATTTCCATGCTCTCGAAGCGGCAATTCGCCTTGCCCGGACAGCCGCCGATTAGGTTCGCATAGGCGCACGATTCAGCCAGGAACTGCGGCGTGTCTTGATAGACGATCAAGACGGCCTGGGCGCCGAATTCGCTCCATAACCTACGCGCGTTGTCGAAGCCGTCCTCGGGCGAAAGGGCGAAACGCGTTGCGCCCATGTCGAGCACTTGTCGAGCGGCAAGGCGATTGATGACGTAGATCGACCAGTCGGCTGCGAGGTCGAGGTCCGCGGCGGGCAGGCGCGGATCGACACCGAGGTAGTGCCACGCC
The DNA here is from genome assembly GCA_005799265.1 of Planctomycetia bacterium. GTDB lineage: Bacteria > Planctomycetota > Planctomycetia > Gemmatales > Gemmataceae > SIAQ01. Next base: position 8,324 of record SYHD01000155.1, on the reverse strand, counting down.
GACAGGTTGGCCGCCTCCCATTTGCGCCAGCCGTCTGCCCGTAATTGTGCGATCTTGTGCAGCAGCCCCTTTTCTTCCCAGGAGCGCGTGAGCGCCGGCAAGGCGAGGCGGATCCTCGCACGGCCGATTTGCGCCGAGAGCTGAGTGAGCTTGTCACGCAAGTTGGTCGGATGATCGCGGGCGATATCGACGATGACTTCATCGAGATCGCGCCAATCCTCATCCGCAAACGCATCGAGAAAGTTGACGCGATCCACCTTGATAGACCAGCGAAATCGATCGGTTCCGGCCACGTAAGCGAGGGGTTTTGCTTGCTCTCTTGCTAACGCTTCGGGCTCTGAAACATCGGCTTGGACTCTTGCGATGGCTTGCCGACGCTTGCTTTCCCATAGTTCCTGTAGATCCGCAATCACATCACGCCGCAGCTCGTTCAATTGCGATATCGGCACGAATCCGTTAGCCTGGTTTATCCACGTCAACGACTCCAGACGAAAACGGCTTTGCCCTAGCCGCGCGAAGCACGCGCGCACGGCTTGCTCCATGGCATCGAGGTCGCGCGCCGGCGTGAACGGGCCGGACAACTCGCGCACCGCACTTACGGAACCCGACCACGCCGTCACGAGCAAACGCTCGGTCGTCAGCGTCGCCGAGAAGTGCAGTGCCTTGCGGACATGCCACAGCCCCGGCTTGGGACGCTCATGGCGATACTCCTGCTTGACGGTCTGCGACGACGAGCAATACACGAGCGCGCCGCGCGGAATCTCCGGATGATCGACGGGCAGACCAACCTCGACGAGGGCGCCGGCCGGTGTTTCGATGACCTCCTGCGAATTTGCTCCCCTCTCCGTGTGGGAGAGGGGCTGGGGGTGAGGGGACGCGACGAGCCAGAGGTGATCGACAGCGAAGCCGAACGGTTTGCCGAGGATGGGCAGGTCGATTTGCAGACCGTCGTGGCGTTGCAAGGCTCGGCTGGAGCGGAAGCGTAGGCGCGGCACGCCCCTCTCACCCCCGGCCCCTCTCCCTCTGGACATAGGCGGAGAGGGGAGACGGATTGCTTCCACTTTGCCGATCGGCGTGCCGCGATGCCCCACCGTATCGCGGTCGGCGACCTCCTTGTCCTTGTGCGATTGCACGAACAGTCGCGTCCACGGCCGGCTGAAGACGGTTTGCAAATCGGCCTCGACGAGCGGGCGATCGTCTTCTTTGAGCGTGCCGTCGAGCAGCTTGCGATAGTAGTCGGTTGTCGTCGCCACGTAGAGCGGGCTTTTCTTGCGGCCTTCGATCTTGAAGCAGGACACGCCGGTCGCGCGCAGGGCCGGTAGATGATCGGGCAGCGCCAGGTCCTTCATTGAGAATGGAAAGCCCGCGCGCGGATCGCGCTTGACGGGGCTGCCGTCGCGCAGCGTCAGCGGCGCATCGGCGACATCATACGAATCACGGCAGGAGTACGCGCACTTGCCTCGGTTGCCGCTGCGACCCAGCGTTTGCGACGAGAACAAGCACAGGCCGCTGTAGGAGTAGCAGAGCGCGCCGTGGATGAAGACTTCGGTTTCGACGCCGGCCGTTGACGTGATGTCGTTGACTTCTTCAAAAGTCAGCTCGCGTGCCAGGACGACGCGCTGAAAGCCGAGGCGTGCGAGCGTCTCGGCGCCGGCGCGATTATGCACCGCCATCTGCGTGCTGCCGTGCAGTTCCAGTTTTGGAAAATACGCGCGGATGGCGCGATACACGCCCAAGTCCTGCACGATGATCGCATCGACGCCGAGTTCCTCCGCGGTCGCGAGGGTGTCGATCAATTCGGGAAGTTCGTCTTGCCGGATGAGCGTGTTGATAGTGATGAAGACACGGCGCGGCGGGTCGAACGAGTGCGCGTAGGCAGTAATCTCGTCGAGTTCCTCGAGCGTGAAGTTCTCCGCTTCCGCGCGGGCCGAGAATTTTTTCAGGCCCAGGTAGACCGCATCCGCTCCGAAATGAAACGCGGCGAACGCGGCGTCCAACCCTCCCGCTGGGCTGAGCAACTCCACCTGGCGAGTCGGGTCCTGAGCAACCAACGGCACCGACAACGGCATCTCCGGCGTGATCGGGTTGTACGCACCTTGCGGCGCGAGCGGCAGCGGTGAGTCGGCGTCCGCGGTCCACGTCACACTTGGCAGCTGACCGACGACCGTCAGGCCTTCCCAGCCCGCGGGGTCCGGTTGTTCGTTTATCAAAGGCAGCGTGATCTTGTCGGACACAGAGGATGTTCTCTTTCTTGAATCGGTAGTGTGCATTTTCATTGTATTGTCTGTGCGATGTGCGAAAGGATGGTTATTTGCGAGCGCTAAACGAATCCTGTCTTGAACAAGTGTTCACAATCGATTGGGGTCTTGTTCTTCGTTCCGGTCATTCACGCCTGCACGATTTGACAGGCCTGTTTTTTTATCCCATGCTTCACCGAAGGTGTGTATTCGGATGTTCCGGAACACACGGGCGCTCGGTTTCGTGCCAGGTCGGCTAAGTCCCCGAAAGTGCCCCTTTCGACTCAAAGGATGCAACGATGGTGACCACTGAGCTCGGCGCCTGCGAATGGTTCGTTTGGGACCTGCGCCGCTCCAACCTCATCGATCGCGGTCAGCTCGACCAGGTAGTCGGCGAGTTTCTCCAGCAGAATCCGCGTGCGGAGCCACCCGCCCTCGCGGAATTCCTGATCGGCGAGAACATTCTCACCAACTTCCAGGCCGAACGGCTGCTGCAAGGCAAGACACAAGGCTTCGTGCTCGGACCGTTCACATTGATGGACGCCCTCGGCTCCGGCAGCATGGGGACCGTATACAAGGCGCACAACAAGACCGACAACCATTGGTATGCCGTCAAGGTGTTGCCGCGCCGCAGCATGTGGAATGTTCGCATCGCCCGTCGCAAGGTCCGCTCGTTCGAGCAGTGCAAGCATCCGGCCGTCGTGCCGTTCGTTGACGTAGGCACTGCGGGAGGCATGCATTATCTGGCCTGGCCGTTTGTCGAAGGCGAGACGCTCGACAAGCTCATTCAGAGCGAAGGCAAGATCCCTGCCAGCGTCGTCGGCGTGCTCGCGCTGCAAATCGCCGAGGGGTTGGAAGTCTGTCATCAACAAGCGCTCTTTCACGGGCTTCTGAAACCGTCGAACATCATGGTTGGCGCGGACCAAGCAGTCTTCATCCTCGATTTCGGCATCGGCTGTTTGCTCGCGGAAACCGAAGGGGAATCGCTCGTCGACACGATGTCCACGGCCAACTCGGTCGCCAGCGGCCTGGATTGCTCCAGCCCGGAAAGCATCATGGATCCGCAGAATTTGACGCCGACCGGCGATCAATACAGCCTCGGCTGCGTTCTATACTACATGCTCGCGGGGCAATATCCGTTTCCGGGCGGCAGCGCGGCCGAGACAATGATGGCGCATCAGTTCAAAAAGCCGCAATCTCTGGCCGAGCTTGCGCCCGCTACGCCGACGGAATTGATCGCCATCGTCGATCGGCTCATGCAGAAGAAACCGGAAGATCGCTACCCGTCGGTGGGCGTGGTCGTCGAAGAGCTGCGGCCGTTAATCAAGAAGCACACCGGCGTAGTGCGCCGACCAGCGCCGATGGCGCATGCCACGCTGAAACGCGCTCCGGTTACGGCCGCGGCGGAGATGACGGGGAAATCAGTGCCTCCACCGGCGCAGAGCGTGGCGCCGTCGACGCCGAAACCGCGAGCGATGGGCGCCCTGCCGACGCGCGATTCGCTGCGCGGCGCCGGCGCACCGAAGAAGGCGCCGCCTCCGGAAAGCTTGGAGCCGGAGCCCAAAACAGCCGCGCAGGTCGTCGTTCCCGGCGGCATGGACTCCGACGATGCCGAATCGTGGTGGGAAACCAGCATGGGGCCCACTGGCGTCATGGTCACCGCCGTGTTTGCGTGTGGCATCGGCTATCTCGCATTCCGGTTGTTCAGTTGACCAGGCAGCGTTCTCCGTTTAGCGATTGCGCGGAAACGCCGAGCCACTGACGCTGCCACGCGAGCGCTAAACGACACAGGTCACGTAGGACGGACATTCTTGTCCGTCCTATTTTGTTGGCGTCAAAGTGTACTTGCGTCAAGTTTCCGTGGACGGCTAAAATGGCCAGCGGGGAATGAACGAATAGACTAAGGATGTAATCCCCTCTCTCCCTGTAGTCAGGGGGAGAGAGGTGAACGGCGACGCAGGAGCGTAATTCGTGAACGCCTCACAGGTTGCAGGAAGCCGACGGCGTGTGGTCATCCTGGGTTCGACGGGTTCGATCGGCACCAGTTGTCTGAAGGTGATCGATCATCTCCCCGACCGACTCGAGGCGCTGGGTTTGAGCGCGCACGCCCGCTGGGAGGATCTGCTCAAGCAGACGCGACAATTCCAGCCGCGCTACGTCGCTGCCACTGATGCCCAGGCGGCGCGCGCCCTCGCGCAGCAAGATTTACCCGCGGGGACGCGCTTACTCGACGGCGATGACGCCATCGCCACGATGGTGTGCGATCCCGACGTTGATGTTGTCCTTACCGCGATCGTCGGCACCGCCGGATTGACGGGCACCTGGCTCGCCCTCGAAGCCGGCAAGACGGTCGCCGTCGCCAATAAAGAGACGCTCGTAATGGCCGGCCCGCTCGTCATGGAGTTGGCCCAGCGCAAGAACGCTCGCATCCTCCCCGTGGACAGCGAGCACAGCGCAATCTTCCAGGCGATGCAGTCCGGCGCGCCGCGTGAGATTCAACGCATTGTCCTCACGGCCAGTGGCGGGCCCTTCCGCGGCCGCAAACGTGCCGACCTGGCGAACATCACACCCGAGCAGGCCCTCAAGCATCCGACCTGGACCATGGGGCGCAAGATCACAATCGACTCGGCGACGATGATGAATAAGGCCCTGGAGATCATCGAAGCCCGCTGGCTGTTCAACTTGAAGTCCGAACAGATCCAGGTCATCCTGCACCCGGAGTCGATCATTCATTCCTTCGTCGAGTTTACCGATGGCTCCGTGTTGGCCCAGCTCTCGCCGCCGGACATGTGTTTGCCGATCCAGTACGCGTTGACCTATCCGGAGCGTGTGTCCGGACCGGCGCGACGGCTCAACTGGGATGAATTGCGCAGCCTGAACTTTCAGCCGCCCGACCTGGACACGTTCCCCGCCCTCGCGTTGGGGTTCGAGGTTGCGCGGCGCGGCGGCACGTGTGGGGCGGTGCTCAACGCCGCCAATGAAGCCGCGGTCGCCGCCTTTTTGGAGGGGGCGCTGTCTTTCCTCGACATCCCCCGTGTTTGTCGCGAGGTTCTCGATCAACATCACTACAGCGAACGGCCGACCCTGAGCGAGTTATGCGCTCTGGATCGGTGGTCTCGCCAGGAGGTTTTGCGTTGGATCACAAAGATGGCATCCAGCCCGAGCCGCTGAGGCCCGGACATAATCCCCCTCCGTCCGACGCGCTGCGCCAGGGCCCGCCGCCGCTGCCGAGCGATGTTGCCGCCTTGGAGACGGAGGATGATCCGGGCTTCTTCACCTCCACGAACATCGTCCTGCTCGGCATGCTCGGCGCGCTCGCCGTTTATCTGTTGATGAAGTTCAACCTCGAGGAAATGTGGAACATCCTCAAGGCCGTGCTCGGGCTTTCGTTCGTCATCTTCATTCATGAGATGGGGCACTTTCTGGCTGCGAAATCGTGCAATGTCAACGTGACGACATTCAGCATCGGCTTCGGCCCACCCGTTCCCGGCTGCTCGTTCACCTGGGGCGAGACGACCTACAAGCTTGCCGTCATCCCGCTCGGCGGCTATGTGCAGATGGTCGGCCAGATCGACGGCGACGAAGGCGCCGACGCCGGCGATGACGATCCGCGCTCCTACAAGAACAAGTCGGTCGGCCAACGCATGCTTATCATCTCCGCCGGCGTCATCATGAACGCGATTTTGGCGGTCGTCTGCTTCATCATCGTGTACATGGGCCCCGGCAAGGAACATCCCGCCGGCAATATAAGCCATGTCGATGCCGGCGCCCCCGCGGCCGAGCATGGCGCGCGCACCGGCTCGAAGATCACGCACTTCCAGGGCAAAGATAATCCGACCTTCTTCGATCTGATGCAGATCGTCATCAACAGCTTGAAGGACCAGGAGCTCAAGCTGTCGTATCAACGCACCAAGGACGGAGCGTCGATCGATACCCACATCGAGGCCTTGATACCCGAAGAAACCAGCGATCGGCCCTCGCGGCCGATGATCGGCGTCGGTGCGCCGCCCAAGCTGCAACTCATGTCCAAGCGCGCCGCCCGCAACGGCCCCTTCTGGTTCGGCACCCCCGCCGCCGAGGCGAAATTCGAGAACAGCGACGTCATCGTCGCCATGACCGATCCGGACGACCCGAAGCAGATCCAAGACTACCAACCCACGCGCCTCAAGGACCTGCCCGATGACTGGCGCGTCAACGACCAGAGTCAGAAGGACTATTTCGAGTTCGCGCGCCGCATGCAACTGCTCACGACGCTGGCCCCTGGTAAGGACATCGTCGTGGTCGTGCAGCGCAGCACGGAAGGCGGCGAGGTCAAGCGGGTTCCTCTTACCATCAAGCCGGCCTTCCGCCTCGATCTCGGCGTGCGCATGCAGATGGGCCCGGTGCTCTCGGTGCGCGAGAATTCGCCCGCGTCCGGCAAGGTGAATCCGCCAACCAAAACGGACCCCAAGCTCGCGGGGGACAAGATCGAAGCCGTCGTCGTCATGGATGTCGGCGACAAGGGCGTGGCTGACAAACTCCTCGAATTCAAGGACGTCACGCTCGATCCCGAGCGCTTGCCCATGCAACTGCGCCAGTGGTCGGATCGGCTCGACCGGGCGAGCATCAAGGGCGATCGTTTCGTCACCTTGCACTTGCGCCGGCACAGCCCGCAGGGAGGCGCGGAGTTCATCTCGATCAAGGAAAAAATCAAATGGGACACCGACTGGCGCTTCGACCGCGTCTTCTCGGTCAGTCCCAACGCGCCCATGGCGATTCCCGAACTGGGCCTGGCCTACCAGATCAAGACCATCGTCGCCGGCGTCAAGGAGGGCTCGCCGCTCAAGGTCGGCGATGTCATCAAGAACATCAAATATTCGATCGAGAGCCACGACAAGGATCTGGACCAGCCCTGGATGCGCGACGAACTCAAGGAAGGCCAATGGGCGAACGTCTCCTACGAGTTTTTTCAGTCGCAGCCCGTGAAGTACAAGAAGCTGACGCTGAAAGTCGAGCGCGACAAGAAGAGCGAGGAAGTCGAAATCCCGATAGCCGAAGACCAAACATGGCCGCTGGCGGAGCGCGGCTGGAAGTTCGCCGCCGACACGCGTCGAGTACGGGCGTCCGACCCGCTCGACGCGATTCGCATGGGCTTCGTGGATACCACCAGCCGCATGATGGAGGTTTTCCAGAACCTGCGCGGCATGATCTTCGGCCGCATCTCGGTCTGGAACCTCGGCGGCCCGCTCACCATCGCCCGCGCGACGTACATCTTCGCCGGCATGGACTTCGGCGAGTTCGTGTTCTTCCTCGGCTTGATTAGCATCAACCTCGCGGTAGTGAATTTCCTGCCGATTCCCGTGCTCGACGGCGGGCACATGGTGTTCCTGATTTACGAGAAAATCGCCGGCCGACCCGCGCACGAGAACGTACGCATCTGGGCGACCTATGCGGGTCTGGCGGTCATCGCCTGCTTGATGTTGTTTGTGCTCTACCTTGACGTATCGCGGTTGTTCTTCTGAGCTACATCTACCCACGAGCCGCGACTGTAAGAGAGCGCCGCGCCAGCGCTGCGCGAACCCATCGCTCCCTTACGGTCGCGGCTCGTAACTGGAAACCCTTATGAACGTTCTTCTCACCGGCGGTTATGGCTGCATCGGCAGCTGGATCGCGAAAAACCTTCTCGAACGCGGCGAGCGCGTGTGGATCTATGACCTCAAGGAAGATCCCAAGCGCATGCGCCTCATCATGAACGAAGCGCAAGTGCGTCAGGTCACGTTCGTGCAGGGCGATGTCACGGACCTCGCGCGGCTGCGCGAGGTGATGAAACAGCACGCGATTACGCATATCGTCCACCTCGCGGGCTTGCAGGTTCCCGTGTGCCGGGCCGATCCTATTCTCGGCGCCAAGGTCAACGTCATCGGCACGCTCGCGGTCTTCGAAGCGGTCCGCGCCTTGCAAGGGCAGATCCAGCGGCTTGTCTACACGAGTTCGGCTGCCGTTTTTGGGCCGCCGGAGTTCTATCTCTCTACCCCGTTAGCCGGACGCGCAAGCGACGGACGATCCGATCCGTCGCTTGCGCGTCCGGCTAACGAACCGCTTGCCGAT
>SYHD01000154.1 GCA_005799265.1 Planctomycetia bacterium | reverse complement strand
GGTGCCGTTCTCGCCGACGAAAAAAGTAACTCGGGGATGGAATGGCAGAAGTGACAAATGGCGAACCACGGGAAGCGAAAACGGATACTGATCCGGAGTCAAAACGCGATCCCGAAGGAGTTGGACGTCCAGAAGGTATGGGCCTGGAGAAACTCGCTTTTTCCGGCTCATGGTGAGTACACTCGATAGCCCGCCCAGCACCTGGCCGACGAGGTTGCAGCCAATGCGGCTGTCGAGGTAATGATAGGCAAAGTCGCCGCCGCGGCAGGAAATCCCTTCACGCGTGACCAATGAAATTGAGGCCGGCACATTCCGAATTGGGAGTGCCGATCAGTGGGAACCGATCACGAAGCTTTCTCGACCGGAACCGGCTGGGCACGCCACATGAAGATCTGGAACAAGCCGCGTTGGTTGGTCGACACGCTGTTCGTGTCCGGCGGTGTCGGCGCCGGCAGCGGATAGAAGACGACGCTGGACGTTGCTGCACCGAAGCTAACGGGCGGCACACGCGGCGCAACCGGCTCGCGACCTTGCACCATGCCCGGCGGATTCTTCAGCTCCTGCAGCGGCGCGGCTTTCTCTTGCGGTTCGGACATTACTGGAACCGGCTGGGCACGCCTCATGAAGATCTGGAACAAGCCGCGTTGGCCGGTCGGCACGCCGGTCGTCTCCGGCTGTGTCGGCGTCGGCAGTGGATAGCCGACGGCGTTGGGCGTCGCCGTTCCAAAGCCAACGGACAACAAGCGAGGCGCAACCGGCTCGCGACCTTGCACCATGGCCAGCGGATTCTTCGGCTCCGGCAACGGCGCGGCTTTCTCCGGCGGTTCGGGCATTGGCGGGGCGACTCGCATCAGGCAGTTCGACAGCGCGAATTCCGCCGCCTCGCGCACGCGCGGGGCTGTCTCGATTGGATTGCCGTCCTTCTCGCTGCCGGTGACGGTGAGTAACAGCGCTTCCATGGTCTTCTTTGTGCAACAACATCCCTTGCCGAGCGAAAGCGCCGCCTCGTAGCGGACGCATTCGTTGCGGTCGGTGCGCAACGCCTTGATGAGGGCCGCCTCCGCCTCGGGATAGCGATTGCAATCGACAGTGCCGAGAAACCTTACGTCGGCGCGGCGTGCTTTCGCTTCCATTTCGTCCTTCTTGATGCGCGCGGCCGCGCCGCCGGCGCTTTCGGGAGACATAGCGAGATCGGCGAGGTTGGGCATGTTGGGCGTCGGGCAGCATGGCTGGATGAGGCCGCCTGACAACATGAGCATCGGCCGCGCCATCGCTCCTATCATACGGCCGATCCCGGAGTTGCAGTATTTCTCTTTGCACTTCTCCAGGCAGCCAGGCGGCGGACAGAAAAAGCTGAAGATATTCGGCTTGGCCGGCGCCGCCGGAATCGCCGGCGCGGTGGTGACGGTCGGCACCGCAGGCACGGTTGGAATAGCTGGGATCTGGCCCCCCGCGGAACCGAGCATCATCGCCCACAAGCCGAGCATCAGGACCGTTAGTTTCCAGGTCAAGCGCATGCCGCCCCCAATCACTGTTCACCGTATTCATGCGATGACCGTCCCCACGACCACCGCCCCCCCAAAGATTGTGCATCTATAGCATGCCCCACAAAACCGTCAAGCGTTTTTTTGATGCTTCCATAATTCACTAACCCTGAGCGCAAGTGAGACGATAGCAGCATGCCTTGCGATCATGGCACCCCATTGCAAGAGTCCTCACATCCCCTCGCTGGCGCTCAGGGTTAGTGAACAACGGAATGAGGTAATTTGTCGCATATCGAATTGACAGCCCTAGCAGAGATGCTATACGCCGGGTACGCGTTTTTCTGTTCATCGAGCAGCATGCCCCTTCCTCGGGCGACGATCCGCAATGTCATTGCGGCGCCGCCCGCGGGGAGGAAGTGGGAAGCGTAATGATGAGGACAGTGCGTACACTCTGCGTCAGGCAATGGATGGGCTTGGGCGTCACTCTCCTGTTCCTCGGAGTCCTCACCTGCGCGTTTGCCGTCGAAGTGCAGCCTTCGCTCGGGCCGAGCGTACCGCCGGGAGGCCGAATGGCATCCGGGCGATTTTCCGATGCAGACGGAAAAGCTGCCGCCCGGCAACAAACGCATGATGTTGACCGAGATGAAGACGGCATTCTTCAAGAACGTGGAACCGATTCCAATTCAGTGGATTGGCCAGGCGTTCCTGAAAGCGCCGCAATCTTACAAGGCCGAGCAAGTGCTCAAGTTCAACCAGCCGCCGCCGGAGAACAAGTCTACAACGCCCACAGAGGCGCCTCGCGAAGCGAGAATGCCGTCATCCCTGCGCGACATCTTGGTGCCACCCCTGGCAAAAATCGAGACGCGTCCCACGGTCGAACCACAGGCACGTTGTTGAAACTCGATCCGCTCCACGTCCCCCAAATCACGCCCCGTCCCGAACTCTCGCCGTCGTCCATGCCGGTGGAGACGCCGGAGACTTCCGTGCCCCACGAATCCCTAGAGGACAGGGACAATCATGAGATCCAGAAAGCCCAGGCGAAACGGCGCGTTCTTGACATGATGAAGCACCCGGCCGAGCCGCCGTTATTCGTGCGCGCGCTGGCTGAACTCAAGCAACTGTGGAAGAAAGAAACGCCGCCGTCCAAGATGGGGTTACGCGCCGATCAGGCGCCTCACAATGATCCGCCCGAACGAGCCACACTGGTGGACTGGCCGGAAACGACAGTGAAATTAATCGATGCGCTCGGCAGCATTCGGATCATGAACTCCGACGAGGTCACGCCCTCGCGTGGGTTCGTGCAAACCAACGAGCCACCGGAGTTACTGCCAGGGTTTCTCCCGCTTTCAACGGGAACTTGCACGACCTGTGGCCGCGGCGGCAGGCACGCCCCCGGCCATGTAGGCACTCGGCAAAATTGCACGAATTGCGGCCAAGGGCGATGTGTCCCCGGTCAGCCGCAAGGTTATCCCTGTGAAACGAACACGCTCATCGGCGGCTACTTTTGCGATTTGTACTCCTGCCTTTGTTGCCCCGATCCATGCTATGAACCAAAATGGATTCCGCAGGCCGACGCCGCGTTTTTCGTCGATGCGGCCCGCCCGGTGTCGCAGATGAAAATAGGCTGGGACGGGGGTCTCAACCTGATCTTTCCAGATCGCTCGGAATATTTCTGGGCCCGCGCCGATGGCTCCGGCAAAGGCCCCAGACCCACGCCACCGGCGCTGGGCGAGCGGCGTCTGCGCTATAACGATCTGGTTGTCTACACCGAGACGGCGGCCGGCGGCCTCTCAGCGATCGTCAACTTTCCCTATCGTTCCGTGAGTCCCGAAATCGCCGCCCACGCTTCCGGATTCACCGACATGACCGTCGGCACCAAGTCATTGCTGTTCGATTGCGAACTTCTGACCTTATCGCTGCAAATGCTGACGACGATCCCGACGGGCAACTTCTCCAAGGGACTCGGTAATGGCCATCTTTCGCTTGAACCGTCGCTGTTGTTCTCGCTCAAATTGTCGCACAACACATACATGCAGGGGCAAATCTCCGAATGGATACCGCTCGGCGGCGATCCGAATTATTCTGGCGCCATTCTGCACACGCATTCGAGCGTCAACCACGTTTTTTGTCGCGTGCTGCCGGACGTACCGATCATTGGCACGCTTGAAGTGAACACGTGGTCGTTCCAGGACGGCGCTTACACCGATCCCAATCTCGGCTCGAACCAAAGATCTGGAGGCAGAACCTACGTCTCGATGGGCCCAGGTCTGCGCGTCTTCGTGTGCAATCGCGTCGATTTCGGCGCCGGCGCTGCGTTCGCGGTCACGGACCAGCACTTCGCGCAAACGGTCGTTCGGGTCATGTTTCGCTATCGCTTTTAGTCTCACCCAAAGGCGAAAAGCAAGAATCGATGTCTCACTCCAGCGTTTCTTTGCGCCTTTGCGTGAGTCGCAATTGATGTTCTCACAGGCCAGGAGCGCATCAACGCACGGCTGTTCATTTCGCGGCGGCGACGATGCGACTGGCGACACGCTCGACTTCCCTGGTCCAAGGATGATCGGGATAGCGCAGCGAGAACACGCCGCGGCTCCCCAGCATCAGCATCTCTTCCGACAACGGAAACACTCCCGCAACCGTGGCGTCGAAGGTGTCCTCGACCGTCTTTTTTAGGTGCGCAAAATCCATCGCTGGAATCGCTTTGTTGATGATGATCAGAAGCTGTGCGACTTGCAGTTTTCGGGCGATCTCGATCGTGACGGCGCTTCCCTGAAAATCCTGTTGGTCTGGCCGAATGATCAAGACAAATACGTCCGAGATCGCGATCGACAACAGCGTCTCCTCATTCAGGCCGGGGTGCGTGTCGATGAACAGATAGTCGAGATCGAGGTGCTGGCCGAGTTCTTGCAGGCCGTCGTTGAGAAGGCCGACGTCGTAGCCTTCACGCAGGATCTTGGCGATCTCGCCAGCGTTCATGCTCGACGGGATGAGGTAGATCGCCCCGTCGGCCGCCGTGATTTCAGGCATCGGCAGGTGATACGCCGTATCGGCGATGGCGCAGCGCCGCCAGAGATAGTCGTTGAGCGAGCGGTTGATCTTGGCCGCATCGAGATTGAAGAGAATGTGAATGCCCGGCGATTGAATGTCGGTGTCGATGATGCCGACGCGTTTGCCCCGCATCGCGATGTTGGCCGCAAGGTTGGCAGTGAGGTTCGATTTCCCGGTGCCGCCCCGGTATGAATGAAGAGAAACGATCCGTGTCATGACGATTCGCTCGATTCGGTCTTGCCGGAACGCCTACGCAGCTGGTTGGCGCGGCGCTTCAATTCCTGAAAATACTCCGATTCGGTGACCTCGGCAACCTGCTGTTTCTTGCGCGACTCGTCAATCTCGATCCTGAGCTGGGCGACCTGCATCTTCAAACGCTCTTCACGGGCCTGCACTTCGCGGCCCATCTTCTGGAATACGCGGGCCAAGCCGCCCAGCGGGTCGTCGCGCCCGGCCACCTCCGCGAGGCTGACCGGATCAAACGTGCCGGTCTCCACCGCGCTGGCCGCCGACGTGACCGCCGCCACTTGCCGAAGGTAGTCAAGCTCGTTATCGCGCAGCAGCTTCTTCTCAAGACACGCCCCAACGCGGGCACGCAACAGCACGGGATCGAACGGCTTGGGGAGATAATCCTCCGCCCCCATTTCGATGCAGCGGACCACGCTCTGGATCTCATCCAGTGACGAGATCATGATGACGGGCAGATCACGCCCGCTCGGCGTCGATTTCACCTGCCGCAAGACCTCGAACCCGTCCACCTCTGGCATGAGGATGTCCAACAGCACGAGATCGAGCCCGCCGTGCGCAATCCGCTCAAGCGCCTCACGGCCATTGGCGGCCTGTATGACGGCGTAGCCCTCACGCTCAAGCCGGCGCGCCAGCATGTCGCGATTGTTCTCAATGTCATCGACGACAAGGATGCGCCCCTGCCCCGCCCTGGGGGCGGTTTCAGCAGCGGAAGTCAGAGCCTGATGCGTAAGGGAAGAAGAATTTGCATTCTCCCGCGTTTGCGTTTCCGGCCCGAATTCACCGTGCAGCATGCTATCTTCAATGAATCGCCGCAGATTTTCGACCGCCGACAGGATCTTGTGCCCGTCCGCATTCTCTTGCTCCATCTCCAACTGTTGTGTCTGCTCACACAATGTCTTCGCGTTGACCAACAATTTCTCGACCACAGGATGCAGTTCGGCCGCCAGCTTCTCGAAATCGGCGTGCGCGACATCGGTTCGGCTCGGATTGAGAATGGCACCGACACGTTCCAGCAGATTCGCGCCGAGTTCGTGAATCGCGACGAGGCCGGGAATGATCTCCTCGACGGCGTCGTCGCGCGCGACTTCCAGAAGCATGTCGCTGTAGCCAAGGATATGGTTCGCAAACGTGCGCAGATCGTGCCGCACATGGGAGACCTGCTCGGCAGGCAGCGGTTGCGGATCGGTCATCACGTATCCTTCACGGCTTGGCATGCCCAGAAGATGAACCACCGGAAACACGGGGAAAGGCAAGAGAAATGACGTGCACTCCACTACCATGCCCTACGCCGTTTTCGAGACTCCGCGTGCCTACTGCGTTCTTGTTGCAATGCTGTTATTGTATTCCCCGTGGTTTATGTTCAAATGAGATAGTGTCGGGAATGGTTCTATTTCTTCAGCAATGTCTCGATCTTCTCCAGTAGGCGAGGCAAATCTATCGGCTTGGTGTCGAAATCATTGCAGCCCGCAGCGAGAGCCTTGTCGCGGTCCTCGGCAAGAGCGTGGGCTGTCAACGCGATGATCGGGATCGCGGCGGTGTCGGCGTCAACCTTGATCTGACGCGTCGCTTCCAGACCGTCGATCACCGGCAGGCTAATATCCATCAAGATCAGATCGGGCTTCTGCGTCTTGGCGTCGGCGACCGCGGCAGCACCATCGACCGCCATGAAAACCTCGTAGCCCTTCCGCAACAGGCGGCGCGACAGCATGTCGCGGTTCATCTCATTGTCTTCCACCAGCAAGATCTTCGCCATGGGCTGTCTCCTTCCACATGAACTGGCATTATAACAAAGCAACGAACGACGTGGAGGCAAGAATACGGGAAGTTTACATCTGATCTGGCAATCTCGTGAAGCCGCGAATTGCCGTTGATCCAAAGCGACGTTTTCGCGATATTCTAACAGGACGATGGGACCCACTCTCCTCCCTTCTTACGAGCCGTGACCGTAAGAGAGCGGGAACCAGTTTGGCCCAACGCTCCCTTACGGTCGCGGCTCGTTACTTGGAATTGCGCATGCAAGATGAACTGAACAATCTGGTGCATTCGATCTTGCAGCACGGCGTTCAGCTCAAGAAACGGCTCATACGCGGTGAAGCGCTTGTTCTCGAAAACGAACAGGCCATCCTCAAACGCATGTTGATGAGCAACGCCGACGCCCAGCGTTTCGCGGACTTCGGCGGCGACGCTCGGCTCGACGCGCGCGGCATGCAAGTGGCGGCCGAAGCCGGCGCCGGACGATTTCTCGGCATTCGCTATGCGCTGGCGTGCTGGCTCGACGAATTGTTCCTCACTGATTCTCCCTGGGACTCACGCTGGAACGAGAACAAGCTCGAACTAGCCCTCTACGGCAGCAATGACCGCGCCTGGCGATTCTGGGAGCAAGCACGTGTGGCCGAAACGCGGTCGGGTAACGAGGCGCTCGCCGCTTTTTACCTGTGTGTGATGCTCGGCTTCCGCGGCGAAATGCGCGAACAGGCCGATCAGCTGCAGGCCTGGGTCGAGAGCTGCAAAAACCGCGTCACCCGGCACGCGGCGTCTGCATGGTCGAAACCGTCTGAACTGCAAGCCCCCACCAACGTGCCGCCGTTGCGCGGCCGGGCGGGTTTCCGGCGCATGGTGGTGTCGGGCGGCACCTTGCTGTTGATCCTAGTTCCACTGTTGGCATTCTTCCTCGTGTTCCTGTTCATGCAGCCGCGCGACCTGCCCTTCCGCGCCGGCAAAATGCCGAAGAGCGCGACGCCGACAAAATCGGTTGACGGCGAGATTCCGTGATCCGTGAGGCATGTTGCCAACGTGCCTGTAAGATCGGCACGTTGCTATCGCGCCACCCAGAGACGTAACGATGCTAAAGCTGCTCGCCGATATGATGAGTTTCCTTCTCAAAGCCCCCTTCACCATGATGGGCTGGCTTAATCAACTCATCCAACAAAGGTTGATTTCTGAGAAGGTCGTCGGCACCGTCGGCAAGGAGTTGAAACCCCTCGCCAAGGTATGGGCGGTCCTTCGCTTCCTCGGCATTCTCCTTGTCTGGCTCATCCTCCTCGCGATCTTCCTCGGCATCGTCTGGGGCCTGTGGCTCGCCAACGCTGCGCTGGGGCTGGAACGAATGCTCGGTGGCCCCCTCCCTTCCTTGCGCCGGTACTGGCTGCCGATTCTCTTTCTGCTTTTCTGCGTGGCGTCATTCGTCGGCTATAAACTTTATCGCTCGCTTGGGCCGGATCGCGATCTGGTAGAATTCGCCGATATCGACGAGGCCTGGAACCAGGCGCGGGCCGCCCTCGTCGAAGCAGGCATCGAGTTTGCCGGGGCGCCGCTCTTCCTCGTGCTCGGCCGGCCGGCGAGCAACGCCCAGGCGTTCATGACCGCATCCAAGATGCCGTTGGACGTGCAGCAGATTCCCATCAAGACCAACCCGGCGTTACAAGTGTACGCCAACAAGCACGCGATTTACGTACTCGCCCTGGACGCCTGCTTGCTGGGAAGGCAGGCGGAGTTGTTGAACGAGGCCACCCAGGCACCGGAGCCGGAGGCCGACAAGAAAGCACGGCACACGGTGTTCGACGAGCCGGCGAAGGCGCCCGAGTCCGCCGTGCCCGACGTGTCACCCCCGGATCCGCTCCTGGCGTCGCAGAATCTGCTGGCCGAGCCGGCCGTCGCATTACTGTCCGCGCCAGCATCCGATTCAACACCCTGGGCCGTTGTGGACGGAAAGAAGCGCATGCCATCGCTATTGAAACGCGCGGAAGAAGTGGAGAGGTACCAACGGCGTCTGCGATATCTCGCTCGCCGCATCACCCGCGATCGCGAGCCGTTCTGCCCCCTCAACGGCGTGCTGGTGCTTGTCCCCTTCGCGCCCATGGAAAGCGAGGACGACTCCAGCCAGGTCGCCACGCTCTGCCAGATGGACCTGCAAGTGCTTCATGACACGGCCCGCACGCGTTGCCCCCTCGTCGTGCTAGTGACGGATCTGGAAACTTCGCCGGGATACGCCGCCTTGAACGAACGCCTCGACGCCGATCGGCGCGTGCGCCTCTTCGGCCAGGACCTGCCGCTCGTCCCCGACGTGAAGCCGGAGCAGTTGCCGCTGGTGGTGTCGAGCAGCCTCGGCCATTTCGTCGACGCCCTGGGTCAGTGGGGCTTCCGATTATTCCGCGTCGAGGAATCAGCGCGCGACGACGACGCGCGCCTGTCCGCTGCCAACACGCAGCTCTTCGAGCTAATGGAGTCGATCCGCGTACGCGCGCCGGGCCTGGACCGACTTCTCATGCGTATCCGCTGCAGCGAACCGGCTCTCGAATTCATGCTCGGCGGCTTCTATCTCGCGGCAACCGGCACGACCCCGGATCAGGATCAAGCGTTTGTGCCCGGCATCTTCCAGCAGCTCGTGGCCAACCAAAACGCCGTCTCCTGGACCGATGACGCCCTCGCCGAGGAAGCCGACTACCAGCGCTGGACAACGTACGGCTACGCGGCCTTGGCGATCTTCCTCATCGCGATGATCATGCTGTTGTATAGCCGCTGGCAGGTGATGAAGTGGTAGACACCAACGCGAAAAGGAGTCGGACTTGACGCTTCGTTGGCTGACGTTGATCGCACTTCTCTTGATACTTCCGCCCGCACTGTTCCCGCAGGCAGCGAAACGCGACAAGTCTCTCGTCGTCCATTGGCCGCTCGCGGGAGACTCGAACGACACTTCCGGCAATGGCCATCACGCGCTCAACTGCGGTGTTGATCTGAAGGCTGCCGGACCTGACGGGAAGCCGGGCGGCGCCGCCGGGTTCGATGGCCGCGGCGCCCATCTGGAGATCTCGGCCAAGAAGCCGATCACCCTGGACCGAGGCGATTTCACGTTTTCCTGCCACGCCTATCTCGAACGCGATCTGGACGGCGTCTCGGGAGATCTGGCGAGCCAATACGATCCGGTCCGGCGCAAAGGTTTTTACCTCGCGATCAAAAGCAATGCCGTCACGACCTCGCAAGCCAACGCGCGCCACCTGCAGTTTGGCATCGACAACGGCAAGGAATCGGCCTGGCTCGACTGCGGCCGGCCGGGCAAGGCGATCCTGGCCTTCGCGCTGGCGGTTCACGACGGGCATCTCTACGCCGGGACCTGCGAGCCGGGCAAGACCGACTCCGGCCGCGTCTACCGTTACGGCGGGGACAATCGCTGGATCGATTGCGGCGCGCCGTCTTTGTGCAACACGGTCACTGCACTCGCTGTGTACGATGGCAAGCTCCATGCGGCGGTCGGCAAATATCGTCTGGCCGGGTCGGCGCTGAAAGAGTCGGAGAACCTCAATTTGGGCGGCCGCGTCTATCGCTATGATGGCGGCACGAAATGGATCGATTGCGGCCAGCTTCCCGACACGGAAGCGATCGGCGGCCTGGCCGTATATCGCGGCAAGCTCTACGCGTCGTCTCTGTACAAGCCCGCCGGATTCTATCGCTACGACGGCGACGCCAAGTGGACCGATTGCGGCGTCCCCAACGGGAAGCGTGTCGAAGCGCTGGCCGTATTCGATGGTTTCCTCTACGCCAGCAGCTACGATGGCGGCCGCGTCTATCGCTACGACGGCAAGACCTGGACCGACTGCGGCCAGCTCGGCGACAGCACGCAGACTTACTCCTTTGTCGCCTACCATGGCCAACTCCATGTCGGAACTTGGCCTAACGGCCGCGTCTACCGCTTCGAAGAGGTTGGCCGCTGGAAAGACATGGGGCGGCTCGGCCAGGAGAAAGAAGTGATGGGCATGGTGGTTCACAATGGCCGCTTGCTGGCGGGAACGCTGCCGCTCGCGGAGGTGTTTCAGTTCGAGGGAGAGGATCGATGGAAGAAACTGGCTCGGCTCGATTTGACTCCCGACGTGACCTATCGCCGCGCCTGGACGGCCGCGGAGCACCAGGGGCGCGTCTACTTCAGCACGTTGCCTTCGGGGCATATCTATTCGTTTGCGGCGGGCAAGACGGCCGCGTGGGACCACGACCTTCCGACTGGCTGGCATTACATTGCCGCTGTCAAGCGAGCGGGCCAATTGGAACTCTATGTGGACGGTAAGCGCGTCGCAGTCTCCGAACCCTTCGAGCCAGGCGATTACAATCTGAACACGGAAGCTCCACTGCGAATCGGCGCGGGATCAAGCGATTTCTTCCGCGGCCGCCTTCGCGATGTCCGCCTCCATCAGCGCAGCCTGAGTGACATGGAAATCCGCGCCTTGGCTCGCCCATGACCGAGAGTTGTATACTCCGCGAAGCT
>SYHD01000153.1 GCA_005799265.1 Planctomycetia bacterium | reverse complement strand
CTGCAGTGCGGCATCTGCACGCCGGGCTTCATCGTCGCGGCCAAGGCGCTCTTGGAAAAGAACCCGCGCCCAACAGAGCACGACGCACGCCATTTCCTCGCAGGCAATTTGTGTCGCTGCACCGGCTATGACAAGATCATCCGCGCCGTGCTGCAAGCTGCGGAGAGCGGCTCAAAGAAATGACTCGTGCTCGTAATCCGTGGTCCGTAGCTGAAGACCGTTGGCCACGGACTTACTTCACGAAACGGGGGCCAATCGCCATGGAGCAAGGCCCGTGTCCCACGCGAAGAACGAACGGATTGCGTTTGAGCCGGAAGCCGTCCACGTCGTAGACTGCGATCCGATGGGCGTAGGTCAGGCCCACGAACAATTGTGAGCCGTCCGGTGAGAATTCCATCCCTTCGGGCAAGCTCTCCACGTCGAGGTGATACAGCAAACGAGCAGGCTTCGAGGTCAGGTCGATGACCGCCAAGTGGCTGTAGGCTTGATGCACGAGGCGCGGGCTGTCGTCCAGGCAACTGAGCACGGCGAACTTGCCGCTGGGATGAACCGCGACCCCTTCGATGCCGTCCGCCACTTGCGGAATGACATCGGTCACCGTGGCTGAGCCGGGGCCGAGGTCGGCGATGAAAACCGGCGCGAGATTGCCGCGGCTGCCGTTGTGCCAGCCGTTGGGGATGATGATGCGCCGGCCGTCGTGCGTGAATCGGCAGGCGAAGGGGCCGTCCCAATCGTGGCCGGGCTTGGTCTGCACTTCGTTCAGGTAGGTGATTTCGCCATCGCGATAACTCAAGACGTGAACCGCCAGCTTGCCGCCTTTCTTGATGCCGTTGCCCACGACACGATCGCCGCGCGGGCTGATGTCGATGCCCAGCAAGCGAAACTCGGTCGGATTGTCCTTGACGAGTACGAGCTTGCCGGCGCGCATCTCGAAAACCCGGATGCCGGTGTCATAAGGGATCAGCAGACGCTTGCCATCGGGATGCATGACTGCCATGCGGGGATCGGGCAGCTTGACCGTTTGCACCACCTTCAAGTCCGGCGACGCCAGGTCGATCACGCTGATGATCTCCGGGGCATCGGGTTCCTGCTTGATCTTGTGCGAGGTGACGAAGCCGTAGCGGCCATCGCCCGTCATGGCCATGTAGGGCGGCCCTGCAATGGTATTGGGAACCGTGCCATAAACGGTCTTCACGATCGGCGGATGATCGGGCCCCAGATGAATGACCGTGATCGAATCTTGCGTGACTTTCTTGGCGTCCGGGCCGATGGGCAGATGAACTTGCCCGTCGTTGGCGCTCAGGATTGTCAAGCGCTGCTTGCTCCGGAGATAGGGAACGGCCTGCTCTTGGGCGCTGGTCACGGCGGTTGCTGCGAACAACGTCGAAATCACCCAGAACGCGTACTTCGTTGTCATGGCGTGCCTCCCTATTTTGCCGCTTGCGGCCTAGCGCTCGCGTGGCGCCAAGCTAGTGTTAAGCTGCAAGCGGCTACCGTTTGCGCGTGAGCTTCCACACGTCGCTTTCCATATTGTTGCCGGCGACCATCCACAAGGCGCCGTCATACACGAAGACGCTGGCGGCGTGGCGTGGACGCCAGGGAGTATTGGGCACCTCGCGCCAGTTGACGCCGTCAGCGGAATGCCAGACGTCGTTGCGGTTCGCCTTGTGATAGCCTTCGAGAACCCAGAGCCGATCATCGAAGACCGCGACCTCGTGATACTGGCGCGGCGCCCAGGGAGCGGTTTCGAGATGGCGCGTCCAATCGATACCGTCGGCGGAACTCCAGACATCGTTGAAGAATTTGCGCGTCGGAATCTTGGGCGTATCGTAGGTGCCGCCGCCGAGGATCCAGATGCGGCCCTTGAAAATGGCGCTGCCGCCGATCATGCCGCGCTGCGGCCAATACGGCTCCTTCGGTTTCACTTCGGTCCAGGCGACGCCATCGCTGGAGTTCCAGACATCGCGATAGAACACTTCCTTCGCGCCGGCGAAGTTGGGAACAGTCTGGCCGCCGATGATCCAGATCTTGTCCTTGAAGGCCAGCGTGTAGTGCAAGGCGCGTGGCCCCCAGGGGACGGGCTTGCCCGCGTTGACGTTGGTCCAGGTCTTGCCGTCGCCGGAGTTCCACACGTCGAAGTGGTAGTGTCCCTGATTCACGTCGCCACCGACGATCCACATCTTATTTTGATGGACGACATATCCGGCGGTATGTCGGCCTTCCCAGTCTTTGGCGGAGTCGAAGGTCTTGTCGAGAAACGAATTGGCTTTGTCGAGCCGCCAGTCCTTGCCGTCGGCGGAACTCCAAACTTCGTTGTTGCAGGTGCGCGGGAAGTGTTTCTTGTCGCCGGGGTTCCAGCCGCCGAGAAGCCACATGCGGCCCTGAAACGTCAAGGCGCCGGCGCCATCGCGCGGCGCGAACGACGCCTTGGCAGTCACGCGTTCCCAGGCGTACACGGGGAGGCGCGTCACGCTCAGGATCTTGATCGGCGGCGTCAACGCTTGCCCCTCGGTCGGCGCCGCCTGGATCTTCTTGACCACGTCCATGCCCTTGACCACACTGCCGAATGCCGCGAAGCCCTGGCCGTCCGGATTGCGTTTGCCGCCGAAGTCGAGCTCGGACTGAGCGCCGATACAGATGAAGAAATCCGCAGTCGCGGAGTCTGGGCCATCGCGAGCCATCGAGATCGTGCCATCCTTGTGGGCCAACTTCGTATCGCGCGTGCGTTCCAGCTTGATCGGGGCGAATACGTCCTTGGCCTTGTCTGGGCGAACGTCAGCCTGGATAACTTCGATCTTGACCTTGTTGTCCGGTTGATTGCCGAGCTTGACCGTGCGGTGAAAGCGACCGGCGTTGTAATACTTGGCGTCCACATATCTCAGGAAGTTAGCGACCGTGACGGGCGCGCGAGCCGCATCGAGTTCCACTTCCACGAACCCCTTGTCGGTCTCGATAAGGACGGTAGTCGTTTTCTCCTGGCCGAGCGCGGAAGTGCTGGCCAGAGTCAACGTAATCAACACGAGCAATAGACCGAGCCGTATGCCATGCACGATACACCTACTTCCGGCGCGCGCTAGATGGTTCGTTCATTCAAGCTTCATCATATTGGGGTATCGATTGGAACGTCGGAGAATCTCAGGTGCAACGCCTCTGCCCCATCGGGGGGCCGCTTTGAACTGGATGGACAGCCCGCCGGTATGGCGTATGCGGCGCGCGGGGCGTCATCTTCTGGATTCGCCACGGAAGAAATGGTAAGATGTCGCCATGCTGGTCCTTCCTCGAAGCTGGTGTATATCGATGCCGCAAATCCATCGTTTCCCTGAAGCTGAGCGCCTCTTGCCGCGCGATATTCTTCGGATTTGCACGATACGAATCAGCGCGGCCGCCCTCTTGGTGTCTCTGTTGATTTGGGTCAGTGGACTGCGCGCCGGCGAATCGGAGGTGGAAAAATTAAAGCAGGGCTTGCAAAGCACAGAGGAAGCCGTCCGAGTCGAAGCGATAAAAAAAGCCAAGATCCCTGCGGCCGAGACGGGTAAGGCCGCGGAGTTGCTCGTGCCATTGCTCGTCGACAAGAACGCCTTGGTGCAGCAGTCGGCGTCCGCGGCCCTGTTCAAGCTCGGCAAAGGAGCGGCGCCCGCGTTGGCTGTTGGGCTGCAATCCAAGGAAGCAGTTGTGCGGCGAGAAAGTCTGACGCTGCTTGAGCGCATCGGTCCCGCGGACAAGGCAATTCTTCCCAATCTGGGCACGCTCGTAAAAGATCCCCATCTCGATGTGCGTATCGCCGTGATTCGATTGTTGGCTAAATCGATTCCAGGCAGTGCGGATAGCAAAGAATTGCAGCAACCTCTGCTGCAGGCTTTGGTCGACAAGGACTGGACCGTACGCCGTCCCGCTGGCCTTGCCCTCGCCAGGGCGGGAATCCACGCAGTGCCTGGATTGATCGAGATTGTCGAAAACAGTCCCGTTCCTTCGGCCCGCGCGGAGGCGATCATGGCCCTGGGAATAATCGGCCAGACCGCCAAGCTCGCCGTCAAGCCGTTGATCGAGGTGATCCGCGATCCCAATCATAGTCATCTGCACAAGCAAGCTCTGGTCGCCCTGGCCAACATGAATCCCGAAGCCGGCGCCGCGCTGGTCGATTTGCTCGACGATCGCGACAGCGGTGTGCGCATTATCGCCATCAATACCCTCACGCCGGAGCAAGCCGGGACAGCCAAGGCAACGCTGCTGAAGATGTTGCGAGATCCGTCCGAAGGCGTTCGCTGGGCGTCGGCCAAGGCGCTGTCGCGCAACGGGCTGGGCATTCTTCAGGATGTCGAACCATTGCTGAAGGACCCGAAAGCCGAGACGCGCGCCGCCGCCATTCATGCGCTTGGGCCGTTGATCGCCGCCGGGACTCTGGAAAAAATGCTACGAGATGCCGATAACGTCGTTCAACAGGCTAGCGCCGAGTCCCTGGCGAAAAGAGGGAGCGATGCTTTCCCGGTGCTAATCAACGCGCTGCGCTCCAAGGATTTCCGCGCCGAGGGCGCCGCCGCCAAAACGATTGTGCTCATGCCCGACCGAGCGGATGACCTTATCCCCGTATTGGTCGAGACGCTGCTTGCCAAGGAAACGCAGGATCCCGAAGCAATCGCCAAATCAATCCTGCGCGTCAATCGAGTCTACGGAGCACGGCAGCTCGCCCAACAGGCCCAGGTCCCCGAACTGATCCGCTTGCTGAAAAAAGCGGGCTTCCTGGAGAAAGAAATAATCGAAGTGCAAGAGCTGGCCTGCCTGGCCCTGGCGGAGCGCGGCGTCGGCGCAAAGGATGCACTGGCCTCGGTGACCGAACTACTCAAGAATCCGAAATCCGAAGTAAACGTGTTGGCCGCTGCCGCCCGAGCCGTCCACGCGCTTGGACCGAAGGACGCCGCTCATCGCCTGGCGCCGGACCTGATCGGTCGGCTTGTGCACGGGACACATGAGAAATCCAAGGTGCTGCGCGATGAAGGGATGAGCGATCTCATGCGCGTCGGGCTGAAAAACGAGACATTCGAAGCGATCCTGGCCATGCTTGCGTTGGACATTGACGCCGACGAAGCTAACGAATGGATCATCCATCATGCCAACGCCAGCAACTCGTGGAACCTCGCCGGGCCCAACATGGTGCGCGTGTTGGCGTTATTCAATAGCCGCAGCAAACTCGGACCGCGTCGATTGACGCCGGCCGCCGAGGATGCGTTGAAAGCGCACCTTTGGCGTTACCTGCAACAACCGTTGCCAGGCAAGCCGCTTGGGATTCAGCCCCGCGTGATTGCTGACGTGGGCGCGGTATTGCCCATCGACCACCTCGCGTGGATGACCTCGGCATATCTGGCCCTGGACCTCTTAAAGGACGATCCGGAGTACAAGGACCGCACCATTCAAGGCCGCTCAGCCAAGGAGTATTACCAGGAGTGGACGCTCTGGTGGCGTGAGTGGGCGAAGCATCGCGCCTTGCATGGCCTGTGGTCGGAGATGGGATTTACCAACCATCAGATGTTCGTTTGGCCGAATCTTCTCAACATGGTCGATCTGGCTAGCGATCCGACCATCAAGCAACGATTCCGCATGTTAGCCGACTTGACGATGATCGAGGAGGAGCAGATCTCCATTCAGGGCGTGCGCGCGGGCCGGCGCGGTAAGAACAACGAGGTCGGCGCCAATCTCGATCCCTGGAAAGACCTGCTCTTCGGCGACAACCCATGTCGGTTCGCGGACGCCAATATCAACTACCGAGCGATTTACTGGACGACATCCTACAAGCTACCTCCCGCCGCCATCCTGCTGCGCAAACTCAATCGACCTGAATCGCACTATGCTGTCACAAATCATCATTTCCACGGCGGCGCGGTTTTCGCCTTTTCGTCTCCGCATTATATTCTGGGTTCGCAGATTTCGCAGCCGAAAGGGAGCATGGAGTTCCCCGGCGCCTGGCATCGGCTGGTCTTCGACGAGCAGAACGCGGTCCTGTTTCCGTTGCCGCAAGGTAGCCGCCATCACGTACAACACAGAAACGTCTATATCACTCGTACGACCGGCAGCGTCGTGCCGGCCATCGATTTCACCGCCGCATTGCAAGTCGCCGAAAAAGATGGATGGATCTTCCTCAGCAATGGACCGGCATACGCCGGCATTTACGTCGACGGCGGCTATTTGCTCGAGCGTTCGGGCCGCCAAGGGCAGGGCAGGCAAAACTGCGATGCGATCTTCCCGAAGTCGCCGCCGTCTTACGTCGTATTGCATGCGGGAGACGTGCAGAAATTCGGCTCTTTCGAGAAGTTTCAAGATGCGATTCTCAAAGCACCGTTGAAGATCACCGACGAGTCGCTGCGCTACACCGGGCCCGACGTGCCGCCGATCGAATTCTACCGCGACCCCGCCAAGGCGCCGCTCATCGATGGTGCCCCCCAACCATTGCGGAGTGCGACGAAGACCTACGATAGCCCATACTTGCTCGGTGAGGTGGGCCAAGCGCGCATCACGGTGCGCGTCGGCCCCTACTCGGCGGTTTACGATTTTGAAACCAATGCCATCATCGAAATCAACAAGAACGAAAAGGAACCACGGGGAACACCGGGAATGTTTTGAGAAACGACCCGTTGATGGAGCGTGACTTTGCCTCGTAATTTTTTCGTAGCCGTTCACCTCCCCTCTCCCTCTGTACTCAGGGGGAGAGGGGTCG
>SYHD01000152.1 GCA_005799265.1 Planctomycetia bacterium | reverse complement strand
CGCGCAAGCGACGGAGTTTTTGCAACATCCGTCGCTTGCGCGTCCGGCTAACCGACGGCTACTCGACGCAAAATAGGTGCTTCTCGCCGCGTAGATATATGCGCCCGTTCGAGAGCGCCGGCGAGGCGATGATCATCTCGCCCATCGGATTGTCCGCGAGCAGCTTGAACTCCGAACCGGCCGCGACCACCTTCACGCTGCCTTCCTTGGTCGGAATGAACACGCGATCTCCCGCCGCGACCGGCGACGCGTGAAATTGCTCGCCTAGCCGTTCTTTCCACAGGAGCGTGCCCGATTTGGCGTCATAGCACGACACGAAATTGCGATCCCCCGGCAAGTAGAGCTGATCGCCGAACAACAACGGCGACGGCAGAAACGCGGTCGCCTTCTTGTTTTTCCACAGGACATGGCTCTTCGTCAAGTCGCCGCGGCCGCCGTCGAGCTTGATCGCCATCGTGTTGTCGCCCGAGCAGGCGATGACCAGGTCGTCCATCACGACCGGGCTGGGGATGCATTGAAAGTGCATTCCCTCGACACGCCAGAGCTCGGTCCCTTTCGCGGCGTCGTAGCCGCGCGCGAAGTTGGTGCCGAACGTGACGATCTCGAGCTTGCCTTTGACGGTGACGGCGAGCGGGCTGGTCCAGTTGACGGAGCCGGGGCGGTCGGCCTTCCAGCGATTGGCGCCGGTCTTCGCATCGACCGCGAGCAAGTACGATTGGCTCCAGTGATCGACTTGCACGAGCAGCATATCGCCCACCAAGATCGGCGACGTGCCCATGCCCCAGCGATTGCGGAAGGGACCGTACTCCTCGGCCAGTGCGCGAATCCACACGGGCTTGCCGGCGAAATCGAGGGCGGCAAGTTCGCCGGTGCCGAAGAGGACGTAGACGAGCTTGCCGTCGGTCGCGGGGGTCGGCACCGCCATGCCGCCGGCCGGGTACAGATCGGTCGGCGCCGAGCCAAACAGACGCGTGTGCCAGAGGAGCCGGCCATCGTCCTTGTGATAGCAATAGACGTGCAAGCGATCGTTGAGCCGGCCGTCGGACGCGGTCAGGAAGATACGCTCCTCCCAGACGACGGGCGAGCTGACGCCGGCGCCGGGGACTTCGATCTTCCAGCGGACGTTCTTCGTCTTCGACCACGTTAGCGGCAGTTTGGTCTCTTGCGAGATGCCACGGTTGCCGGGGCCGCGCCAGCCGGGCCAGTTGTCGGCGTGCGCGGCAGAATGAAGAGTTACCAGGAGCAGCAGCGCGGTCGTGCGGTACATTATCAATCCTCCAAGTTTATCGTTTCATCGCGATGCCTTTGCCCGTCGCATCGACGACGCGCAGTATGAACTCCCAGTTCGGCTCCGAGTTCGGCGCCTCGGATTGGCAGATCTTGACAAGCACCGTGTTCTTGCCTTCCTTGAGCTGGACCGCGAAGCGATGCCGGTCGTGGCGGACGCCGTTGCGCCACTCCTCGAAGCCGAAGACCCTGACGCCGTTGACGAAGACGGTGAGGTTGTCGTCGGCGGCGCCGCGCATCTCGGCGGGCATTGCCTTGTCTACGAAGAATTCCGCATAGGCGAAGGCGACCGCGTCGTCGGCGTTGCCGAGGGCGTCCTTTGATGCGAGATTGACGAGGGCCTGATGCCGGTCCTTGGAGGTCGGCGCGGTCTCCTTGACCTGAAAGCGTTTCCAGCGGACCTTGCCGTTTTGGCCGTCGAGTTCTTCGCTGAGATCGATTTTCTTTTCCGGCGGATAAGAGAGGTGCGGACCCTTCTGGCCCTTGCCATCGAACGGGCCGATGAGATGCCAGTCCATGAGGAAGCCCAGATGTTCGCCGACGCTGACGTCGATCTTGCTTTCCTTCAAGCCGACGGCCGCCTCGCGTGCTTGCAGCATGTCGCGCGATTTGTCGAATGCTTGCCGATAGAGATTGACGGCGCTGAGCGCGTTGCCCGCCTTGCTCGCGTTCTTCGCCCTGTCGAGCACCAGAGCGACGGCGTCGTAGCGGAATTCGGGGTCGTCAACCCAGTCGAGCGCGAGCTGGTCGCGCGTCCCCGGCGTCAAGCGTTCGACGAATTCGAGCGCGAATCGGCGTGCCCTGCCTTCTTTGGTCGTATCTTTGACGAACGCGAGGACCTGGGTGGTATCGATCTTCTTACCCGCCTTGAGCTCGCGCTCGGCGATCTGCTCGAACGCGGTGCGCAGCCAGTTGGCGGCGACGGTGTCTTTGGTGTTCATCCCTTTCAGGAGGGCCGGCAGCGCGTCAGCGTTTGCCTGGACCAAGCGATCCCAGGCGACGCGTCCGACGGGCGTGCCGCGGCCTTGCTTGACGACGGTGGCGATGTCCGTCTCAAAAGAGATGCCGCCGGCCAACAGGACGCCGACACTTGGGAAAAGAAGAAGAATGCTCAGGAAGAATCGCATGCTCGGCCTCGTGATCCGGTTCGGGTGAGGCCTGGATTGTGGATGATTGAATGGATGGCGTCAAGCAAAATCAGGAAGGAGCTCACGTGGTTGCTTTTGCCGCGATGACGGACTCAACCCAGCGACGCTGGTCGTCGTTCAACGGCGCCGGGCAAGGCCGATCATAGCGCAAGCTCCGCCCGAAGCGGCCCCGGTCGTAGGCTGTGGTGAAGACTTTGGCCAGATCGACAATCACATCGGCATGTGGCGGACGCAATGGCACGGGGATGCGCGGCAAGCCGTCCGGCAAATTCCAGGAATAAACCTGACAGTCCGGCCGCCCTTCCGCGTGGGCAACGAGATAGTAATAATCCGCGGCCGGCAATGGCTTGGGCGACGGCACACGCTGGCCGCCGCGAAGTAAATCCAGTTCCACCAAATGCACGTTCTGCCGCAAGACCGCGCTGCGCTTGCTCAAATACTCCGTCCGCCCCGGATTCTCCTTGTTCGCGGGGGACAACAACTCCAAAACGGCAACCAACGACAATTCGGGGCGACGCAGAATCTCGATGAAAAGTTCGCGTGGTCCGTCGATGATCTCAAGACGCATCGTGACCGGCTCAAGCGTCGCTACAGCGCCGCTCGCTCGCGCTCCTGACGGCCGCGCGCCGCGTGAAACCGCAACGTCGGGCTTGATCAGCTTGCGGACTTCAGGATCGGTCTCCACCAGATAAACACGCTCGTCGATTTTGGCCACATAGTCATTTGGCAAACCGTCGGCGACTGCCTCCCGCCAGCAATGGACAAACGTGGAATGAAAATCCGGCCACTCTGGGCCTTCCAGGTAGGGATCCATGCCGGGAAACGGGGTAGCCATGACAAGACCTCTGACACGAGATTCTCACGTAGTGTATCACCCTTTCGTCCGAAATACCATCCGCCCTTCCTTCACGTCGTAATCGCCGACCACCGTCTGCCCGTCACGCACCTGGCCTTCCAGGATCGAACGGCCCAGAGCGTTCTCGATCTCCTTTTGAATGGCACGTTTGAGCGGCCGAGCCCCGTACGACGGATCGTAGCCGACGCGCACGAGGTGCGTGCGTGCGGCGTCGGTCAGCTCCAGCGTGATCTTGCGATCCGCGAGCCGTTCCTGCAGGCGCCGAATCTGGATCAGCACGATGTTCTTCAGGTGCTTTTCGTCGAGAGCATGGAATACGATCAGCTCGTCCACGCGATTCAAGAACTCCGGACGGAAATGACGCCGCATCTCCTCCAGCACCGCGTCCTTCATCGCCTCGTAGCCGGCGCCGTCGAACGCGCCTTGATGATTCAGGATGCGCTGGCTGCCGAT
>SYHD01000015.1 GCA_005799265.1 Planctomycetia bacterium | reverse complement strand
GAACCTATCCGTTGCCGGAAGCTCAGCTTGACCGCTTCCTATTCAACGTGCTTGTGACCTACCCGAACTGGGACGAAGAGATCGACATCATGAAGCGCGTCTCCAGCGATTCGGATGCGACCGTGGAAACGGTAATGCATCGCCAGGAGATCGTCGAACTGCAAAAGCTGGTGCGCAAGACGCCGGTGGCGGAGCACATTTTCCAGTATGCCGCCAAGCTGGTTCGCTCGACGCGGCCCGGCGACGCCGACGCACCGACGTTTATCAAGAATTGGCTCTCCTACGGCGCCGGCCCGCGTGCCAGTCTGTTCCTGATCGTGGCCAGCAAAGCCCGCGCCATCCTACGCGGCCGCTTCCACGTGACGGTTGAGGACATTCAGGCCGTCGCCCGGCCCGTGCTGCGGCATCGCATCATCCCGAACTTCGCGGCGCGGTCCGAAGGCCTGACGCCGGACGATATCGTCAAGAAACTCCTGGAGACGACCCCCACCGATGAACGCCTCTACGCTAACAAACAGCGTGCCGCGCTCGCGTAAATACCTCGATCCCGAAACGCTGCAGAAGATCGGCTCCCTGGAACTGATCGCGCGTGAGGTGGTCGAAGGCATCCGCATCGGCATGCACAAAAGCCCGCTCAAGGGTTTTTCCACCGAGTTCGCGTATCACCGTCCCTACGTGGTCGGCGATCCGCTGCGGCACCTGGACTGGCGCGTCTTCGCCCGCACCGAACGCTACTATCTCAAGCAGTACGAAGCGGAGACCGACTTCACCGCGCATCTGCTTCTCGACGCCAGCTCATCGATGCACTATCGCTCGGGCAAGGTCAGCAAGCTCGAATACGCCAAATACCTGGCCGCGAGCCTGGCGTATCTGGTCGTGACGCAGCGCGACTCGGCCGGCCTGGCCGTTTTCGACAGCGAACTTCGGCGTTACGTTGAGCCGTCGAGCACGATGACGATTATCTCGACGATTGCCGAGGTGCTGGAAAAGATCGAGCCGACGCCGCGCACGAACATCGCCGCCCTGCTGCACGAGTTCGCTGGGCGCATCAAGCGGCGCGGGTTCGTGATCCTGATTTCCGACTTGCTCGACAACGTGGACGATTTCGTCAAGGGCCTCGATCACCTGCGATTCCGTGGCCACAACGTAATCGTGATGCAAACGCTTGATCCGCATGAATTGACGTTCCCATTCGACGGCGCCATCAAGTTCAAGGGCCTCGAAGAGCCGGGCGAAATCCTGACACGGCCGCAGCGGATACGCGATACGTATTTGGCAGAGTTGAAGAAGCTATTGGACAAAATCAAGGGCGCGTGCAGCAAGACCGGCGTGGATTACGTGCTTGTGGACACGTCGAAGCCTGTGGATCAAGTGATCGCGAGCTATGTGATGTCGCGCAATATGACGTTGTAACCATTGGATTCGTTTAGCGCTCGCGCGGCGACGCGCAAATGCCAGGCCGAAAACGGCCGGAGTGGTAATGAAACGATTTGCTGTGACGTTGGCGATCATGACAGTCGCCGCCACGCCGGCGCATGCCGGAATTGTGCAAGCGTTCTCGGCGCGATTTGAAGGCAAGGTAGTTCTCCACAAGGACCATGTGACCGTCGATGCCAAGAAGCTCGCCTGGAATGAAGTGCTCTATCTCTTGCCGGATTCGGACGGCAAACCTCTGACGCGTTCTCAGCGTGTAAACCTGAAGAATGGCGAATCGTGGGCGGTAGAACTGGTCGGATTGGCGGACAAAAAGCTCGATGTGCGTTCCGACCTCTTCGGCCAGAAGCAGATCGATGTGCGTCTGGTCGCTGCGCTGGAATTTGCGCTACAGCCCTTCCGCCAGGAGAATAGCAAACAGGGCGTTCTCTATCGCGTCAAAGGGGAGCCGATCTCAGGAAAGTTGCTGAGCCTGACACCCGACAAGCTGAGGATCGACAGCGTGGTCGGTGAGCTCGATTTACCTCGCACGGGGTTGATAGGTTACCGATTCGCTGACGAAAAGCCTGCCCGGGATGCGGGACATGACGATGTCGGATTGATCGACGGCAGTCGGTTTTTGGGCAAACTGCAACCTGGCGCTGACGGCTATTTGCTTGAGCACAAGACGCTTGGCAAGTTGACGTTGCCCACGTCAATCATTCGCTCGGTTGTGAGACATCCGGTGCGAATGTTCGACTTGGCTGAAGGGCGGCCTGTGACGCTCAAGGCGACGCCGCTTTTGGCCACGCGGAACGCCGAACTCGTCGCGCCGTCGATTCTCGACGGGGCGGTGGAGCCGACGCCGCGCTTCGTCAGAGGCATGCTATTCGAGCCGAATTTGACGGCTGAGTATCAGGTTCCTGGGATGGGCGACAAGAAGGGCCGCATGCGTCTCATGCTTTTGCCGATGGCAACCGCGGTGGGCGATGCACGGCTCAGGATCAAGATCAAAGATAAAGTTGTACTTGAACGCGATATCTCGCCGAACACGAAGGCGGAAGCGGTGTCGTTCGATGTGGCGGGGGGCGACGTGCTGGAGATAGCCGTCGAATTCGGCGCGACCTTGCGTTTTCCGTGCGGCGTGGTCCTGGGCGATCCGCATGTGATTTGGGATTAGCCGGTTTTCGTTTAGTACTCGCCTGGCGCCAGGCGAGCGCTAAACCGCAAGCGGTTCGGGAGGTTCGATGCAGTTTCTGTTTCCTTGGATGCTGGCCGGAAGCCTGGGAGTAGCGATACCCATCGCGATCCACTTGCTCAATCGCTACCGCTACCGAGTGGTCGATTGGGGCGCCATGGAACTCTTGCGCCGCGCCCTCATCACGCGCTCCAAACGCATCAAAATAGAAGACTGGCTGCTCTTGCTCCTACGCTGTCTGATCGTGCTGCTCATCGCACTCGCCCTCTCGCGTCCGGTGCTGACGCCGGAAGGTGCGCCCTGGTTGGGCAAGGGCAACGACGTCGGCATGGTCATTGCCCTCGACGCGTCCTTCAGCATGAGTCATCGGCCCGGCGCCAAGTCGCGGTTCGATCGCGCTGCCGATCGGGCGCGCGAAATCTTCAAGACGCTCAAACCAGGCAATCCCGTTACGCTGGTGCTCCTCGGCGATCGGCCGCGCGTGCTGGTGCGAAACACCGGCTTCGATGCCGACCGCTTCGAAACTGCTCTCAAGGATGCGGCGCCGTTGCCCGAAGGGATGAATCTGGAGGCTTGTCTCGATGAGGTGAAAGCTTTGATGGACGAGCTGCGGGCTCCGGTCAAGGAATGCTATCTTCTGACCGACATGCAGACGAATACGTGGAGTCCGCTTTCCGAAAGAGCGCGGCAATCGCTCAAACAACTGGCGGACGTGGGTCGGGTCTACTGCATGCCGACTGCGGTCGAGAACGCCGAGAACCTGGCGATCACGCGTTTCGAGTTGAAGTCAGGGCTGCTGCGCGTGGGCGCGTCGGCCCGCTACGACATCGAGATCGCCAACACCGGCACGCAGCGACGGGACAATGTCGTCGTGCATCTGCTCGTCAATGACGTGCCGATCGACCAGGGCGTCATCGAAAAGCTGGAGCCAGGCAAATCGGCCACGATCGCGCTCTATGCCCGGTTCAATCAAGTTGGCGTCGCGCGTCTGTCGGCGAAACTGGACGCGGATGAGTTGCTGCTGGACAACACACGCTACGCTGTGACGGAAATTCGCGATAAGACGCGCGTGCTTTACGTCAAAGCGCCAGGCGGCGACGCGGCGCCCGGCGAAGACACGGACTACATCCAGACCGCGCTGAGCGCGTCGGCCGCCGGCGCCATTGAAGTGGATACGGTGAACTGGCTCGACCTCGCGATGCGCAAGCTCGAGAGCTATCAGACGGTGATTCTCGCCAATGTGCCGGACCTGGGGGAAGAGCAAGTGCGCACGCTCTATTACTTCGTCAAGGAGAAAGGCGGCGGCTTGATCGTCTTCCTAGTGCCTGACCCACGCTAAATGTTGGGGTTGGCGCAGCTGACGATTTCGGCGACACTTCCAGGCACACAAGGAGGTGTCACATGTACAAGAAGTATATCGTCCGGCTGTCGGATGAGGAACGGGTCGTGTGTCAGGAT
>SYHD01000151.1 GCA_005799265.1 Planctomycetia bacterium | reverse complement strand
GGAACCGTCCGGATCGCTACGAACCACGAGCGCGAAAACGACGACCCAAAGCGTACGGCCTTTTGACAGAACCGCGCCCGGTCGCCCGAAAACGTTGCGGCAAAAAGTGTAACGGTTAACTACGTGCCATTCGGCTCTGACAATCGACGTGCTTCGTCGAGTACAAGTTGCCGTCGGCGCTAAAGCACGCTAGACCATTGAATGTGATGACGATGGGGATGTTTGATTCTCGTACGTTGCACTCGCTCCCGTCAGGTGCCGCCATGAAAAACCAAACGCTTGCTCGTCTGATGATTGCCGGCGTGCTTCTTCAAACGGCGCCTTGGGTACGCGCCGCCGATTGGCCGCAGTTCATGCGTTCCTCGGAACACACCGGAGACGCCGCGAAGGAAGAGCTGCGCCTGCCGCTCGGCTTGACAACGGCGGTGCAGCTTGATGACATGGTGACGACCTCGCCAGCGGTGGTCAGCGGGCGTGTCTACGTCGTCGACCAAATGGGGACGGCGTACTGCATCGACCCCAGGGCTAATCGCATCGTCTGGAAGAATAATCCCGATGGGCAATCCGCGTGCGGCGGCAACACCTCCTCGCCTTGTGTCGCCATCGGCCGCGTCTTTTTCGGCACGACGGCGGGACGCTTTCACGTTCTCGATGCGGCCAACGGCAACGTCATCAAGTCGATGGATGCGGGTTGGCCGATTACCGGGGCGCCGACATTGGCCAACGAGCGGGTCTATTTCCAGACGCTTGGCGCGATCGTGCATTGTCTTGATCTCGATGGCAAAGAACGTTGGCGTTGGAATCACTACAAGCAATTCACTGACCCGCGCGCCAAGAAGCCGACCAACGAATTCCCCGGCAGCTACCAGGATCCCCACTACGGCGGCGGCGAGATCGCGGTCACCGGGAAAAAGATCGTCGTGCCGCTCGGCTGGGATATTTTCTGCATCGAAGACGAAGGAGACGCCCCGAAGCTCGCCTGGTGCAATCGCGCCGTGCTCGGCAAGGACGCGGGCATCCCGATGTCCCCCGCCATCTCCGGCGAGTGGATTTATTTCGGCATGCCCTCGACCGATCAGATGGGCGGCTCGATGCGCGTGAAGCTGGCCGACGGCGCCTTCGATCCCAAGACCGACTTCCGCAATACGAGCTACCCCGGATTCAACTGGGCCACGTTCGCCAATTCCGCGGTGCGCGGCAACATCGCCTATCACGCCACGCACTACATGGGTGTTCATGCGACGCAGTTTGGGCCGAACAAGTCAATCTGGCACGCCCGCAGCGACAATTCGCTCGATCAACGCAAGTTCACCGGCGCGATCACGTCCCCTGCCCTGTCGCGCGACCACTGTGTCTTCGGCACGGTCTTTGGCGAGCTGCACGTCGTCGCGCTCAATTCGAGCGGATCGTGGCCCGACTTCAAGCCGAAGCCGTTCACGTTCAAGACGCCGTTCGGCAAGATGATCGGCTCCTCCCCCGTGATCGTGGACGGGGCCGTATACTTCGGCTGCGACGACGGTTATCTTTACGGCCTCGCACCTGATGGTAAACTCGAAACGCCGACCAAGATGTCGCCTCTCGAAGAACCTCGCTCGAGGCCGACGGCTGCGACGGGTAAGCGCTATGGCGCCCCGGTGGCGAGCATGGATCAGGGCAATCGCAATTTCGTCGATGACGCAAGCCTGAAGCCTCCATTCCGCTTGCGCTGGGCGATGAAGCCGTTCGATCTGCGCGTGCAGATGAGCGCCGACGACGACAGTCTCTATTTCATTTCCGAGGCAGGCACACTGGCGTCCATCGAACAGGCCACGGGCCGCATTCGTTGGCGGCGACGGCTTAATAGCCCGGTCGACGGCTGGGAGCAGATGTTGCTCGATCAGGGCCGGTTGTTCATCACGCGCAACGCGGGCAAGCTCGATCGCAAACCCGGCGCCGGCGGGGCAGAGCTGCTGAGCGTGGAGGCGAAGAATGGGCGCACACGCTGGGAAACGACGTGGGGCTCGATTCAGGGGACATGCCGCACGTCGCCGGTGCTCGTCGGCAATGTCGTCGCGGGTTTCACCGTGGAAGGCTCGCCGCCGCGCCCGGTCGCGAAGGCGTTCGACGCGGATACGGGGAAACCCTTATGGTCGCACGACATGCACGGCGACGCCAAGACGCGCGCCGGCGGCGCGTGCGTGCTCGACGGCATGATGATCTTCTCGTGTGGGCACACCTGGGGCAACGGCGCCGGCGCCACCATTGCCGTCGAGCCGAAGTCGGGCAAAATTCAGTGGAGCGTGACCGATAATCACGTCCACGGCTACGGCCGGCCCGCGGCGCACAATGGCCGAGTGTATCTCGGCGGCCAATCCGGCGCGCCGATGTGGTGTCTCAACGCGAAGACGGGCAAGCCGATCTGGGAGCAGAAGGTCAGCTACTCGCATCATCCGGCGCTCGGCGACGAGTGGTTCGTCACGCGCGGCTACGGCGGCAGCGGCATGTTGCGCGAACTGGCGACTGGAAAGATCGTCGTCAAGGACGGCAAGGAAATGCCCGGCGGATGCCCCGATCACGCCTGCTCGCCGGTCTTGCTGTCCAGCGCCAAGCTGTCGTTCGCCGTCAGCTCGAGCGGGCTTTACGTCCGTGATCTATCAACGGGCAAGATCCTTTGGCAAAGCCTCGGCTTCGCGCCGCGCGCGTGTACGTCCCCCATCGCCGCGAATGGCCGGCTTTTCTTCAGCCCAAATGTGAATAACATGCTGTATTGTTTTGAGCCGATGCCCGAGAAATGAACGCGGGAGGGGCCGGAATATACGTTCTACGCGGTCGTCTTGATTGCGTCTTCCAACGTCGGCACGGGTGCCGCGACTGGCCCATCTGCCTGTGCTTTCGGTGCGTCCAGATGCTTGGGCACGTTTCGCATCACGAACCAATCCGCAAGCCAGATCGGCAACAGACGCACGAACCATAGGCCCCATGCCTGACCGCGCGGGAACGCGCAGAAACGGCGGCGTTTGCGAATCG
Source organism: Planctomycetia bacterium (assembly GCA_005799265.1). Classification (GTDB taxonomy): domain Bacteria; phylum Planctomycetota; class Planctomycetia; order Gemmatales; family Gemmataceae; genus SIAQ01. Next base: position 7,668 of record SYHD01000151.1, on the reverse strand, counting down.
CGTGCAGGATGTGCCCTACGGCAATCGACATGTCCATCAAGGCCGCCTGGTCCTTCATTTCCGCGTTCATCGGCGTCTTCATGTAACCAGGGCAAACGGTCGTCACGGTGATTTTGTGTGCCTTCAATTCCAACCGCAAGCTCTCCAGGAGCGCGTTGACCCCGGCCTTGCTCGCACTATAGCCCACCATGCGCGGCAATCCATACAAGGATGCGAGGCTGGAGATGCCGACGATATGCCCGCGGCGGCGCGCGATCATGCCCGGCAAAACGGCGGCGATTGTATTGGTCATGCCCAGCAGATTGACGTGTACGAGTTTGGCGACATCCTCGGCCCGGAAATCGTCTGCGGGTGTCTCCTTGCCGATACCCGCATTGGCGATGAGGAGATCGATGGGCCCAAGTTGCTCTTCCAGGAGCGTGACCTTGGCGGCCATGCTCGGCGGGTCGGTGACGTCGGCAAGCTCCCACGCCATGGGACAGTTGGCGCGGGCCAATTCTGCCTCAAGCGAGATGAGACCGTCGGCATCTCGATCAATCGCCGCGATGGCGACACCTGATTTGGCAAGAGCGAGGGCGAGTTCCCTGCCCAGACCGCGTCCTGCGCCGGTAATGAGGGCGACGTGCGCATCCAAGTGCATGCTGCATCCTTGTGAATTCTTGCGAATTGGGTGATTCTAACCGGCGTGCTGCCGGTGTGCAAGCCATCGTTTCAGTTTTTTCCATTCCACTTGACCGAATGGGCACGTTGTTCGATGTTGTTGGCCGTGTCCTCGGAGTGGGCTTGAATCATGCCTGGGACGCGCGGCCGATCGATTGTGACCTCCCATTCGGCGAAGTTCGGACGCGTCGTCTTGGCCGCCGTGCCGTTGTCCGCCGTGGTTCCGCGCACAAGGAGCTTGTCGGCCCACGCCCCCGGATCGATGCCGCCCATCAAGGCCGCGCCCCCGCCTGAACGATGCCGTTGAAGAGAAACTTGAACGTCCCATGCGGCTGCGCGCGAAACAGAATCTCCGGGCCGAACAGGACGAGCTTGCCTTTGCCGACCTGGGTCTCGACGACGGCGGCGCCTCCCTCAAGATGCTCCTGTCCCCATGCCCAACCGCTGCGTAACGGCGTCTTCGTATCGAACCACGCGACGCGGCGCATCCCTCTGTTTGCCGCATCGTCCGGCAAACGGAACGTCGGGCTGTTCGCGAACAACACGTCAACCTCGTCCGGCATCCCCCACGCCAGCGGATCTGCGTTGTTGACGCGCACGCGCAAGAGCGACGCCGGCACATAGAACTTTTCGGGCGGCAGGATCTCGCCCTTGACGCTGAGGTGGTGGTCGATCGGCAAACCCAGCCCACGGCGCAACGTCGTCGCGCTGCCGATCGTGAGAATCGTGCCGCCGGCGTTGAGGAACGTGTGCAGTTCCGGCGTGGCGTTGCCCAGGTAGACGCCGTCCACGAAGATAAGCACGTCGAATTTGTCGCGCAGATTCCCCTCCTCGATCTCACGCATGAAGACCACCTTGAACGGGTACTCGAAGCGTTCCAGAAGCCAGCGCGTCCAGCCCGACGGCATCGACCCGCCTTGCTTGTCCCACAATCCGATGCGCACCGGCCGTAGCGTTACCGCTTCCTTCCCGGGCGCGACGGGAGTGCCGATGAAGCGCGTCCCCAACTCGGCGGCGGTCTTCTCGAGCCGTGCCAGCGTCGTGGCCTGGCGCGGAATGTAAAACATGCCCGCCGGCTGCGTCGCGCCCTGGACGACGAATGGCTCCTTCAGGCGGCGCACTTGTTCACCGGCCTTGAGCAATTGATTGACCGCGCGAAACGCATCGTTCGTTTTCGTGCTGAGAAAGAACCCGACCGCGCGATCAACGTCATACACCTTGGCCGGCGGCGGTGGGATCAGATCGGGCAGTTCCTCGAACGGTCCCTCAAAGCCGTCGAGAATCCGGTCGAACTCGATACCCATCTGAAACGCCAGCGTCCAGCCCGCCATGTCGTAAGGCGCAGTCGGCGGCGCACCGGGGTAGGAAAAATCGTTCGGATGATCCTGTGGCTCGAACATGTCGAGCACGTGCGCGCGAAACGCCTGGGCGCTCTTCACGACATACGAACCCTTCGCATACTTCTTGCCCGCGATCTCGAAGTCGGTCCTGGCGCGATGCACCTTGACGCCGGTGCCGATGAGGATGTTGACGAACTTGGTCGCCGTCAGGAAATCGTGCTGCTGGGCGGGGAGAACATAGGCGCGCGCATCGCGCAGGGCGGGATTGCGGAAAAATCGCCCGAACTCTCTGGCGCTCACCTCGCTCTTGACGAACTTGGCGCCCCCCTTCTTCGCCGCGGCGACGATCTTCGGCGTGATCGTCCAGTAATCGCGGTTGCCGCGCTCGATGGCTTGATGGCCCATGAGCCAGATGTTGAACAGAAGCTGTTCGCGATGCCTGGAGGCGTAATCGAGCACGGCTTTATTGGCGGTGACGGAGTAATCGACCGATTGGCGAAAACGCCAGACCTGCGGCGGAATCGGGGCCAGATAGTCGGCCCTGGGCAACTGCAAGTCGGGCCGAAACGGGATCTGCATCGGCGTCGGATGGCCGATCGTTTCACTCAACAGGCCGATCATGTTGTGGTAGTAGGTAGTCGTTCGTAGCCCACCGTTGAACCAGGTGGAGTAGGTCGCCCCGGATCGGCAGGTGGCGCCCGGCTTGCCTTCGACGAGGAAACGCTGCATCATCGCCGCCCCGACCGCGTCGATGCCGTTCTTCACGAGCGGATCGACGTGATAGTTGAACGGATCGCGAAATGGCGGAATGAACAACACCGCGCCCGGAGGCCCTTGCTGGTGATGATTGTAGACGATGTGCGGAAACCACTCGCGATACAGGACGCGATTCATGTTCTTCGTCTCGGCCTGCGTGTTGGCATAGAAGTCGCGGTTGTTGTCGTGGCCGATGTACTTCTGATAGAGCCGCGGCAACCCGGCCAGGGTGCGTTTCTTCTCGTCCTTCTCCTTCATGTACCAGTTGGAAACGAGGTCCATGCCGTCAGGGTTAGCGTGCACGAAAAGAATGATGACATCGTCGAGAATGCGCAGCGTCTCCGCGTCCTCGGCGTTGAGGAATTGATAGACCGTCTCCATGAGCACCTGGGCGCACAGCGTCTCGTTCGCGTGCAATCCGCCGTCGATCCACACAACCGCCTTCCCTTCGAGGGAGAGCTTACGCGCCTCGGCCTGGCTGATGCCCTCGGCCAGCGCGAGTTTGCACGCGATCTCTTGATAGCGAACCAGCTTCTTGTGATTGGCGGGGGAGGTAACGATGCCCATGAGTTGATCGCGGCCTTCCTCGGTGACGCCGATCTTGACGACCTTGAGCCGATCGGATTCGCGTTCAAGCTTGGCCCAGTAGGCGGTGAATTGCTGGTAATTGGCGAGGCGATAGTCGTCGCCCAGATTGAAGCCGAAGAATTGTTTCGGCGACGAGACTGGCGCCGCGTGCAGTACTTGGCCGGAACCGACCAGCGAGGCGGCAAGAACAAACCAACACCACATGGATTTCATGACGCCGCTCCGGAGGTGAAGGGATCAGGTGCCGTATTGCGAGTTCGATTTCACGAACAAACGTTCAACGCGCCAAGGTTTGACCTACTGGCATCCGCATCATCAACGAATCAATTGCACTCCGCCACCAGCGGCTCCGCCAACTCCTTCAAGTAGAACAACCGCCCCGCCAGTGTCGGCATGTACGTGCTCGGGATCCACGGCGTCGGCTCGTGTTGCAAGCTCATCCGCAGCGACAGGCCCTGCCATTGCATGCCGCGCCCAAACGAGCCGTCCGCGCCGCCGATGATCGAATCCGCCGCCATGAATAACGCCGGGCCGATCGTATTCGCGAACGCCGGCACCAGCGTCGTACGGCTCTTGAAGCTCGTCAGCGCGTTTTGCTCGATCGTCAAAGGATGCAGACGCGCGCCGAGCCGATGCGTCTGCAATTTCCACTCGGCTTCACTCTTGAACTCGGCGGCGAAGTGCGGCTCCCAGAACGCGATGTGGCACACCCGGCCGATGCCGAACACCGTCACCAGCTTCGCCCCCTTCTTCTTGAGGTCGCCGATCTGCTGGGCGTACGTCGGCAACTCGTTCTTGAGCGCGAAATGACGTTGGGATTTCGGCACAGTCGCATCGCCGAGCGGACCGTAGAAGGCTTGCTCCATCGCGTACTGGAAGGCGCCGCTGTTATCGCTCGGCAGCGTGTTGCCATGGGCGTCGGACCACTCGTCCATGTTGAAGCCGTGGACGTGCGCGCAGGAGACGCCCCATTCCTTGAGGAAGTAGACGGCCCAGCGATACATCCCCATCGGGCCGACCGGTAGGATGATCGCCAACGGCCGGTTCGCTTGCTTCGTCAGCTGAATCTCGCGGGCGATTTCATGCCCCATGTAGGTGTCGAAATCTGCAAGCGATCCACACGCGACCGGTTCGAACTTGGGATGCCACCAGGCGGCGCGCTTCAAGAGGTTCGGCCCCGCGAGATCCGCCAGGCGATCGATTTTCTCCAGATCCCAGCCCGCCGGCAGGAAGCCCTCCATCATCGAGCCACGAAAAGTCGTCAGCAAATTCATGGATCAACCGCCTTTCCTAGAACCAATGGATTGTATTCGACGTACTGTAGCTGATCGCAATGCTCACGGCATCCATTTTCTCGAAGAGATTTTTTGAATTGGCATGGCCGTTGGCGAACGAATTTTTCTACAATAGATAGGCATTGACGCCTTGGTAGGGCAAGCGACCTCGCTTGCCTCTCCCCACGGGCAAGATCGCACGAAAAAAGAGGCAGGCGAGGCCGCTTGCCCAACGGAAATTTTTGGACCGGTCTCAACCGGGAGGAATCACATGAATGCATGGCGCTGGCTTGGTCTCTCGATGTTTCTGCTCGCGACCGTTTGCTTTATCGGCACTTCCAAATACGCTCCTGAGGCCTTTGGGCAAGGGGCAGACGACAAGAAGATCGAGGTCAAGGCAGCCCCCGACAAGGGCACTATTGAGCCAGGGAAAGCGCAGGCCGTTGCCCTCACGCTCACACGCGGAAAATCCGCGGACAAAGAAGTAACGCTGACCGCGGATGTCGATCCCAAGGACAAGGGTGTCACCGCGAAGATCGACGCGAAAGTCGATGGCAAGGCCAAAGAAGCGAAATTGACCGTCGAATCGACGAGCGCGGCGACCGAAGGCGACTACAAGATTTCCATCAAGGTCAAATCGACCGATTCGCCCGATGCCTCGGCGACAGTTGTCGTCACGGTCAAAAAGGCGGCTGTGGTAACTCCTGCAGTCCCCGTAGTACCCGTCGCCGGCGGTCATAAGCTCCCCTTCAAGGCTTTCGAGGTGAAAGACAAGGTCTTTTACACCGTACAAAAGACCGAGACTGTCCAGGAAATGACCGTGATGAATCAGAAAGTCATTCAAAAACAGGAACAGGAATTCCTCATCAAGTGGACTCCCAAGGCTGCGGACAAGAACAACTGGGTTGTCGAGCAGGAAATCAAGGGGGTCAAGCTCAAGATCGACATCGGCGGCAACAAGATCGATTACGACTCCAGCATCAAGAATCCGAAGAATCCGATGACTGATTTCTTCGAACAACTGCAAAAAAGCAAGCTCACGTTCTACATTGACAAGGACAAACTGAAGGTCGACAAGGTTGAAGGCCGCGAGGATTTCATCAAGGGCCTCAGCGACATCAACCCGCAAATGCGCAGCCTGCTCAACGCCATCCTCAGCGACAAGGCCCTCAAGAACATGGCCGAGCCCGCCTGGTCCGCCTATCCCGATAGCGGCAGTTTTGCCAAGGATCAAACCTGGGAGCGCAAGAGCGTTCTCGAACTCGGCCCGATCGGCACGTACAAGACGGACTTCACCTTCAAGGTGACATCCGCTGACGCCAAAAAGGCCGCGATCGACATCACGACGAACTTGACTTATACCGCTCCCACGGACAAGCAGGGCTTGCCCTTCGTCATCAAGAGCGCCAAGCTGGAAGTCGTGAACGCCGAAGGCTGGAACAAAGGCAGCGCGGAGTTCGATGGAGAGAACGGCCGTTTCAAGGAGACCTCGCTCAAGATGAAGCTCAAGGGCGACCTCGAGATCGAAGTCGGCAATCAGACCACGACCGTGAACCTGACCCAAACGCAGACTGCCACCTCCTCGACCAAGAGCGAGGAACCCACCGGCTGGGCGCCGGCCAAGTAGCAAATTGGGCGACTGAAGACCGACAAACACCAAGCCGCAGCGTCAACCGCTGCGGCTTTTTCTTGCGCCCAGAACGACCGCCGTCAGTCAAATAAGAAGGGCGATTTACCGCAAGACACTTCGCTTCCTTTCCGTTTGTACAGGCGTCCGCCGTCTGACATCTTGAATGCCGATATTTCAATGCCTATAATCTGTTTGAGGCGAAAACGTCCAGCATGGACATTTTGTACCATGCCGTTTTTTGCCACGGGAGGATGGTATGCGTTTATCTTCGTTGGCGGTGTTCGGAGTGTGTGGGCTGATCTTTGGCGGCTGGTTGATGACGGCGGAAGCCCAAGACGACTCCGAGAAGGAATTCAAGAAGCTCTCGGGCGTTTACACCTTGGTGTCTGGTGAAGCAAATGGCGAAAAGTTGCCGGAGAAAACTGTCAAGGGTTCCACGCTCACCCTTAAAGGCGCCAAGTACACGGTCAAGTTGGGTGACATCACTTTCAGTGGGATTCAGAAGTTAGCCCCGACCAAGACGCCCAAGGACATTGATGCGACCGACTCGGATGGAGTCAACAAGGACAAAACCATCCTGGGTATCTACAAGCTGGAAAAGGGCGTGTTCACGGTCTGCTTCGCCCCGCCTGGCAAAGATCGGCCCAAGGAATTCTCCGCCAAGGCGAACTCGGGTGAATTCATTCACGTCTGGAAGAAAAGTAAGTAATAGGCCAATAAAACATGCCCTACTCGGCACCTGGCCGGGCAGGGCGTTTTCATAACTTTCCTGCCCGTTGGAGAGCTCAAAGGCGGTCTGGCAATAGCCGTTATCGAACTCCACTTCTTTGCGAAAAATACCTGCGGCGAATGAGGAAAAATCGGCAAGACAACGACGAACAACGTCCATCCAATGCCGATGGTCGCGCCTCGCGTGGCGTGTCGCCAGGTCGGTTTGGACGTTGATTCCCCGAGCAGGTGTCGTATCCTGACCTTCAATCGATTGACGTATCCAATTGGAATGGGAATCTCGACATGGGTATCCTCGTTGACAAGAACACGCGCGGTCTCGTGCAGGGCATGGGCAAGACCGGGCTCTTCCATGCTCAGCAGTGCCGCGATTATGGGACCACGATTGTCGGTGGCATCTCGCCGGGCAAGGGAGGGACCGTCAAAGAAGGCTTCCCGCAGTTCAACAGCGTTCACGAAGCGGTGCGCAAGACGGGGTGCAATGCCTCGGTCGTGTTCGTGCCGCCGGCGGGAGCGGCCGACGCGATCATGGAGGCGGCGGACGCTGGCCTCGCGGTCGTCATCGCCGTCACCGAAGGCGTGCCGGTGCTCGACATGGCGCGAGCGATTCGCTTTCTGCGCGAACGGCCGGGCTGCCGACTGGTCGGCCCGAACTGTCCGGGCGTCATCACTCCCGGTCAGTGCAAGATCG
>SYHD01000150.1 GCA_005799265.1 Planctomycetia bacterium | reverse complement strand
GTATCGCCGAGCATGGTTTCGGGGCGCGTCGTCGAGAAGCGGATGAATTCAGTGATTCCGTCAGAGCCTGAAGCGTTAGCGAAGGACGCGCCGTCCTTCGCTAACGCTTCAGGCTCTGATTTCACGGGGTATTTGAAAGTCCAGAAGCCGCCCTTGGTGTCCTCGGTGTACGTCTCATCGTCGGCCACGGACGTTTGCAAATGCGCGTCCCAGTTCACGAGGCGTTTGCCGCGGAAAATCAGGCCGGCCTGGAACATCTTGAAGAACGTCTCACGCACGGCGCGCACGCAAATCGGATCGAGCGTGAAGCGCGTGCGTTCCCAATCGCAAGAGGCGCCCAACTGGCGGAGTTGGCCGAGGATGCGGGCTTCGTATTTGTCTTTCCATTGCCAGATGCGCTTCACCAGCTCCTCGCGGCCGATATCATGGCGCGTCTTCTTTTCCTGGCTGTAGATCAGACGCTCCACAACCGCTTGAGTCGCGATGCCGGCGTGATCGGTACCGGGCATCCATAGAGCGTTGAAGCCTTGCATGCGCCGCCAGCGGATGAGTACGTCTTGCAGCGTGTTGTTCAGTGCATGCCCCATGTGCAGGGCGCCGGTCACATTCGGCGGTGGGATGACGATCGTGAACGGCTGCCGCGAATCGGGCTTGGAGTGAAAGTAGCCCTGTTCGTTCCAGAACTTGAGCCATTTCTCCTGGGCTTCCTGCGGGTTATACGCTTTCGCGAGTTCCATCATCATTCCCTTTTCATCAAGGCCAGAGCAAATCACCGCCGAAAAAGAGGGCCATGAAGCCGAGAAGATCGTTGCCGAATAAGCAAAAAAACGAGCCGAGCAGCGCCGAGGCGAGCGTGATGCCGACGACGTTGAACCAGAACATGGGCCGATCCGCGGGGTCGAGCATCGGTGTCCTCGATTACGGTCGCGACTCCTCGTCCTTGAATAATTTGTACTCGAAGCTATCCGCCAACGCCAGCCAGCTTGCTTCGATGATGTTCTCGCTGACGCCGACGGTTCCCCACACGGCATCATGATCGCGCGACTCGATGACGACACGCACGCGCGCGGCCGTACCGGCGCGCGAATTGACGACGCGCACCTTGTAATCGACGAGCTGCATCTCGGCCAGACGCGGATACACATGGGCAATCGCCTTGCGCAACGCGCCATCCAGCGCGTTGACGGGGCCGTCTCCCTCGGCAACCGTGTGCTGTTCGGAATCGCCAACGCGGATCTTGACGGTCGCCTGTGTCGTCAGGGCGCCCGCGGCCAATGTCTCGACATTGACACGATATGCCAGCCGCTCGAATTTGGGGCGATAAACGCCGAGCGCCTTCTTGACCAGGAGATCGAACGACGCCTCGGCCGCCTCAAACTCGTAGCCCTGATTTTCCAGCTCCTGCACCATGTCGCGCAGCTTGACGCCAAGCTCTTTGTTGTTCTCGAGCGCGTACTTGGCGGTCTTGACCAGGATGTTGGCCTGTCCGGAAAGTTCGCTGATCAAGATGCGGCGTTCGTTGCCCACGAGCGCCGGATCGATGTGCTCGTAGCTGGCAGAGACGCGCGCCACGCCATGCGCGTGCATGCCGCCTTTGTGAGCGAAGGCGCTGGTGCCGACGAACGGTTGGCCGTTACGGAAGTTCATGTTGGCGATTTCGTAGACGTAGCGCGACAGCTCGGTCAGGTGGCACAAGCTGCCGGGCTGTAAGACATCGTAGCCGCGCTTGAGCGCGAGGTTCGCGATGATGCACACGAGGTCCGCGTTGCCGCAACGTTCGCCGATGCCGTTGATCGTCCCTTGCACGTGCTTAGCGCCCTGATAGATGGCGGCGAGCGAGTTCGCGGTGGCGACATCGGAGTCATTGTGGCAATGAATGCCGAGGGCGACGCCGGGCAATGCCTCGCGTACCTTTGCGACGCGCACGGCGATATCCTCGGGCAGCGTGCCGCCGTTGGTGTCACACAGGATCAACGTCTTGGCGCCGGCATCGAGCGCGGCGCGCAGCGTCTTCAGGGCGTACTCGGGGTTCGCCTTGCAGCCGTCGAAAAAATGCTCGGCGTCATAGAGCACCTCGGCAACGTGCGCTTGCGCTTTGCAGAAGCCAACCGAGTCGGCGATCATGCGCAGGTTTTCATCGAGCGTCGCGCCGATCACCTCCGTCACGTGCATGTCCCACGTCTTGCCGACGATCGTGATGACGGCAGCTTTCGAATCGACGAGTGCCTTCAAACACACGTCGGCGGCGGGATCGCAGTTCTTGCGGCGCGTCATGCCGAAGGCGGCGACCTTGGCGTGCTTGAGCGGCAACTTGCGTACTTCCTGAAAGTACTCGAAGTCCTTCGGATTGGAGAGCGGATACCCGCCTTCGATGTAATCGACGCCGAGCTCGTCGAGCTTCTTGGTGACGAGCAGCTTGTCCTGGAGCGAGAAGTTGATGCCTTCCCCCTGGCTGCCGTCGCGCAAGGTGGTGTCGTAGATTTCGATGCGATTCATGCGAATGTACCAGCCCCACGCGCAAGCGTGGCGTCAAATAATCCCCACGCTTGCGCGTGGGGCTGGTGAAAGAAAAAGCCCTGGAGAACATCCAGGGCTCGGATCGTCAAAAAAGAGACGCACCGCCTCAGCCCCGGAACCTACCCTGCGTAATTCGTGCGACAACCGCGACGCGCACTCCCTGCGCGGCGTCAATGGCGATCGGCGTGTTGGCTGAAGTGGTCATATTGAAATGCTACGAGAAAAACCGGATCCTGTCAATTTCCGTGGCGGTAGGATTTTGATCTTGTCGGTTCGTTGATCGGCAAGAACCATGCCGCCACGACGTTATGAGAGTCTGTAACCGTTCACCCCTCTCCCTTGTACTCAGGGGAGAGGGGAGGTGAATGGTTATGAGAGTCTTTTCGCGAGTTCGGTTCGCGCTGCCTCGAAAATGTGCATCAGGCGTTTCGACTGCATGCGCTGAGCCCACGCGAGCATTTCGTCGAGTTTCGCACGCAACTCCTGAATCGCATCGGGGCGTGCCTGGTACGGCCGATCCGCACGTTGAACGAAAACCGGCGATGTATGAGCGAACACGTGCTGCGGCGCTGGCCAACTCGGCAAGAGCGTCTTACCCTTGCAATAGACCGCCAGCCAACCACTCTCCTCGACGTTGAATTCACGCTCGATTATCGCATGCCGGCCCTCATTCGAAGACATCTGGACGGCCTCGATGGGCCTACCACTCCAGAGCACTTCGAGTTGGTCGAACGGCACAAGGCTTCGGGCCTCGGCACGTAATCGCAATGTCTGCGTGCCTGATGAAACCTGGCGGCGATTCGAAGGCACATCGCCGTCGATCGTGAATTGCAGAAGCGGCCCGTTCGTGACGAAGGTTCGCCCCGCACGAACCGCTTCGATCCAATTCGAATAGGTAAATTCCTGATCCGTGGGCACGTGGGCGTAGGTGCGCATCGCGCCGAGCACCTGGTAATTGCTCGCCTTGCCGCTGGCGCCAATGAGCGGAACGATCAAGCCGGCGTCGAGTAATATGTAGTAATCGAGCAGTTCGTCGAACTGCGAATCCTCGAAGGACGTCAACTCGAACGCATCGACATTGCCCAGAATGAGATCGGCCAGCGGTTCGCCGTTTTTGGGATCGGTCCAGACGACGAGCCCTTTCTTGCGATGACATTGGCCGCACCAATCGTCGAGCGCCCAGTCGGCGTTGTCGAAGGACAAAGGGAAAACGATGCGATGACAGTGCAAGAGCCCAAGGCTACCGAGTTCACGATGCACGTTGTGCGTATTCACCGCGACGCCGCAATCGGCGGCGTGCCGCGCGAATGCTTGGCCGCTGAAAGACAGGATGTTCGGAATCGCACGCTGGGTCTCGCCGGAGGCGTCCTCGATCGTCGTCACCTTCGCCAATAGATTGACGACTGCGACATCCTCCGCCTGCCCCTCCAGCAATGCCGCATCCGGCGACAGATAATGCACGCGCGTGTCGCCGGAGTACCAGCCTTGCTTGCGGACATCGCTCCAGCGTTCGATAGTGAATCGCAGCGACATCTTGCCGAGCCGCAGTTGGATGTCTTCGTCGATCGGCTTGAATTCCGGGCCCTTCGCGATCTCGATGTGCAGCGAGCCGGGCGGCAAGAGGATCTCGCAGGTGCCGTCGATGTACGCCCATTTCTTGGCGCCGATCAGGACGTTGCCGCCGACGTCTTGATTGACGCCGGTTGCGAACTCGGTCAGCCGGCCATACGGCGCGAAATAGGTTCCCGCAGCGTCGGTGATGCGCAGACGCACGGGGGTCGGTTGGCCGGTGGCGGCATCGTTGACGCGGATGTGGATTTGCTGGAAGGTCAAGACGCCATGCCTCACGGAAAGTAGCGATACATGTCCTTGCGAGGAAGGCAACGTACGAATTCAATGACATCATCTTCCACGAAGACGCCAAGGCGAAAACCGCCAACGCGGATGCGATATGCGTTGGCGGCGCCTTTCAGCTTCTTGACGTTTTTCATGGCGGAAATGCTTGCCGCAGCCACGGCTTCTTCGATTACCTCATCGATGCGCACAATTGTTTTCTTGTCCTTGATTTCCTTGTTCACGTCGCGCCAGAAGCCCTCGCGAAAAAGCATCTTCATTTTTTTCCTTTGAGAAGATCTGAGAGTTTTTCGCGAGGAACCAGCTTGGTCTTGCGGCCTTCCTTCATGGCGCGAAGCAACGCCATGTCCTCAAGGGCTTCCACGATCATCTCCTGAAAGAGCGCGGGCTCTTCCTGCATTAATTCGACAATCGCTTCCTTGACTGATTCCTTCAATCGAGTCGCCTCCGCGGTTCGCGCCATGAGCATCCTCCCAAGAGATAACATGTACGACGCAACCCTATTTTACCAGATTCATTGATACTTCGCGCCCGCCTTGTCGAGAATCGCCTTGAACGCCGCCACCGCCTTCGGGAACAGTTCCGGCCCGGTGACGCCGCCCGTAGGCCCGCCACCCAAGAGGTGCGGCTCCATCGTCGCGAAGCCGGTGTAGCCCATCTTGACGGCGTCGGCGATCACTTCCGGGATGCGCCCCTGCCCTTCGCCGGCCAGCGACCCGTGCGGCGCGTTGGCGATCCAGTCCTTGATGTGAAAGTGCACCAGCCACGGCTTCGACGCCTGCCAGCCTTGCCACGGATCGTAGCCGCAGAAAACGAAATTCGCCGGATCGTGTACCGCGCCGACGACATCGGCGCCGAATGACTTGCGCAGCGTTGTCATCAGGTCGGTGACGCGCTCGGGCGAATCGCCGTAGATACGATGCTCGTTCTCGTGGATGAGCCGCACGCCCGCCGTGGCCGCAAGCTCGCACTTTTTCGTCATGCGGCTCATGATCTCGCCACGCCATCTGGACCAATCGCCGTTGAAGCCGTCGGGCGGGTAGTAGCTAAAGATACGAATGTTCTTCGTGCCGAAGACACCACACAGGTGGATGGCACGCTTGAATTTCTCGAGGTGCGGCTCGAACGGATCGTCGATCTTAATCTTGCCGATGGGCGAGCCGATGGCGCTGAGCTTGAAGCCGTGCTTGTCGAGGAGCGACTTGAACTCCTGGATTTGCGCGTCGCTCAAGGCGAGTACGTTCGTGCCGTAGATCGAGCGGAACTCGATGTGGCGCACGCCGCACGATTGCAGGACGGCAATTTGCTTGAGCGGATCGGGATCAATTTCATCGGCGAAAGCACTGAGAGTAAACATGATAAATCTCGTATGTTCGTTTAGCGTTCGCCGGACGCCGCGCGAACACTGGATTCACAGTCGATTCTTATTGCTTCAACCGTCCTGGACCACCGTCAGTTTCGCTTTCGCAGCGAGGAATTTCCGTTCGCCGGTCGAGAAGCGAATCTTGAGCTTGCGCAGAGCCCCATGACCCGACACATCGGTGATACGGCCGACGCCGTAGACGTCGTGGTGTACCAGCGTGCCGACCTCGTAATGTCCCTCTTCGTTAACAAGTGCCGACTTGGTGGTGTCATCGTCGCGCGTCTTCGTCGAAGTCTTGGCGAAGCCGGTGTCATACCACCCCTGGCTCGCGCTTGCCGTCGTCTTGCGCCAGCCTTCGACCGCGCCCGTCGTTCGCATCGCGCTCGACGACAGGTCGATCAGTTCGACGCCGTCGTGCGGCAATTCCTCCAGGAACATGCTCGGCACCGCGTAGAGCGTTTGGCCGCGGAACTCGCGCATCCTCGCATACGAAAGGTACAACTCGTCCTGCGCTCGCGTCATGCCGACGAACGCCAGGCGACGCTCTTCTTCCAACTGGGCTTTCTCGTTCAGGCTGCGCTCGTGCTGCAGAATGCCTTGCTCGTTAGCCATCATGTAGACGACCGGGAACTCCTGCCCCTTGGCCGCGTGCAACTTCATCACCGAGACACAATCTGGCTTTTCATCACAGCCATCG
>SYHD01000014.1 GCA_005799265.1 Planctomycetia bacterium | reverse complement strand
GGTACGTGCCGTGATCGACGTCGAGCAAGCTTCCCTGGGCCGCCTCGAACAAGAGTCGCTTGCCTTGCTGGATCCCTTGATGCAGCAGTCGGACGGTGTCCTGGATGTGCGGCTTCATCTTGTCCCCGTGGCCGAGGTATTCGTCGCAAAGCTGATCGGCGTCGAAGCGTTTCGCGTCCTTGGCGAGCGCCGATAAGATGATGTTCTTGCGTGGCACGATTGTCCGCAGCCGTTCGCGCAGGTGCGCGGGATGCAGGAGATCGCCGACACGGATGCCGTTGGAGCGTGATACTTTGTCCTGATAGCACGGCCCGATGCCGCGTCCGGTGGTGCCGATCGCAGAATCGCTGCCGAGTTCGACGAGGCGTTCCTCCTCGACGTGATAGGGAAAAATCAGGTGGGCGTGATCGCTGACGACAAGATTGTCGCCGACTGGGATGCCGGCGCTGCGCAGGTTCGTGACCTCTTCGAAGAAGCGCACGGGGTTTACGACGACGCCGTTGCCGATGACCGCTTGCATGTGCGGCGAGAGGATGCCCGTCGGCAGCAACGAGAGCTTGTAGGTTTTCCCATCGCGGACGACGGTGTGCCCGGCGTTGGCGCCGCCATTGTAGCGAACGACCAGATGGTGGTCGCCGGTCAACAGATCGACGATTTTGCCCTTGGCCTCGTCGCCCCATTGCAGGCCGACGACACAGGTAGCGGCCATGCGTGCCTCGGAAGCTCTTGGAAATAGATTGTGAAACCTTATTCAGTATCGGCGTCGTCGATAGTTCGTCAAGATGTCCTGGCATTCGTTTGGTGTTCGCACGGCGGCGTGCGAACACCAAACGATGACTGATTGCGTTTGAACGTTTGAGTTTCGCCGTCCTATCTTGTATGATGCAGTTTGTTCACGCACCTATTCCGGGAGATCTCGCCATGAAGCGCAATTGGCTCACACTGGTCGTCGCCGTCTCATTGAGCGCCGGTCAGGCCATAACCAATGGACAGGACAAGGTGGACGATAAGAAACCAGCCGAGAAGGAGGAAAAGGAATTTGGTAAAACGATAAGCGAATGGATTGC
The DNA here is from genome assembly GCA_005799265.1 of Planctomycetia bacterium. Classification (GTDB taxonomy): domain Bacteria; phylum Planctomycetota; class Planctomycetia; order Gemmatales; family Gemmataceae; genus SIAQ01. The sequence goes on along the minus strand of SYHD01000014.1, from coordinate 4,102 downwards.
GCTCCTGCGTAACCAGAAGGAAGATCCCAAGTTTCGCCGCGCCTCGCTGATCGTTTTGGAGGCCACCGCCAAGGCCGGGACCACCGGTTTGCCGGCCGTGCTCGATTGCGTCGAGAAGGACACTGATGCCAGCGTGCGTCAACAGGCAGTCATCCTGCTCGGGCGCCTGGGCCCGGAAAAACGCGGCACGACGCTTGCCCTGGTGGATCGTCTGCAAAACGACGCCGACAAAGACGTGCGCGAGGCGGCCGCGACGGCGCTCGGCTCAAAGATGTTTCTGGGGCAGGCGCCGCAATATCTCAACATTCTCATCGACAGACTGAAGGACAAACACGCCGGCACTCGCGTGGCCATCGTCAGCACCATGCGCAACATGGAAAAGGGCGCCGCCCCCGCGGTGCCGGCCCTGATCGATGCCGCCAAAAATGCGGACGAACACGAACTGGTTCGCACCGGCGCGGTCCACATCATCAGCCGCTATGGCTCGACGAACCCACAGACGCTGACGCTCTTCGTGGAGATTGTCAACAAGAGCGACAACCCAACCGCGCTGCGCGAGGCCGCCATCGATGGCCTTGCCCGCACGGCAGGCGATTCCACGGAAGCCCTCGCGGCACTATCCAAATCGTTGGTCGAGAAAAACCTCGAGATCCGTAAAGCCGCGGCGACGACGTTGCACGCACTCGGCGCCAAAGCGCAACCGGCATGGACCGCGGTCAAGACGCGCTTCGACAAGAAAAACGAACCCGACAGCGGCATCCGCAACAACGCGATCCGCCTCGCCGGTGTATTGGGCAAGACCAACGACGAGGCAGTCGATCACCTGGCCCTTGCCGCGGAAAAGGACGACTCCAACGAAAATCGCATCGCCGCGATTCAAGAGTTGGGCGAGCTCGGCTCGCGCGCCAAGAGCGCTGCCAAAGTTCTCGACGCGATTAGAAAAGAAGACGGCCGCGCCACCATTCGCGAAGCGGCCGAGAAAGCGTTGAAGCAAATTCGTTAGTTGCCCGGCTCACCGGAGATTGACCACATGAAACTCATCATCGCGATTATTCAGCCGTCGAAAGTCGAAGCCGTCAAAGAGGCGCTCAACAAGGTCGAAGTCTTTCGCCTGACGATGATCGACTGCCGCGGCTTCGGCCGACAGAAAGGCCAGACCGAAGTCTATCGCGGCCATGAGATGACAGTGACGCTCCTGAACAAGGTGCAGTTGCAAGTCGCCGTCAACGAGGACTTCGTCGAGCCGACCGTCAACGCAATCATGGAGGCGGGACGCACCGGGCCGGAGGGACGCATCGGCGACGGCAAGATCTTCATCGTTCCGCTCGAAGACGTCATCCGCATCCGCACCGGCGAACGCGGGCCCGAAGCGATTTGAGCGTGGCCCGGTCACTCCGTGACCGGAGGATGCGGCTCGCGCAGGGATCTGCCGACCACTACGCAGTACGTAGCCCGGTCACGCAGTGGGAGAAGCGAGAATGATCGGCCTTTTGCTGTGCGACGACCTCATCTTCACGAGTCGCGTGACCGGCACGGCAGCTGCGCTGGGTTTAACGGTGCGTGCCGTGAAATCGGTCGCAGACCTTCTACATTTTGCGAGACAATCACCGCCGCGCTGTGTTATCCTTGACTTGAATACGCCCGGGCTTGACATCCACCAGCTGACGCCGGAATTGCTCGCCCTGACGCCCAGGCCCACGTTGGTCGGTTATGGCTCGCACGTCGATGCGCCAACTTTGAAGGCGGCACGCGACGCGGGTTGTGATATCGTCTGGCCGCGCAGCAAGTTTGTCGACGAATTGGCGGCCGCGTTGCCCATCTGGTTTCAATGACGGGAGTGTACCGATGAAACGCAGCCTCGCTGTCTTGGCCGTGTGGTTCGGTCTTGCGTTCGCTGCGGGCGCCGTCCCCGCGCGGTTGCCGTACATGCCGGAGGCCCCACCCAAGCCGCCGGAGGTGCAGGTGCTGGCCGGCAGTGTCTGGCGCGGACAACTTTATGACCCGAACTCGCGCATCGTTTTCAATGGGGACGGCACGCTGACCTACGGCGAACCCGGCGGCACCACGGCGGGCTCCTGGCGACTGGAAGGCAACAAGCTCTTCTTCGAGATCAATAAATACAGCGAATACGATACCGTCCTCCTGGGCGACGTCATCCAGGGCGAAGGCTGGAACAAGGCCGGTCAACGGTGCAAGCCGCTCCTGAAACGGATCGATAATGAAGACCCCGTTCTTGTTCCGCAGTTCCACAGATGACCATTGACAAGCGGTTACGTCGCATCGAAAATAACTGTTTCCGGCTCCCACGACTCAGAGTGCAAAGGTTTACCAGCGGAGTTCCTTGATGCAGCGCTACCTCCTTTCCACGATCACGACTCTCGTCGCGGCAATCAGCATCGCCTACGCGATCCCCGCCCGGCCTTTGTACGTTCCGCCCGAGCCTCCCCGAGCACCGACGCCGGCGCCCGTCGTCTCCGTCTATCTCGGTGGCAGCGCCTGGCTGGGCAAGCTCAACGCCATCAACCGCCTCTTCGTCTTTGAGGCTGACGGAACCGTCAGCTACCGCACGCCCGCAAGCAAGGCCAACCCCATCAAGGGCCGAGGCTCCTGGCGAGTCGAAGGCAACACGCTCATTTTCGATCATTTCATCACCAAGGGAAACACAATCCTGGAGTTCCGCGGCACCATCAAGGACTCGAACACCATCGTCGGCGAGTCGACCAGCAAGACCGGCGGCAAAACCATGCAGACGCTGCAGCGCACCACGCTCGACAAATGAGCCGCAATCGGCAATAGGGAGTTCGCCATATGCGTCGCATCCTTTCGTGCTGGCTCCTCTTGCTAACGACCGCACTCCCCGCCGCCTTGGCCATCCCGGCGCGGCCGCGCTATGATCCGCCGCCGTTGCCCGTAACTCCGCCCGCGTATCCCGACTTGCGCGGCACCCGCTGGTTCGGCAAGACCTACGAAAAAGCCGACATGACCCTCGTCTTCGAGCCCGATGGCCGACTCACCTGGAGCCACACCAACAGCTCCTACACGACCGGCAGTTGGAAGCAAGAAGGCCATTCGGTCTACCTCGAGATGAACAATAAGTATTGCGAGTTCAAGGGAACGGTAAGCTACGACATGATCCAGGGCGGCTGGTGGAACGTCACCGGCTTACGCTGGCCCAATCCGCTGCAGCGGTTGCCCTTGTCAAAATGACGAAGACGCCACGATTGAGCTACGTGTTGAATTTGATGGGACCGTACTACGAATTCACTCGTCTCGACATGATCCAACCTTGACATGACCTCCAATCTTGAGCGGCCTGCCTTATTGGTGAAGAATAAGCAGCGCCGGAATCGACGACCCACGGAAAACTCGGTGCCACGTACTCGCCGACTTCGCTCGCTACCTTACAATGACAATCCCTGATCCATTCACAAGGAGCAAGCCATGGCCGCCGCGAGCGCTACCGCCACCACCAAGAAGATGTACATCGACGGCCAATGGTGTACGGCCCAGGACGGCAAGACCGTCGGCGTCATCAATCCGGCGACCGAGGATGTCATCGTCGAGATGGCGTTCGGCAGCCGGGCCGATGTCAAACGCGCCATCGACGCGGCCGGCAAGGCGATGCCCGCGTGGATGAAGCTGACAGCGTTCGATCGGGCCAAGGTGCTCAAGAAGACCGCCGACCTGATGCGCGAACGGGCCGATGCCATCGCTCGCACCCTCACGACCGAGCAGGGCAAGCCGCTCGCGGAGGCGAAAGCGGAAATCCTCCACTCGGCCGACACGTTCGAGTGGTTCGCGGAAGAAGGCAAACGCGCGTATGGCCAGCTCATTCCTAATTCGCAGCCGGGCAAGAAGCACGTGACGTTGAAGCATCCGGTCGGCGTCGTCGGCGCCATCAGCCCGTGGAACTTCCCGATCACGCTGCAATCGCGCAAAATCGCGCCGGCGCTTGCTGCCGGTTGCACGATCGTTTGCAAGCCGGCGACGCAATCGCCGCTCTCGCTCGTGCAAGTTTTCGAGTGCATGATCGACGCGGGGTTGCCGCCCGGCGTGGCGAATTTGGTGATGGGGCCGGCCCAGGATGTGGCGGATGAGTTTC
>SYHD01000149.1 GCA_005799265.1 Planctomycetia bacterium | reverse complement strand
GGTGGTCTTGCTGCTCATCGGCCTGGCGCTGGTGTTCGATTATCTGAACGGGCTGCACGACGCGGCCACTTCGATCGCGACCGTCGTGTCGACGCGCGTGCTCACGCCGGGGCAGGCAGTGATGTGGGCGGCCTTCTTCAATTTCATCGCGTTTCTGGTGTTCAATCTCAACGTCGCAGGGACGATCGGCCGAGGGATCATCAACCCCGACGTGGTGACGAACTCGGTGATCGCGGGCACGCTGATTGGCGCCTGCGCCTGGAACATTTTGACGTGGTACTGGGGGCTGCCGACCAGCTCATCGCATGCGCTCATCGGCGGTCTGGTCGGCGCCGGCCTGGTGCATAGCGGTTGGTCCGCGCTGGTATGGGATGGCATCGGCAAGACGTGCATCTTCATCCTGGTGGCGCCGTTGCTCGGTCTCGCGATCGGTCTGGCCATCACGGTCGCTGTCTACTGGATCGTCTACTGGTGCAAGGCGCGGCCACGCACCGTCGATATCATCTTTCGCCGCGGTCAACTCGTCTCGGCGGCGCTCTACAGCCTGGGGCACGGCGGCAATGACGCGCAGAAAACGATGGGCATCATTCTCGTCTTGCTCGTCGCAGCCATGGGCGCCAATCGCGACCTCGAATGGCACAACCGTTACGCGTTGACCGACGAGTCGTTCCAGGCGATGACGCCGGATCCCAAGAAATCGCCGCCCAAGGAAGTGCCCGCCAGCGTTGCCAAGCTGCTCAAAGTGGAGTCGGGCAAGTTGCCCGCGGATGTTGCGGCGCTTTTCAAAATCGCCCCCGGCAAAGTGCCCGACGAGGTGCGTGTTCGGCTGATGCCGCTCAAGGACAAGTTCTTTTCGAAGGAAGATGATTTCAAGAAGGAACTGGCGAAGATCCTGGCCGCGCCGGGACACCTCAAACGTGCCGAGGCCTATCTCGACTCGGAGCAGCCGGGACTCAGGGAAGCGCCGGAACTTTTTCTCTATCGAGGGGCGATCATCAGGGCGTCGGACCATTCGCACGTGCCGACCGAGATGGTCCTCGCCTGCCATCTGGCGATGGGCATTGGTACGCTCATGGGCGGCTGGCGCATCGTGAAAACGATGGGACAGCGCATTATTCGCTTGCGGCCCGTGGATGGCTTCTGCGCCGAATCGGGAGCAGCGTTTACCCTCGTCCTGACCCTTTTCGGCGGCATTCCCGTCAGCACCACGCATACCATCACCGGATCGATCGTCGGCGTCGGCTCGGTGCAGCGATTCTCGGCCGTGCGCTGGGGCGTCGCGGGGCGAGTCGTCTGGGCGTGGGTCTTCACCATTCCAGGGGCCGCCATCGTTTCGGCGTTATGCGTGGCTATCTTCGAGTGGGCAACGCGGTTATTCGCAAATTGACTCGGCACACCAAGAAAAAAAGCCCGGCGTGGACGCGCCGAGCTTTTTCGAACCTTCCGGGAAAACCCGTTTAGCTGCAGTTCTGAGAACCGCGCGGGTCTGCGACCCGCGGCTAAACAATGTCAGATCAGTTGCCGCACCGGGCGGCCCGTCGGCACGAGTTCGATCGGCCGGCCATCCTGAGCGCGATACCAGGTGTTGAGCGGAACGCCAAGAGCGTGATAGATCGTCGCCGCCAGATCTTGCGGACGGACCGGGCTATCGACGACCACCTCGGCGCGAGCGTTGGTGGCGCCGACGGTCTGCCCCATACGAATGCCGCCGCCGCCCAATGTCGCTACACCAGCGGTCGCCCAGTGATCGCGGCCGGCTGACGGATTGACAACCGGTGTGCGGCCGAAATCGCCGAACCAAACTACGAGCGTGTTGTCGAGCATGCCGCGCGTGTGCAAATCTTGCAAGAGGGCCGCGTAGCCGCGATCGAGCGGCGGCAGGAGGCGGTCTTTCAGGCTGCGGAAGTTATTGACGTGCGTGTCCCATCCGCCACTGGTGACCGTGACGAAATGCACGCCCGATTCGATGAGACGCCGAGCGAGCAGGCACGACTGCCCGAACGAGGTGCGGCCATACTGATCGCGCACGCGGTCGGATTCTTGCGTCAGGTCGAAGGCACGCTTGGCGGCGGGCGAGGTGATGAGCGTGTGGGCGCGTTCGTAGAAAGCGTCGCGTGCTTGCACCGACGGATTCGCTTCCATCTCGCGCTGATAGCGGTCGATCTCTTGGAGCATGCCGTAGCGGCGTTCCAGACGCGGGCGCTCGTTTTCGTCGATGCTCAGATCGCGCACGCGGAAGGCGGCCGAACTCGGGTCATCGTGGACTTCGAAGGCGTTATACTGATCGCCCAAGAAGCCGCCGATGCCGCCATTGAAGCGACGATCGATGTTGCGTCCTAGCTGCACGAACGGGAACATGTTGTCGCGATATCCTCGCTCTTTCGCCACGACCGAGCCGAAACACGGGAAGGGCAGGGCGGGGTTGAAGCGATGGCCGCTCATCATGAGGGCATCGGCGACGCCGTGGCTGCCGTTCTGCGGATCGTGTCCGCGAATCAGGCTCAGCTTGTCGAATTGTTCGGCAAGGTAGGGGAAATGCTCGGCAATGCGGACGCCGGGCTGGCGAGTCTGGATCGTATTGAACTCACCGCGGATCTCGGCCGGTGCGTCGGGCTTGGGATCGAATGTATCAATATGGCTCGGCCCGCCCTGCATCCACATCAAGATGCAGTTGACGTTGCGGCGATTGACAGAGCCGGAAGCGTTAGCGCCCGGAGAGTCGGCCGCGCTCGCTTGAGCCCGGAAGAAATTCGCGAGCGTCAGGCCCAAAGCGGATAGGCCGCCGACGCGAAGGAATTCACGGCGCGAAGTGCCAGTGCAATCGGAGGACGCTTGGCCAACATTCAGATCGAGCATGTAAGAACTCCCAGGTGGGACCACTGGCGGGAAACAAGGCAGGCAGGTGGGCTCGCTTTTCTTATCATAAGACTGACGTTTCCTTGGGGAAAGTCAATAGGAAAATCGGAATTTTCATGCCGATTGCGGCTGGGCGTTCGCTCGATCGCCAAGCCACAAGCGGCTTAAAGGATACGCCATGCGATTCCCGCTTCGCTTGACCGGATTGATTGCCGCCCCACACACACCGCTGCACGAAGACGGCAGTCTGCGGCCCCAGACAATATCGGCACAAACCCAGCTGCTGCTGGAGACGGGTGTTCGCGGCGCCTTCATCTGCGGCACCACCGGCGAGAGTCTGTCGCTGACGCTCGCCGAACGGCTGCGCATCACTGAAGCATGGGCCGAAGCCGCGTCGGGGAAAATGCCGCTCGTCGTTCACGTTGGCTCGAACAGCGTGCGCGATGCTCAAGCGCTGGCGACGCATGCCGCCAAACTCGGCGCCGACGCGATCGCCATCATGGCGCCGAACTTCTTCAAGCCGAACCTCGACGATCTGATCGCCTATTGCGCGTCCATCGCCGAGGCCGCGCCGCGGACGCCCTTCTACTATTACGACATCCCGACGATGACGAACGTACCGATCGCGACCGCCCGATTTCTCGAGCAAGGCGCCAAATCGATTCCGACTCTGCACGGCATCAAGTTCACGAACAACGATCTGATGACGCTGCAAGAATGCCTCGCGTTGGATTCGTTCGACATCGTGTTCGGCTACGACGAACTGTTGCTTGCGGGCTTGTCGCTGGGCATCAAGGGGGCCGTCGGCAGCACGTACAATTTCGCGGCGCCGCTCTATCAACGTCTTATCCACGCGTTCAACAAGGGCGATCTCACCACGGCGCGCGCCGCCCAACTCCAGAGCGTGCGCATGATTCGCATCCTGCAGGCGTTCGGCTTCAGCCGCGCGTCGAAGGCGATGATGCGTCTCGTCGGCGTCGATTGCGGCCCGGTGCGCTTGCCGTTGCGGCCGATGACGGATGCGGAAGTGGGCGAACTCGCACGCCGGTTGGGGGGGATGGATGGGTTCAGTCGGCAGGTCGGTGTTCCCGTTTAGCGTTCGCAGGCAAAAGTCACACGCGAGCGGTCACCGCTTTCGCACCGCCAATTCATCAGGGCTTGCCAAAGGTTGACGCCCTTTCAAAAACCGCAAGCGACGCCCTGAACTTTCTTGCCCGCGCTCGCTCGCGCTGATACATTGCCGAACGTTGTTCGACCCTGATCGGGCTGCAAGGAGATCGGCATGTGCAATCGAACTGCTTTCGGGCTCATCGTCGCCGCGTTTTTCGTTCTGACCGGTCCGCTCCACGCACAAGACGCCAAGACGAAACGCCCCAACATCGTCGTCGTCCTTGCCGACGACATGGGTTACGGCGACCTCGCGTGTTATGGCCATCCGACGATCAAGTCGCCTAACCTCGATAAGTTCGCGACGCAGGGAATGCGTTTCACGCAAGGCTACTCCGCCAGTGCCGTATGTTCGCCGTCGCGCTCCGCCATCCTCACGGGCCGCACGCCGTATCGCAACGGTGTCTTCAACTGGATCCCCGAAGGCACCGAGTATCATCTCCGGGCATCCGAGATCACCATCGCCACATTGCTGCGCCGCGCCGGTTACGCCACCTGCCACGTCGGTAAATGGCACCTCAACGGGCTGTTCAACAATGCCAAGCAACCGCAGCCTAACGACCACGGCTACGACTGGTGGCTCGGCACGCAGAACAATGCCGCGCCGAGCCACAAGGACCCCAAGAACTTCGTCCGCAACGGCAAGGCGGTCGGCGAAATCAAGGGCTTCTCGTCGCACGTCATCGTCGATGAAGCGATCCACTGGTTGAAAAAGGAGCACGACAAAAGTAAGCCTTTTCTCTTGTCCGTCTGGTTCCACGAACCGCACCTGCCCATCGAGAGCGATCCCAAGTTCCAGGCGAACTATCCCGACCTCATCAAGAACGATCCCGAGAAGGCCCAACATCACGGCAACGTCACGCAGGCCGACGCCGCCTTCGGCCGACTTATGCAGGCGCTCGCCGACATGAATCTCGCCGATGACACCATCGTCATCTTTACCAGCGACACCGGCCCCGAAGGCAATGGGCTCAAGGGCCGCACGCGTGGGTCAACTGGCGGACTGCGCGGTCGTAAACGCTCCATCTACGAAGGCGGCATCCGCGTCCCCTTCATGGTGCGCTGGGCGGGGCACGTCCCCGCGAACAAGACTTCCGATCAGCCCGTCGTCGGCACCGACATCTTCGCGACGCTCTGCGAGATTACCAAAACGCCACTGCCGAAGGATCGCGTCCTTGACGCCGTCAGCTTCGTTCCGGCTTTCTCGAACAAGGAGATCGAGCGCAAGGGGCCGATGTACTGGCGCTGCGCGATCGCGCCGGAGGAATTCAAGATCGCGATGCGCCAGGGCGATTACACGCTGCTGGCAAATCCGGCCCTGACTAAGTTCGAGATGTACAACCTCAAGAACGACGTCAAGCAAACGCTCGACCTCGTCGCGAAGGAGCCGATGAAGTTCGACGCGATGAAGAAAGCGCTGCTGAAGCTAAACGCCGAGATCGAGGCCGAGGGGCCGACATGGTGGAAGGGCAAAGAACTCGCGCCGAAAAAGAAAAACGCCAAGAAGATCGACCAACTGTCGCGTCAAGAGATCTTCCCAAGCTCGCATGCAAGCGCAGCGAGCGTGCGGGATAGCGAGCGCTGGTTCCGCCGCCTCGACTTATTTGATTGAACACCCGGCGCAACCTCACCGCGCCCGCTTCAGCCGCTCGCGTGTCACCTCCGGCAGATACTTCACCGGCACGCTGCCATGATCGAGCGCCGCCTCATGAAAGCGGCCCAACTCGAAACGCTCGCCCAATTCACTCTGCACGCTGCGGCGCAAGCGTTGAAACGCCATGCGGCCCACGAAGTACGTCGAGAGCTGAACGGAACTTTGCTTGGCCCGCAAGATTTTGAGGATCGCCTCTGCCTCCGATTGAAACGCGCGTAGGATGAGGAATTGAATCGCTTCTTCGTCCGAGATGTCGGTGCAGTGCATCCTGTAATCGAGGATCGCGTTGCACACCGCGCGCAGGTACCACTTGAGCTGATTGAGCCGTAGCTTCAGGTCGCCGTTGCCGTAGCCTTCGTCGAGCATCACTTTCTCGACATAGACGGCCCAACCTTCCGCGAAGACGCCCGATGACAGCACCTTGCGGACCAGCGACGGATGCCGATTGGCGTATTCGAGCTGCACGTAATGGCCGGGGTACGCTTCGTGGATCGTGAGGATTTGCAGGATGTGGCGGTTGTACTCCTCCATGAAGCTCTTGACGCGGCGCGGCTCCCAGTCCTTCGGCGGCGGGCTGATTGCGTAGTAGCTCGACGCCTTCGGATCGAGCGGCGGCGCCGAGTTCAGATACGCGATCGAGAAGCCGCGCTGGAATTCGGGCATCTCGATGATCTTGCACTGATCGGATTGCGGCAAGCGCAGGATGTCCTTGGCCTTGATGAACTTCTTGATCTGCTCGCAGCCGGCGCGGGCATCCACGACCAGATCGTCCGCCTTGCCGTGCTCCTTGCTTGTCTCTTCGAGCACCAGGCGAATCGTCTCGCGGCGACCCTTCTCGTCATCGACCGGCAGCACCCGCTTTGGGAAGGTCTGTTTCCATAGCTGGCGCGCGATGACGTACATTTCCATCTCCACGCGGTCGGCTTCGTCCTCGGCTTCCTTCAAGACCTCCGCTGACGTGACGCCCGCATCGAGTTCGAGAATCAGCTTCGCGGCGAACTTCTCCTTGCCCAGCCGCCATGCGCCGGTCGAGCGCCCAAGCACCTCGTCTTCGAGGAACGTCTGATACCCCTTAAGAACAGGTACAAGCTTCTTGGACGCCTTCTTGAGTTCGCTATTGGCCGCGTCTTCGCCCGCCAGCTCGAAAATGCCGCGCTCGTAGAAGCCGATGGCGCCGCGATTCTGCTTGATGGCGACCTCCGTCAAGACCTTGGGAGGATTCTTGACGCTCTCCTTGGCGGCCAGGACGATCTTCGGGATCTGGGCCATGCGGGCGATCGCATTCTTGACGTTGATCGGCTGCGGCAACGTCGATTGCGTGAGCAGAGAGTAAACGCTCTCGGTGACATAGTGATTGTAGACGCGCGGATCGTTGGCGAACGAATCGGTGTTGTCGGCGAGCCAGAGCTCTTTCTTGAGATGATGCTCCCAGATTTCGTAATCGATCTGGGCGGAACGCGTGAGCTTATTGTGATCGACGAGCTTCGGCAATTCGGCGAGCGTCTTGCGCGTGCGGTCGATCGAGGCTTTGCGCGCCTTGGCGGAAATGTCGTCAAGCCGATCGTCGTGATCGTGATTGCCCGCGCGCGTCGCGCTCAAGGGATGGAGCTTGAACTCGGCGTCGAGGTATTGCTTGAAATGACGTTCGAGTTTCACGTCTTCGGTCTCCAGCTGAGCGCTCAGTTCGACATCCGGGCGGACGGCAATGAGCAGTAGGAATGCAATGATGGCGCGAGTCATGGTGGTCCCTCGAATTCGTGCCGATTGCGGCGAAGTGTTCGTGGGACGCCACGCGAACGCTACGCCGAAAGGGCCGCAGAAGATTGATCCGCCGATCTTGCATTTCGGCGAGCGATACCTGGCCAGGAGTTTGATACGATCTTCTTGCCACATACTACTCTCAGCGCAAGAACAAAGGCATCTCACGAGGATGCCCTTGTTGCTAGCGCCATCTGCGATCACTCGCCCGCAGGGGTAAATACCTTCACCGAGGGCGGGCCGTCAAGCCATTCGCCAATCTCGCCGATCATCGCGGTGAAATGGGGCTCCAGCATGTGTTTCTGCAATGCTGCAAAGTTGGTCCATCGTTCGTACACGATGTACTCGGCCGGATTCTTGGTGGAACGGCTCATCTCGTAGGAGATGTTCCCCTTTTCTTTGCGCGTTCCCGCTCTACCCTTCGAGAAGGCCGCCTCAAATTTCGACGCCCCGCTGTCCTTGATCTTTACGAAAACGATCATCGTGAACGGTTTCGTCAGGTCCTTGAGATTTGCTTTCACTTCCGCCTCGATCGGATTCGTCTTGTCCTGCGCGGGAACAGGCGCGGCCAGAAACAGGACCACAAGCACGGGGGCAATTCGGATTAGTAACTTCATGGCAACTCCTTTTTCGTTGGGACCACTTGGGCAACGTCATTATAGAATATGCAAACCAATCAGAGGCTCTCTCCATGAACCAAATTTTGCTCACCGCCGACCGATTATGGGACGGCGTCGGCGGCCCTACTATGCAGCGTCCGGTCGTTCGCATCGCGGACCACATGATCGAGCGCGTCGACTCGAGCCTGCTGCCGCCGGCGACCTGCTCCGGCGAGCGCGTCGATTTCCCTGGCTGCACGATTTTGCCGGGACTGATCGACACGCACGTGCATCTCGTCATGTCGGCCCAGGCAACCAACGAGGCGATCATTGCCCAGGTGACGACCGAGACGGAAGCGCAGCTCCTGGCGCGCATCGAGGCCAACGCTCAGGCCGCGCTGCGGGCAGGGCTGACGACGATTCGCGATTGCGGCGGCACCAAGAATCACGTCCAGCAAGTGCGCGACCGCATCCGCCGCGGCGATATCATCGGCCCCGACATCCTCGCGTGCGGCGGCCCCATCACCACGACGCGCGGGCATTGCCATTGGCTCGGCCTGATCGCGAACACCTGCGACGAGGTCGAACGTACTGCCCAGCGCATGCTGGCCGAGGACGTTGACTTTCTCAAGGTGATGGCGACCGGCGGCAACATGACGGCGTCCAGCGATCCCATGCAGGCGCAGTACGACGCCTCCTCGCTTCGCTGCATCGCCGACGTCGGCCGACGCGCCAACAAGCATGCCGCCGCACATGTGTTGAGCCGGGTCGCATTGCCGGACGTGGTCGCGGCCAACTATCGCACCATTGAGCATTGCGACTGGCGCGTCGAGGAGTATCGCTATGAGTTCGATCCCGAACTCGCGCGAAAAATTGTTGATCAGAATCAATACGTCGGCCTGACCATGTCCGGACTCGCGCGGCGAGCGTTTCTGCCGGATGTGAAGACGTTTGACATCGCCCCAGTCAAACGGCTCGATCTACGCTTTGCCTGCGAACGCCGCATGATCGACTTTGGCATCCGTTACACGATCCACTCCGACGCCGGGGTGCGTTTGTGCCCGATCGATCAATTCGCGCTGGGGCTGCGCGCGGCCGAGTTAGAGCTGAAATTGACGCCGGGCGAAATCCTGCGTGCTGTTACGGCGACGGCGGCGGAGGCGATCGGACTATTCGATCGCGGCGTGTTGCAAGCGGGCAAACGGGCGGATCTGATCGTCGTCGAAGGTGATCCGCTGCGTGATCTGCGCTGTCTTGAAAAGGTGCGGGCGGTGATGAAAGCGGGGGTATGGTGTAATCGCTAAACGAATACGGAAGAAACGACATGTCCGCAGGCTACTCCGGCACCCCGCTCGCCAAAAAGCTCGGTTACAAGCCCTGCTTTCGTGTTTTCGTAGATAACGTGCCGGACAACTATCACGCACTCGTCGATCCGCTGCCTGAGCACGTCGAATTCGTCGAAAAACTGCAAGCCGATCTCGACATGATCCATCTCTTCACGGTCAGCAAGAAAGAACTTGCAGCGAAGCTGAAACACTACGTCAAGAAGATCAAGGCCGCCGGCATGATCTGGGTCTCATGGCCGAAGAAGGCGTCGAAGGTTGCGACCGATATCACGGAGGATGTGATTCGCGAGGTTATCGAGAGCACGTCGCTGGTGGATGTCAAGGTGTGCGCGGTGGACGAAGTGTGGTCAGGGTTGAAGCTGGTGATACGGGTGGAGCATCGCGCGTCTCACTAGCCCGCAGCGCAAGCAAGGGATTCCCAAATTCCCTTGCTTGCGCTGTGGGCCGGTGAACGCCTACTCAAGATTCTTACGCAGTTGCTCCCAGCGTGCACGCAGCTGCCGCAGTGTATCTTGATGCTGCGGTTGCGCGGAGAGATTGCGTTCCTGCAGCGGGTCGGCTTGCAGGTCGTACAACTCCTCGACCGGATTCTTCGCGTCCTTCAACCAGCGCAGGTAGGTCCAGCGCGTCGTGCGCACGCCTTCCGACGGCGGGATGATCTTGGCTGCCGTGTGATGCTCGTAGAACCAATCCCCACGCCATTGGGGCGATTCCCCCTTCACCAATGGACGCAGCGACGATCCCTGTATCGAGATCGGGACCCCGACGCCGGCGTAGGCGAGCATCGTCGGCGCCAGGTCGATGTTGAGCGCCATCGGCTCGAGCGTGCGATTGCGTTTCTCCATCGGCAGCGACGGATCGAAGACGATGAGCGGCACGCGGATCGATTCCTCGTATAGGTACCACTTGTCCGCCAGGCCGTGTTCGCCGAAGAATTAGCCGTTGTCGGACGTGAAGATGATGATCGTGTTCTCGGTGAGTCCAAGCCTTTCCAACTCCGCGACGATACGGCCCACCTCGCGGTCCATGCCGGTGACGAGGCGATAGTAATCGCGCACGATCGTCTGAAACATCTCAGGCGTCTTGAAGCGGCGTTCCCAGCGTTTCCGGCTCTCGGAATCCTGCACGAATTTCGACATCTGGTCGAAGAACTTGGCGTCCGTGGTCTGCGGGATCGGAAACATCGCGTCCTTGAAGAGATCTTCGTCGCGCGGGTCGGGAGGATACTCGCGCTTGGCGGCATCCATCGCGTGCGGGCATTTGAAGCTGAGCGAGAGGCAGAACGGCTGCTCTTTCTTGCAGCCCTTCAAGAACTCGATCGCTTGATCACCCATGCGCGCAGTGAGGTGGGTTTTCTCTTCTTTGCCGAAGTAGGTTCCCTGGCCGGGGAAACCCTTCCAGTAATCGAACGATGTGTCGGGCATCATTTTGCCGACGCCGAACTTGCCGATGAAGCCGACGCGATAGCCGGCGGTTCTCAGCAGCATCGGATAGGTGCGCGCGTATGCGGCGGGCGTGAATTCGGTGGCGAAGTCGTTGATCTTGTGGCGGCGCGCGTATTGGCCCGATAGGATGCTGGCCCGGCTGACGGCGCAGATCGACGTCGTGACGAACGCATTGCGGAAGTTGACGCCGCGCTTCGCCAGGGCGTCGAGGTGCGGCGTTTTGGCGAGCTTGTCCCCGGTGCAGCCGAGGACGTTCCAGCGCAGATCGTCGGCGAGCAGGAAGACGATGTTGGGGCGTTTCGGTTGAGCCGAGACCCGTTTGGGTCCGGGCTGGGTAGCGCGGTACTTTGCCCCACCCGGCTCGTCTGCCGGCGTGGACGCCGTCGCGACGGCCAGCGCGACAAGGGATAGAACGTATCGCTTCATGGCGTTAATCTCCGCGTTTGGCCAATTCGCCGAGCACGAATTCGCTGACTTCGGGAGTCAACCAGCGCACGCTGGTGTCGGCGTTGAGGAACTGGCAGATGCCGTTATGATAGCTGCCGAAGTTCTTGTTGAATGGAGAATACACGGTCGGGGCGATCGGAAAACCCGGCCCGGCGATGCGCGAGAAGCTGGCGGGATGGGCGCCGTTGTAAAGCGAACCGTCGCCGACCGCGGCGTCGCCGAACTGACCGGCGGGGACATGCTTCTCGCCGAGCAGCAGCGTGTAGGCCTCGCCGCGTTTGAGCTTGTCCAGGCTGGTGACGCTGTGCCATTTCACGATCCGCTCGCCCTTGCGTTCGATGCCGTCGGCCAGCACCAGGGCGCCGTTGGCATTGACGCTTGCCCAATCGGTTGAACCGTCTCCGGCGACTGCGGCATAATCGCCCAGGGCGCCGGGCTGATGCGTGTTGGTCTTGTTCACATCGCCGGCCACGCTCAGGGTGTCGGTGCGCGGGCGCGAGGGGCAAAAATAATGGAGGAAGCGAGCCTGGCGGACTTCTTCGTCTTGCGCGAAGTACGATTCCTGCTCGCTCCATTGCTGCAAGGGGTTTTCTTTCGTCAAGTATGGCGCGATCAAGACGGCCCAGGTGGCGTAGCCGTCGGCGATGCGGCTGGGGGGCAGACGCTTGTGCGCCAGGTTGCCGCCGGAGTCGTGATACTGTTGGAAGGCGTCGCCGATGAGCTTGAGATTGTTCTTGCACTGAACGCGCAGGGCGTTTTCGCGATGGCGCGCGAGCAGCATCACGAACAGCCCCAGCGCGAGCAGGCCGATGACGAGGGCGACCAGGACTTCAATGACGGTGATGCCGCAGCGCATAGGGTCAGACGCGAGATCGATTTCAAGGTTGAGGGCGAGCGCTAAACGGTTAGAATCCTGACGCCTTGCCGCTGAGGCGTTTGTCCGCGGCGCCGACGTAGCCGCCGGTCTTGGGATTGATCCAGATCGAGTGGGCGTCGCCTTGCCGGGCGAGGCCGACGCGGTGGCCCAGCGATTCGAGAGCCTTCACTGTGTTGGCGTGTTGCTTGGTTCCCTCGAATTTGATTTCGTCCGGGAACCACTGATGGTGCAGCCGCGGGGCATCGACGGCGTCCTGGATCGGCATGTCGTAATCGACGACGTTGACCACGATGTTCAGGACCGTGTTGATGATCGTGCGGCCGCCGGGACTGCCGACCACGAGGAAGACCTTGCCGTCCTTGGCGAGGATCGTCGGCGTTTGCGAGCTGAGCATCTTCTTGCCCGGCGCGACCGTGTTCGGCTCCGTGCCAATGGCGCCGGCCTTCGTGGTGACGCCGGGACGCCAGTTGAAGTCCATCATCTCGTTATTGAGCAAGAAGCCCGCCCCTTTGACGACGATGCGCGAACCGAAGCCGTGCTCAAGCGTGTAGGTGTTCGAGACTGCCATGCCGTCTTTGTCGATGACGGAGAAATGTGTCGTGCTATCGCCTTCGACGGCGAGCTCGAAGTCCTTGGCGATATCCTCGCTGCGCGTCGCTTTTTCGAGGTTGATCTTCTTGACGAGTTCGCGAGCGTATTCTTTGGTGGTGAGCCGTTCGGGGACTTTGGTGAAGGCGGGATCGCCGAGATG
>SYHD01000148.1 GCA_005799265.1 Planctomycetia bacterium | reverse complement strand
ATTTGCCCGAGCCGGACGCGCCCATCAGCGCGACCATTTCGCCCTGGCGTATCGTCAGCGACACGCCTTTGAGCACGGGCACGTCGACGTCGCCGACGTGATAGACTTTGCGGACCGCGTGCAGTTCGATGAATTCCATGATTGTTTCTTACGGTCTGGAATGGCATCTTCCATTCCCAATTTTCATTTGTATGATTAACTACCCGTATATCTTGGTCTTAGACTCATCCTGCGTCCCCGGATCCCTTGGCATGTTGAGAAAGGCCGCCTTATGAACAGGCAACTGCAATTCCTGCCGACACTCGGCGTATTGTTGCTTCTGGCAGCGCCGTTCATCAACGCGCAAGACAAAAAAGGCAAAGGCGACAAGGATCCGGGCGGCGCCGACAACTATTATCCGCTCGAAGTCGGCAACAAATGGACGTTCAACGTAGCCGTCGCAGGCAACTCGGTCACCGCTATTTCCAGCATCGTGAAAATCGAAATGATCAACGGTAAATCCATGGCGCGCCTGGAAGCGGCGATCAAAGACAAGGTCGTCGCCAACGAGCACTTACGCCAGACCGAGGAAGGTATCTTCCGCCATCGCAATAACGGCCAGGACATCGACCCGTCAATCTGTCTGCTCAAATATCCCGTCAAGGCCGGCGCCAAGTGGCAAGGCGAATTCAAAGTCGGCAACGACGACGGCAAGTACTCCTGCGAGAGCAGTGAAGAGTCCATCGAGGTTCCCGCAGGCAAATTCAAGGCCATCCGTGTCAACATTCGCCTCGAAAGTAAAGGCCAGAACGTCAACACGGCCTACTGGTTCGTCAAGGATATTGGCTTCGTCAAGCAGACTGTCGACGCCGGGGGGCTGAATATCGTCATGGAACTGGAAAAATTCGAACGCGCCAAACCGGCGCCGAACAAGGACAAAACGCCCAAACCCGCGCCGAAATAAACAAACGAATACCGGTATTCGCCCATAAAAAAGGGGATGAATAAGCTTGGCACGCGAATCGTCTAGGCAAGGGAGTTTCTCAAAATCGCGGCGAGATTGCGCTTGCTTTCGGCAGCCGCGGTGCTAAAAAAGGCTTTCATCTTTCCCACGGAGAACGATGGTCGTTCTCGTGCGATAAACGGGAAAGATCGTGGAACGATGCCGGCTCGCTGTGAGGCGGCGTGATTTTCAACAGGTGGGGACCTATCATGAAGCGTGGTTTGATTCTGAGTGCGTTTGCTGTGTTCGCGTTCATCCTGGTCGTGGACGGCAGCCTGCAAGGCGGCGACAAGGGTAAAGACGGCGACAAGGTCACGATCAAGGTCGTGATGAAGAAGGCGATGGTTGGCGGGCTGTGCAAGAAGGTTGCCGGCGGCAGCGCCAGCAAGGAAGAACAAGCCGAACTCGTCAAGCTGTTCGAAGGCCTGGCCAAGTGCGAGCCGCCGAAGGGCGACGCGGCGAGCTGGAAGGAAAAGACCGAAGCGCTCGTCAAGGCCGCCAAGGCCGGCGACGGCGAGGCCCTCAAGAAGGCTGCCAATTGCGCGGCGTGCCATGGCGAACATAAGGGCAAGAAGAAGTAACGATCTCTGGATCGCTTGAAAGGCCCGCTGATTCACCTCAGCGGGCTTTTTTTTGTCAGTAGTCCGTAGTCAGTCGTCGTAGCAGGCGTCTCGAATTCACTTGCAAACCACTTTTGATTCACGAAAATACCGCTGTTGGGTACACCCCTTATTATTCCGTGGCTACGGACGACGGCCTTATGTTAGACGGCCCCTCCATCACCGCCGCACTGATTCGCAGTGACATCACCCATGTCGTCTGGATTCCCGATAGCGAGCTCGGAACGTGGGATGCCGCACTGTCCGCGGAAAAGCGACTGACGCTGCTGCGCGTGTGCCGCGAAGGCGAAGCGTTCGCGCTGGCCGCGGGGTTGCACCTGGGAGGCAAAAAGCCGATCGTCATGATCCAGTGCACCGGACTTTTCGAGGCGGGTGACGCGCTGCGCAACGTCCTCCACGACATGAACCTGCCGCTCTTCATGGTCGTAGGCGTACGCAGCTACTATCTGCATCAACAGGGGAAGACGGCCGACACCTGCCCAATCTTCGCCGAACCGATCATGCGCGCGTGGCAGATCCCCTACGTCGTACTCGACAAGAATCACAGCGCCGACGATCTCGCCGCTGCGATTCAACAATCGCACGCGGCAAAACGCGCGGGCGCGGTGCTCATTGCGGAGTGAAATCGCCGCTCGCGGCTTAGCGCTCGCACGGCGTCACGCGAGCGCTAAGCCGCAAGCGGCAGAGGGTTGTCCATGCTCATGACACAACGCCAGGCTCTGGAAGTTGTCCTCGCGCGGCGCGGCGAGCGAATCGTCGTCACCACGATGAGCTCCGCCGGGCTGTGGCCGCAGTTGTCGCAGTCGCCGCTGGATTTCGCGTACATCCCCTCCGCCATGGGGCACGCGCCGAGCCTCGGGCTGGGCCTCGCTCTTGCGCAACCGGAGCACGGCGTCATCGTTCTCAACGGCGACGGTTGTGCGTTGATGAGCCTGGGCAATCTGGTCACGCTGGCCCATCACCCGGCGAGAATTTATGTCGTCATTCTCGACAACGGACAATACGAAGTAACCGGCGGCCAAGCACACGCGGGAGTCGGCCACGTCGATTACGCCATGATCGCGCGTGGAGCCGGCATCAAACGAACTTATGCTTTCGCGACGCTTGCGGAGTGGCAAGCCGGTGCACGGGAGGCGTTGTCGGGCGTTGGGCCGGTTGTCATTCATCTCAAGGTGGAGGCGTTGCCGAATCAGAAGACGCCCAAGGCGCCGTGCCCGATGAGCGAACAAATTCGCCGCTTGCAAGAGGCGCTAGGTGTATGAAAGCCTCGCCATGAATTCCAATGACGAACTCTGGATGCGCCGCGCCCTCGATTTGGCCGAGCAAGGCCGAGGCTGCGTCGAGCCAAATCCGCTCGTCGGCGCCGTCATCGTGCGCGATGGGAAGGAAGTCGGCGTCGGCTGGCATCAGAAATTCGGCGGCCCTCACGCCGAGGTCCACGCCCTGCTGCAAGCCGGCACGGCGGCGCGCGGCGGCACACTTTACGTCACGCTCGAACCATGTTGCCATCACGGCAAGACGCCGCCCTGCACGGACGCCCTGATTGCCGCCGGCATCACGCGCATCGTTGCCGCGCTGCAAGATCCGTTCCCGCAAGTCGCCGGCCGCAGCGCGGCACTCCTTCGCGCCGCTGGTATTGCCATCGAATTCGGCGTCGCCGCGCGAGAAGCTCAGCGGCAAAATGCTCCGTATCTGAAGCTGCTCGCCACGGGCCGGCCTTACGTCCACGCGAAATGGGCCATGTCGCTCGACGGCAAGATCGCTTCCAAGACCGGCGACTCGAAATGGATCAGCAATGAAACCTCGCGCCGCCGCGTCCACGAACTGCGCGGCAAGATGGACGGCATTCTGGTCGGCATAGGAACCGCGCTGGCGGACGACCCACTCCTGACCGCCCGCCCGCCCGGACCTCGCATCGCTTGCCGGGTCATTCTCGATTCGCGCGCGCGACTGCCGGCCACGTCAAAGCTTGTGCGTACCGCGACCGATGTGCCGACATTGATCGCCGTCAATTCACTGTATCAGCCATCCGCAAGGCATCTTTCAGCGGCGCGTTGCGAGGTACTGCCGTTGCCGCCGGACGAGGACGGCAAGCCCGATGTCCTGAAATTGTTGGACGAATTGGGCCGGCGCCGCTGGACCAACGTGCTCGTCGAAGGCGGCTCGGCCGTGCTCGGCAGTTTGTTCGATCGCCAGGCCGTCGATGAGATCCACGTCTTCGTCGCTCCCAAGCTGATCGGCAACGACCGCGCCAAATCGCCCGTCGGCGGCGTGGGATTCGAGAAGCTGCTTGACTGCCACGGCTGGCGCACGGAAGCGATCGAGAATCTCGACGGCGACGCTTATTTGCATGGTATTCGCACCTCGCAAGACGAGCGGCAGAATTAACGCCCCCGACAAAAGTTAAATCGGCCCGTTAGCCGGACGCGCAAGCGACGGATTCT
>SYHD01000147.1 GCA_005799265.1 Planctomycetia bacterium | reverse complement strand
GCCAGTAGCAGACCGCGAAACGCAGGTGCTCCTTCATCGACTTGCCTTCGACGATTTCGGCTTCGTTGTAATGCCGAAAGCTGAGGAGGTTCCTGGAATCAGGCCCTTCGAACTTGATCTTCGGCACTTCGGGGAAGAATGGCATGTGGGTCACCTTGGTTGGTGGGAATAGGAGACGGTATTAGGATAGCAAGCGAACGGGTGAGGTGGAAGGAGCTTTCAGAGCCAGAAACGCTTGTGAAGTAGACAGTGCAGCCGGTAGCGGATCAGTTTGGATGTGGTCCGGTCACGGAGTGACCGGACCACACGAACTTGGCCCAACCTTCGCTCAGGCTTCAAGCTCGGCAACTCCCGCGGCATTATTTCTTCAGGTGGAACTCAAGCGTATTGCGGCCTGGTTTGATGGTGGCTTCGAGCTCGCTGGTTGCGCTGTCGGCATACTTGGCGGGCGTCAGCAGTTTCACGACCTCATTTGAATCCATGTCAGGAATTGTTTGATCGACGACCGTCACTTTGTACTTGCCGATCTGGAGGCCCTCCTTGGAGCCGGTCATCACGCGGAAGGATCCGTTGGCAGTGATCGTCGCATACGCGATCGCGCCGCCATCGACCGGCTCCAGCGAGACAGTGCCCTTTTGCAGCGGTTCGCCGTCGAGTGAAGCGGTACCGGTGGCAGTACCCCAGTTGCTACTGCCGCAACCAAGGAGGAGAATGAGTAAGCACGCCCAGACGGTCGTGCGCCTAAGGCGCATGGTGCCACTCCGTTATTGGGGAATCGCGGCGGCTTCGTTGCCGGCCCGTGTGCAGAGTTCCATGTAGGTCAGACGGTCGATGTTCTGGGAAACGAAGCGCACCGAACCGTCCGCCACGCAAAAATGCGAGCCGTTGGGATGTCGGCTGCGAAAGGACATGATCTTCGGCCAATTGGTCGGATCGGGAGGAGTCGGCATGTAGTTGAGCGGCGCATGGCAGCTCGCGTAATCGCCATTGGAATAAAAGGCGGCGCCATGTACGTTGTGTTCGGGCAAGTCTTCCCCAATCGCGAACGTGTTGCTCAGGCCATCCGTGATGTTGGAAAAGCAGATTTTGACCTGATAGCTGTTGCGGAAGAACATCCCATTCGGCTGCGCATTGCCGTGGTTGTCCCATTTCACCCCGCCGTTGTACTTGGTTTCCCACGGGGTGACTGGCCAACCGCCCCCCATGTTGCTGACGCCGATCACGCCTTTGTAGTTCGTGGTAGCGACCTCAATGCCAGACCATTGGTTTTGGATTTTGGAAAACGCCGAGAATGAAGAGTCAAACGGACAGTGCAAGATCGCCATTTGGGTCTTCATCAACGGCAAGGTGCTCGGTGTCTGCAAACCGCCGCCAGCCGTCATATCGCCGACCAGCGTAGGGTCGAATTGTTCATACAGGGGCAACTCGCCGATGAACGGGAGCGATTTCAGGATCCAGCCGCGCCCCGTGAAGGGGCCCGGCCCGCCCTGGCTCGAATACGCATAGCTTTCGGGAATGTGTTTGTGAGCATCGTGATGGAGTTGAATGGCGAGGCCGAGTTGCTTTAGGTTGTTGATGCATTTCAATCTCGACCCCGCTTCGCGGACCTTCTGCACGGCCGGCACCAAAATCGCGATCAGTATCGCGGCGATTGCAATCACCACCAACAATTCAATGAGGGTGAAGGCACGACGTCCGCGCGCATAGGCTGTGGAAAGGAGCATGCGAAGTCCCACAACAAGAATACCTGAAGAAACGGTAAGTGAAGTATAAACGCCCCGGGCCCGATCTGGAAGGAAAAATCCAAAAAAATCGTTCCATCCGTGGCCGGGCCGTCCGACATCTTTACGTGTGCGCGGCAACAAAAGTTCATCTCCCACCGGTCGACGTATGCACCTTCAGCAGAATCGTCGCCCCCCCACTCACCTTGTCC
Source organism: Planctomycetia bacterium (assembly GCA_005799265.1). GTDB lineage: Bacteria > Planctomycetota > Planctomycetia > Gemmatales > Gemmataceae > SIAQ01. The sequence goes on along the minus strand of SYHD01000147.1, from coordinate 25,791 downwards.
CCTATCTTGACGCAAATTTCGCATACGGCGTCACGCGGGATGAGTAGGTCGGTGCGCGAACCGAGCTTGATCATGCCGATGCGCTCCCCCTTTTTGAGCACATCGCCAACCTTGAGCCAGCAGACGATGCGCCGAGCGATGGCCCCAGATATTTGCTTGACGCGCATGGGGCATGTCGATTTCGGCTCGATCAGGTCGATCCAGAGTTGCTCGTTGCGCACGGCGCTGTCCGGGTTGCGCGCATCGAGAAACGCGCCTGGAAAGTAGCGCACATCGGTCACTGTGCCGTCGAAAGGGCAACGATTGACGTGGACGTTGAACACGGACAGGAAGATGCTGATGCGCAGTACCTTGCCCATCTCCGGATCATCCACTTCCTCGACATTGGTCACCGTGCCATCGGCGGGGCTAACGAGCGCATCGGGATCGGCCGGGATGCTACGCTCTGGATCGCGGAAAAAGGCAACGATCTCCAACTCGACCAGCGCCAGGGCCGCAACCGGAATCCAGAATAGCCAGTGCCATTCCAGGGCTGCCGCGATGCAGACGCCGCCGAGTATGAGGAAGGCCAGGGTAAAGAGCGTCATCTCGGCAAAGCCATGGCGCGCGAAGCCGAGCCGATTGCGATAGACGTAGGGATCGTCCTCCGGGCGAAACCAGAAGCCGCACACGTTGCGCGTGTATTTGAGATCGCGCGCGTCGATGACGTCATGCGTGCAGTTGGGGCAATCTCCCTGGCGTTTCGCTTGCATCGTTTGCACGTAGCCGGGACAGAGCTTGCGCAGCCACCACTTGCGGAAGCGTGACCAGCACAACTCAATGGCCATGCACGTGCCGCCGCCGGGTTGAACGCTCGCGGGTTTTTTCGGGGTGGTGGGTAGGGGCATGGTTTCCGGGTTCTGACATTCAAGTGGCCTGGCGTCAATCGCCTATTCGGCCGAGGTAGGAAATTCAGGAACTTTGACGATGCCGTTCAATGCGACGATCATCTTGATCAGTTCCTGCGCCATCGTCTTCCGTTTCGACGGGGCAGCGTTGTTATAGACGTTGGCGTGGGCCAGATTTTCGGGATACTGGGGATCGATCTCCTTGCGTGCGAGAAAGCCGAGGCCCTTTGCGTCACCACAGTTGAAGACGACCAATCCGCAGCCGACAGGGAAACGCGCAAGGGTGGTTTCGGGAGAGCCGGCGATTGAGGCGATGTCGGTCGAGAAAGTGGTATGCTTGAACGCGGCCGAGGAAGGACGCTTTTCCTCGGCGACCCACCAAGCGGACGTTGTGATGACACGGTAGAGGTCTTCCTTGACATCTACATCCGGCCCTGGAGTGAGCGATGGATTCATGTGTTGGCGCCGGTAATGAACCACTGGATCAGGTCTAACGCACGATGGGTGTCACTGACGCGAATCATGTCCTCTTCGGAGAACTTCTCATCTCCGCTCCATTTGAGGAAGCGGATCGTCGTCGGAGTCTCAAACTCGAGTTCAAGAATCTTCTGTCCTTCATGCCATTCGAGCTGAAGGTTGCCCGGCGCCATCGGCACGACGCGCGGCCGATACGCAAGATCGTCTGGCAGAGACCGGACGAATTGCACACCGGCGGCGATGATGTTCCGATCGATCGCAGGCGCACCATAACTGTCCCAATTCACTTGAAGCGCCGCAAGGGCTTCGACTTCCGCTGCGACGCTTTCCTTGAAAGTCGCGTTGGGCTGAATCGTGATGCGCACGCGTTCATTTTCCTTGAGCGGCAATGGCTGCATCGGCCGAAGCAGACCGTTTTCCACGACGGCTTCCACCATGATTGTCATGTGATTTCCTGTGATCGAGGACGCGCACTTTCTCGAGTACAGGCCATTTTACCACAAGCGACCTTCAGTATCGAGTAAATCATCGCTATTTCATTGTGTTCTCTGCGGTCCTCACTCCGGCCTCCCCAGATGCCGCTGGAAAAACGTCGCAATCCGCCCGTGCAGCCGTTCCATTACCAACGGGTCGGGAACCATATGCGTCAACCCGGAGAGTGGGACCATCTCGAAGTCCTTGCCGGCGCGGAAAAGCGCGTCCACCAGCCGCAGCGAATGGCGGAAGTAGACGTTGTCGTCCGCAGTCCCGTGCAGGATCATGAGCGGGCATTTCAACTCGTGCGCGTATGTCAGCAGCGAGCCTTCCTTGTAGGCGTCGGCGTCCTTGGGGGGAATACCTAAGTATCTTTCCGTATAGTGCGTGTCATAATCGTGCCAGTCGCAGACCGGCGCGCCGGCGACCCCCGCGTGGAAGACATCGGGCCGGCGCATCACAGCCAGTGCCGACATGTAGCCGCCGAACGACCAGCCGTCGATGCCGACGCGCGTCAGGTCCATGGCCGGATACTTCTTGCCGAGCGCTTGCAGGCCGGCGACCTGATCGTCCAAAGGCACGGAGCCGAACTTCTGGTAGATCGCCCGCTCCCACGTCGCGCCGCGCCCCGGCGTCCCACGGCCATCGATGGCGACAACGATGAAGCCCTGGTCCGCGTACCATTGATCCAGGAGCCAGCGATTCTGCGCCGCCAGCACGTGGATGTGGTGCGGCCCGCCATAGACATCGACGATCACGGGGTATTTCTTCCGTGCATCAAATTTGCGCGGCAACACGACGGCGGCGTGGAACTTTCGCTCCTTGGCGCCGACTTCGACCAGCTCAACCGACGGCGCCTGTTTCGGATTCTCCGCGACTGACGGCAATTCGCCGACGCGTTTCCCGTCCTTGCGATACACGATCGATGTCGGCATCCCTTGCATCGTGCGGCTCGTGACGACGTAAACACCGTGGTCGCGCGCCAAGACTGCGGCGTGCAGGCCCGTGTCTTTCGTCAACGGTTCGATTTCGTTGAACGGATCCTTGAGCGAGGTGCGATATACATGCGCCTCGGTCGGGTTCTTGCTCGCTGTGAAGACGACCTCGTCCGCCTTGGCATCGACGCTGACGAGCGTCTGGAAGCCAAGCTCGGCGTTAACGACGACGCGGCGTACCTTGCCGTTGCGGAAGCGAATTTCCAGCCGGGGCACATCGTCCTTCTCGCTGATCCAGAGGAAGCCGTCTCCCGCGGGAAACCAGCGCGGAATTTCCTGACGCAGGTTGACCCAGGTCGAGCTTTTCTCTGTCAAGAGCGTCTCCGTCTTGCCGGACTTCGGATTGGCTTCCAGGAGAACCAGCTCACGCTGATCGCGTGATTGCACCGTCAAGCACAATGGGGCCTTCTTCGTCCAGCGGACGGTCGCGAGATATGGATACTTGTCGGCGTCCCAGTTGATCCATGTAGTCGCACCGCCGTCCAACGCGACGATGCCGAGTTTGACCTTGGCGTTGTTTTTGCCGGGCCGGGGATAGTAGAACGGCTGCGGCTCCGCCTCGGGGCGGATCGGGTCGGCAACGTGCCAGACCTCGACGCCCTTGTGATCGGTCTGCTGATAGACGATGCGTTCGCTGTCGGGCGCCCACCAGTAGCCGGTGAAACGCCCCATCTCTTCCTGGGCGACGAACTCGGCGACGGCATTCTCGACCAGCGCCGTGCCGCCGGTCGTGGTGCGCCATTCCTTGCCCTTGTCGAGATCGAAGACGTAGAGATCGTGATCACGCACGTAGGAGATTTTCTTGCCGTCGGGAGAGAACTTCGGATCGAGCAGGAAACCCTTGCCCGTCGGCAACTCGCGTACGGCCTTGGTGGCGCGATCGACGAGGTAGAGCTTGCCTGACAAGGGCAGCAGGATGTATGCGCCGTCATCGGAAAGCTGAAAGCTCGCAAACCCGGCCGCCGAGACGCGCATCCGTTCGCGGGCAGCCTTTTCCTCCGGCGAGAGTTTCTCCTCGGCGCCCTTGAGCACTTGCGTGGGCGTCAGCAACTCGCGCGTCTTGCCCGTCTCCACGTCGAACTCGAACAGGCTCAACTTCGCCGAGCGCGCCTCCGAGCGCAGAAAGAGCACCGCCTTGCCGTCGGCCGTCACCTGCGGGCGCAACGGCCGACCGAGTTGAAAGCTGCGCGTCTCGGCCAATGTGCGAAGGTAGGTCGTATCCACGGCGAAATCCTTGCCTTTGGGTTGCGCCGCCGCAAACGGCGCCGCGATCAAGCAAACGAGGAGCGATACCGATCGAGTCATGGAAGCGTTCCTGCAAGAAAGGAAGGTCGTTGCAAGAAGTGTAATGGGACGCCAGGGCTTTGACAATCGTCAATCCTGGGTGTCCGGCTACCCGACTGTCGATGGGAAACTCGAAATGAGCGGGAGCGATACGGTTCATCCTGATTCAGGAAGGAAGCTGGGCAGGTTGACGCCCGCGATAGGTTGATACTTGCCACGCACCTGGAGGAGATGCGTTTCGACATTGATCGCGCCCCAGCGGTAGAGCGATTCCACGATGTGTCGGCTCTCCATGGGCACGACCATCAATGCCGACACGGCGCGGAAGCGGTCGAGTTCGCGCATGAGGAGAGCAAGCATTTCGGCTTCGGTGCGCGCGAAGGCGGGGCCGATCATGTTCAGCACCGTGTGCTTGATGGACGCCGCAAAGCCGGTGATGTTGCCCTTGGCGTCCTCGATGACCGAGGCGTGCAGGCAGCCAACCCGGTTATCGATGCAGAAGCGATAATCCTCGGCGCGACAGATGCCGCTAATCTCCAGCTCGAGCGCCTGAATGCCGGCGATGTCCTTCACGACAGCGGTTCGGACTCGCTCGCCGAGCGGAACGGACTGCCGCATGCCGTCGGCGGGCACGGCGAGCATCATGTCCTGATGCACGGCGCGCGGCACGAAGCCCGCCCGGTTGTAGAGCGAGAAGGACTCCATATTGCCCGCGCTGCCCACCAGACGCAGTGCCGCATAGCCGTGACTCTCGGTGAAATCGACGATGTGCTTGACGAGCTTGCCGCCCACGCCTCGGCCGAAGCAGCTGGGATCGACGGCCATGATCCCAAGGCTGACGTGATGTTCGCGCGGGTGGTAGAAGCAGGCGCCCAGAAGTTCGCCCGAGTCCGCATCAGCCGCGACGACGCAGTGCCCCGGGCTGATGTGGCGGTAAATCTCCCAGAAGATCGCCAGCTCGCCATCGGCGCACTGAAAGAAGTCCTGGTCCAGGCCATGTTTTCGATACCAGGCGTTGAACGATCGTTTCAACATCGCGGCATGCTTGGGCACGTCCGCTTCGACCATGGGCCGCAGAACGCATCCGAGCGACTTGGCTGGCGACGGCATTCGATTCCTCCTGCTTTATAGTCTCCCCTCTCCCGGTACTCCGGGAGAGGGGCCGGGGGTGAGGGCAAAAACGCCCGGATGCTCGGCCCTCACCCCCAACCCCTCTCCCGGAGTACCGGGAGAGGGGGGTAAGTTATTTCCTGCCGCTCGCCTTAGAGCAAGTCCGCGCATGGAATCGGCGTGCGTCCCCCCTTCGAGAAAACCGCACGCCGATGGATGCTTTTACTTCGCTTACGCTTCAGGCACTGACTACTTCTTGTTCTCGACCTTCGGGGTCGCGCGCGGATCAACGGCGGGGGCGTCCACGGTCTTGGCGATCTTGTCGGCCAGACGCTTGGCGAGCAGGCCGCTCGTGTCGCAGCCGGGGGCGATCGCCAGGATCTCGCCGCCCTTGCCGATCAGGAAGTTCGTCGGCATCGTCTTGGTCTGGAAGACGTTCCAGCTTTCGCCCTTGCTGTCGATGCCGTAGAGCATGTTGATCTTCTTGGCGGCCGCGTATTTGGCGACTTCTTTGTCCGGGGCCTTGAAGATGGCGATGCTGGTCAGGCCGGCCTTCTTGTAGGCGGCGTCGATTTCCTGGAAGTAGGCCAATTCCTTATCGCAGCCGGAGCAGCCGCAGGTGAGGCGCACGAGCACGGGGCCCTTGGCGGTGAGCTCGGACAGGTTGATCTCTTTGCCCGATTGATCCTTGAACTTGAAGTCCGGCGCCTTGGTGCCGATGGCAACTTTCGGCTTGGCGGTGTCCTGAGCGACGACGACAGAAGCGACGAGGCACACTGAGACTGCAACGGCCAGAAGGCGGGTCATGCGAATTCTCCTGCGAAAAGGTGCGATCGCGAACGCGCGCGCGTTCAGGTGAGAAAGGCAGTCTAGCAGGTCGGATTGTGCAAGGGAAGCGCGAATTCGGAAATTTTGTGAGATGGGCGTGCGTTTGCTTCAGCAATTGTTTGCATTTCCTTCTTTTCGCGTATATCATTCCCCCCATCGCTCACATCTCATTCATCAGCTGGGGGAAAAATCATGACGGAATCTACTCGGCGCGATTTCATCAAGACAGCGGGCGTCGCCACGGTCGGCACGGCGGCTCTCTCGGCGTCCACCTACGCGGCGGTGCAAGGGGCAAACGAGCGCATCCAGGTCGGCGTCATCGGACCCGGCGGCATGGGCTCGAACCACATCCGCACGCTCGGCCCGCAGAAGGACGTGCGCATCATTCATGTCTGCGATGTCGATCGCACCCGTCTTGCAACAGCTGCCAAGAACGCCGCTCAGGACGGCCGCGAACCGGCGACGACGACCGATATGCGTCGCTTGCTGGAGAATCGCGACGTCGTGGCTGTCTTCATCGCCACGCCCGATCACTGGCACGCGCCGGCGTCGATCCTGGCTCTTGACGCGGGCAAGCACACCTACGTCGAGAAGCCGTGCTCGCACAACGTCCGCGAAGGCCGGCTCATGGTCGAGGCGGCTCGCCGTGCGCGCAAGATCTGCCAGGTCGGCACCCAGAGCCGCAGCACCGAGATGAACATGACCGCCATCGCCATGATTCATGAAGGCGCGATCGGCGATGTTTTGTCAGTTCGCGTCTGGAACAGTCAGATGCGCACCAACATCGGCCGGCAGAAACCGACTGACCCGCCCAAGGAACTCGATTACGAAAACTGGATCGGCCCCGCTCCGATGGTCCCCTACCAAACGAACCGCGTGCACGGCCGTTGGCGCTGGTGGTACGCGTTCGGCGCCGGCGACATGGGCAACGACGGCGTTCACGATCTCGATGTCGCCCGCTGGGGTCTCGGCGTCGATACGCATCCGTCCACCATCACTGCTCTTGGCGGCAAGTATTTCTTTGACGACGATCAGGAATTCCCCGACACGCAAAGCGTCATCTTCGAATGGCCGCGCGTCGGCAAGAACAACCAGAAGAAACAGATGATCTTCGAGCAACGTATCTGGACGCCGTACAAGATGGAAGGCTACGAAAACGGCTGCGCTTTCTACGGCACGCGCGGCATGTTCATCGTGGGCCATTCCGAGGGTTGGCGTCTCTATGGCCCGCGCAACAAGGAGCTCAAGACCGTCAGCGGCGGCGCCAATCTGTTGGCCCATCATCGCAACTTCTTCGACTGCATCCGCACCAATCGCACCCCCGCTGCCGACATCGAGATCGGCCACCTGTCGTCGTCCTTGTGCCATCTCGGCAACATCGCGACACGAGTGCGGCGCGTCCTCAACTTCGATCCGAAGACGGAGGAGATCCTCAACGACAAGGAAGCCGGGCCAATGGTGCGGCGCACGTATCGCGATCACTGGGGCCGGCCGCGCGGCGTGTAGTCCGGTCTTCGTTTAGCGCTCGCAACATGCCACGCGTTCGTAGAATCCCAATGGGGACTCGCAGACGCGCGGCGTGGCCCGAGCACTAAACGAATGCATGTCAGAGAGGATTTCATGGTCACCGGTGAAATTCAAATCCGCGTCCGTTATGCCGAGACGGATCGCATGGGGTTGCTGCATCACGCCAACTATCTGGTATACTTCGAGCAGGGACGCACCGAACTTCTGCGCGCCCAGGGCTTCACCTATCGCGACATCGAGGATCAGGGCTTTTACCTCGTTTTGACGAAAGTGCAGGTCCGCTACAAAAGCCCCGCCTACTATGATGATCTCTTGACGCTGCGCACCATTCTCGTGCGCACCACACTCGTCAAGATCGAGCACCGCTACGAATTGCTGCGCGGCGGCGTTTTGGTTGCCGAGGGGGAGACGACGCTCGGCTGCGTCGATACGGGCGGGAAGATTCAACCGCTCCCAGACGGGCTTCGCTCGAAAGACGAAATTAGCAATTGACAATTAGCAATCTACAATTGTTAATGGAAGAGTACCGCCCCGTTTAGCCGCGGGTCGCAGACCCGCGCGGATCGCCGATCCGCGGCTAAACACGGCACTCCTGATCGCAGAAGGACAACCGCTCGTGCGTGCACTCATCATCCGTTTATTCATGCCTTTTCTCTTGTGCATCGTGCCGTTTTTGGGGGCGGCGCTGGTGCTCTTGTGCATTCCACACACCGCACTGGCCTATTTCTGGGAACACTTCGCGATGATGGAAGGGCTCATCGTCGGCGGCGGCACGCTCCTGTTCCTGGTGCAAATGATCCTGAGTCTGAAAGCGCTGCGCTGGCGCGGCACCCGCTTCGACGAGGGCACCGACCGCTGGCTGGGCAATCTCGCGCAGGCCGCCGAATGGTTCCCGATGCTCGGCCTGATCGGCACCGTCGCCGGCATCCTCGAAGCGTTTTCCTCCAGCACCGCGGGGACAACGATTGAACCGAAGCTCATCGCGCCGGCCATTACGGCGACCGGCTCCGGGCTGTTCATGGCCCTCATCAACATGTTCCCGGCCTGGATCGTCCTCCTGGGGCGCGATCTCATCCTGGTGTTGAGTGGCACCGAAGCGCCGTCGCCGCACGGAGGTGATTGATGGCGCTCCACATGCCGCACCGCAGCGTGACGCGCTTCTTCGTGCCGCTCATCGATGTTCTGATTCTGCTGTTCTGTATCTTTTTGCTCATGGAGTTCAACAGCGAAACGAAGTACGAGCAGCAAAGCGCCGATGTCGAGACCCAGTCGGCGCAGACCCGCATCACCGAAGAGGCTCTCTCGAGCCGAACCAGGGAGATTCAGCGGCTCGAAGAGAAGCTACAGAACATGCGCGAGCAGAATCCGGAAGCTGCCAATCTGATCGAGGAAATCGAAAGACTTCGCAAGGAGCTTGACAAGCTCAAGAACCAAAGGCCGCAGGATCGCATCGCCTTCCGCATCATCGATATCGATCCGAAGGACGGATCGATATCGCATCACGACGGCAAAAAGGCCGAGCCGATCGCGGACGGCAACGCAGCCAAGGCGTTGATCACGCGGCACAAGAAGCAGTCGGTGGGTCGTGAGCTTTATTATCATTTTCTCTATCCGCGGCCGCGCAAGGTTTATCCACTTCTGGGACAAGAGGAGGATTACGCGGAGTGGTTCAAGGGGGTCGCCAATTCCTTGCCGCCGTCTCTGGAGAAGAAAAAATGATGTTTGCAATCTCCCTACTTGGTTTCGATCCGTCTGAAACAGTGATCTTCTTCATCCGCATCATCGCGACGATCGGCGCCGCCATCGTCGGCTGGTTCGTGTGCGACCCGTTGACGCGCGGCCTCTACTGGCTGTCCACGCGCGCCGCGACGCCCGGCCTGCTCCTGTTCGGCAGTAAGACGGTCGGTTCGATCTCGCTCGCCATCCTGGTGTATGGCGTTATGCAGTTCGTCAGCTTCGGCAACGGCAGCGGCTTCGGGTTCGGCCCCGGGCAGGGCGGACTCCCCGGCCAAGGCAAAGACTCCGGCAATGACAAACCGAGCGATCCCAATGCCGGCAAATCTCCCAAAACCGACACCCCAAAAGGCCCACGCGCCCTGGAGCCGATCGAGATCGAAATCATCAACGGCAAGGAGTACAAAGACGACGATCGCTTCTTCCTGGTGAAGCGCACCAAGCCCGCGCTGTCACAGGGCGAACTCGAAGAGTATCTCAAGACGAACAAGGACAAGATCGAGGTCATCCCCGTCATGACCCGATACAGCATCGGCCGCGGCGGCGACGATCCTCCGTTGGACCAGATGTTAAAGCTGACGGAAAAGCACAACGTCCGAACCACGCAGCCCAAGCGAATGTGATGAAACAAGGCAAAAGGAAAAAGTGATGCGCTGAAGGTTTCTTTTTTCCTTTTGCCTTTTTCCTTTTGACTTGTGCGGAGCACCCATCGTGTCCCAACCGCGTCTGATCCTGTTCGGCCCTGCCGGCGCCGGCAAATCCGCCTTGCTCGGCGCCCTCGCACAAGCTGCGAGCAGCGCTCCCCCCGCGCTCAAGGGGACGCTCGTCGAAAAATCGGGCCAGCTCGAACAACTGCAACGCTCGACCTATCAAGGCAAACTCCCATCGACCAGCGAGCTTGAAGCGTACGACATCCGCCTCGATGGCGATTCCGCCGCGGCGGCAACGCTGCTGGATTGCAGCGGCACGCAGGCGGGCGAACTCTTGAAGGCCGAGCAGCCGTTCGCCGAGCCTCATCCGATGCAGCGCCCCATCCTTGACGCCGACGCGGTCCTCTTGATCGTCAATGCCGCCCAGCCTTCCAAGCAGCTCAACGAACAATTTCAGCAGTTCGGCAACTGGCTCAACCAGTTCCACGAGACGCGCGGCCGGCGCGTCGATGTCGGCACGCTGCCGGTCTATCTCGTCTTGACCCATTGCGATCAGCTCGCCAAGGCGGACGACACATTCACCATGTGGATGCAGCGGATCGAAGAGGGAAAACGCAAGATCCACGAACGCTTCCGCAAATACATCAAGGATCAAGGGACCGGCTTCGGCTCGCTCGATCTGCGGATCTGGGCCACCTCGATCAAGCGCCCGCAACTATCCGACCGCCCGGCGAAGTCGGCCGAGCCATACGGCGTCGCGGAGCTTTTTCGCGAGAGCCTCGACGCCGCCGCCGACTTCCAGCATCGCCGCTATACCTCCGCGCGCCGGCTGCAAAACATCACCGTTGGCCTCACTGGCGCGCTCACGATGTTGCTCTTGACGGTCACGTTTCTCCTCGCCTATCAACCCGACAAGAGCGGCGCCATCCTCGATGACAAGGCGCAGCGCGTCCTCCCCAAGAGCGACAAGCCGGCCGTGCGTATCGGCGGCAGCATGAAGAAGCTCGATGAAAAACGCAAGGCGCTTGCGGACATCCGCAAAGACCCGGCCTGGAGCCGACTTCCGAAGCAATCGCAGGAAGCAGTCATGAAGTATGGGCAGGAGATCGAGGACTACTTCCAGCTCAAGGAGGACAGCGAGGCAGTCGTCAAGCTGCCGATGCACGCCCTGAAATCGGAGAAAGACTTTGAGGACCAGGAGAAGCTCGTCACGGCCTTCAAGCTCAAAGAGGATTGGGACCAGACGCCGCTGGGCAAGTACGTGCGCGAATGTCAAAAGCAGTATGACCTCGTTCGCAAGGAGGAGAAAAAAGAGGTGGACTGGCTGACAGCCCAAAAGAAGCTCGCCGAGGGACTGTCTGATGAAGGAATCCCGTTGCTGAAGGTGGCCGATGCCAAGCAAGCGGAGGCCTGGTACAAGAAGTATCTTGAGCTACGGGTCGTGCGTCGTCAATCGAGTACCGAGATGATCCCCGGCGTCACCGGCGTGACGTATGAGCTTCTAGGCCGCTTCAAGAAAGTTCAGGACGCCCGCAAGACGTGGGACAGCTACTGCATCGAGACCTTCGATAACATGGCCAAGCTCATCCGGGCGAAGATTCCCGCCGACTAACATGATCACCGCAACCCCTGCAAGTACGCCAGCAAATCCCGCAACTCACCGCGCGTCAACTGGGTGTCCAATCCTTGCGGCATGATCGACACGCGGCTCGGCAGAAACGTCTCGACTTCGTCGCGTGGGATGCGAATCTCGACGCGCTCCGTCGTTAGCAGATAGACCGCATCGGCGCTTTCGCGCGCCAGGATGCCATTGTGCGTCTTGCCCGTTTTCGTCTCGACGACGTACGTCTCGAAGCCGCGCGCGAAGCTGGCGCTGGGGAAGACGATCGATTCCAAGAGATCGCGGCCAGAGCGGATGGCGCCGATCTTGCCGAGGTCGGGCCCGACGCCGCCTCCCTTGTTGTTGAGCGCGTGGCACGCCGAGCAGGACGCCTTGTTGCCGAAGTAGATGTCGCGGCCTTGCTCGAAGCTGCCGCCGGTGGAGAGCGCTTCCAGCTCGTCGAGACGGGCCTTTTGTTTGCCGGCATCAACCAGCAGGCGGTCGGTAAGCTTGACGGCCTGTTTGCGAACGTCGTCCGGGGATCTCTGGACCGCTTTGTCGATGGCTGCGGATGTCAGGCTAACCAGGCTCGGATTCTTGTCGAGCGCCGCCAGCAGCTTGTGCCCAACCTCGGCCGAGCGATTCTGCTCGAAGACGGCGAGCAGCGGCGGCAATTCCAGCGGACCTGCCGAGCCGACCATTTTCGTCAACTGCATCAAATGCGCCTCGTCGAGCATCGCCTGGCTCAGGCCCTTCGCCGTCGCCAAGCGCAAGAGTGGTGGGCGATCGTCTTTCAATTGCAACAGCAAGAACTGGAACGCCCCGTCGCCGATCTTACCGCCGCGCGGCGCCAGCGCCCCGAAGGCCTGCACGCGCGTCTCCGCAACATACCGGGTATCCATGACGAGACGATCGAGCTTCCTGTCGAAGTCCGTCAACGAACGGACACGAATGGCGGCGATGCCTTGCTGGGCGATCGCATCGTCGAATTGATCGAGCGTCTTGCCGAGTTCGTCGACCCACGCCGGCGGCAACTTTGCGACAGGCGCCCGGCCGATGGTTTCGACGAGCAGAAGCCGCGTCGGAGCCGGCGTTTTCGGATCGCGCAACGCTTGGATCATGATCTCCTGGATCGACGCTTCCTTGCAGATCGCCATGAGCAAGCTGCGCACGCTTTCCTGCCGGGTCGGGTCCGCCTCCTTGAGCCATTCGCGCATGAGGCCCGTGATCTCGCTCGCCCACTTGGGCCGCGACGCGACGATATCGACGGCGGCCTTGACGAGCGGCTTGTGATCGCTGTGGAGCTGGGCAGCCAACTCCTCGCGCGTCAGATTGCCGTGCTCCATCTGATCGAGCGCGATGAGTGCCGCTCGTCGCACCGGCCGACTGCGGTCGTTGAGATACGGCGCCGTTTTGTCGCGGTTGTCGATCTGGATGAGGGCGTAGATCAGGGCGTGTTCGAGAAAGCGATCGCCGTTACTTTGCTTCAGCGCTTCCATGATCGGCGCGATCGCGTCGGGATGCTTGATGCGGCCGAGCGCCGTCGCGGCCTGACGCTGGGCGGCGGGATGGTCCTTGGCGACGATCTTGCAGAGCGCGGGTAACGCCTTCGCGTCGCGATGCAAGCCTACGGAGTGGAGCGCGGTGAGCTTGACGCTCAGATCCTTGTCGTTGACCATGGGGCGAACAATCCGCCGCGCGTCCTCATGTTCGATGCGCGTGGCCGCCCAGATGGCGCCGCGGGAAAGCTGGGGATCACGGTTAAACTTCAAGAATTCCTCCAGGTTCGGCAGGGAGGCCTTGCCGCGATTGGCAAATTCCTGAATCGCCCGATCACCTAGCCACGGCATGGGGAGACACAACGCCAGATTGTGTGGCTCCCACACCGCCCACGGTATGTCCGAACCACGCAGGTCGTTCACGCGCTGCGCGTTCATCGGCTTCATGTCCGCCTTGCGAATGCGGTAGATCGCTCCCTTGACCTCCGGCCGGGCGATCTGCGAAGTTGGACAGCCAATGCGAAACCATCCGCCCGTATCGATCACGAGAATGCTGCCATCGGCGTCCTCGAACACGTCGGTTGGGTGGAAGTTCTTGTCGTCGCTGGTGAGAAAGTCCTCGGTCTTGCACTTGAAGCCGGCGCCGTCGCGTTCCAAAATGTGCCGCTGAATGCGATGGCGATTGAACTGGGCCGTGAAGAGATTGCCGAGATACTCCGTCCCGAACCAGCCTGAGCGATAACGCATGATGCCCGACGGCGCGACCCAGCCGAGGTTTTCGATCGCCGGCAGCAGGTCGCCGGTGCGCGGCAATTCCTTCGACGCTTCGTGCCAGGGATAGTTGCCGCCTTCGATGGCGAAGATAATGCCGTCATTGCGCGACGGCTGATTGTGCAGGATATCCACGGTGACGAGCAGCTCGCCTTCATCAGTGAAGGCGATCTCGACGGGGTTGTCCATGCCGCCGCCGCAGACGACCTCGACCTCGCTGCCGTCGGGCTTGCAGCGAAAGATACGCGCCGCCTTGCCCTTGGAGATGCTGCCGTCTTTCCTGACGATTTCGTGCCCATGTCTGCCGTCGCACCAGTAGATTCGGCCATCGGGGCCAAGGAAAGGGCCATGCACGTCCGCGGCGTTGCCTATGAAGTTGAACTTGCTGACCAACTCGATACGCTCAAGCCCAGGGACAGCCGTCCCTGGGCGTTCGGTCAGCTTCCAGATGTGCGGCGCCGCGGTGACGTAGACGGAACCGTTGAGCGGCAATGCGCCGGAGGGGAATGTCATCTTGTCGGCGAAGACGCGGGATTTCGTGAAACGCCCCTTCGCATCGACGTCCTCGAGCAGCAGCACCTTGTTCGGCAACTCTTTCAGCAACTCCGGAGCGCGCAAATTGAGCCCCGACGATTCTGCGACGAACAAGCGGCCGCGCTCGTCGAAGTTCGCCATCATCGGATGATGCACCAACGGCGGCGCGGCGACCACTTCAACGACGAAGCCAGGGGGCACTTTCAGCCGCGCGGCGAGATCGGGAGTCGGCGGTTGCGGAGTGGCCTGTTCAAAGGCGGGAATCGCGAGCAGCGATAGACACATCAGCCCGACGAGTGCGAAGCGTTTCATGGCGGTGGTCCGAAAATTCGTGGCATCCGATCCCCATGCCACGTGAATGAAGTTCCTACGATGTTGCAGCGCCGCGGCGCAAAATGCAAGCAATTCGTGCGCGAAACCGCAAGCGAGCATTTCCGCGCCCTGTCGGTACAATGACCGTGGGAGGATTCACCATGCCCAAAGCGAAATCATTCGTCGAAGAAATCGAGCTGCAAGGGCACATCATCGATTCCTTGCTCTTGCCCAAAGTACTCGACGAGATCCTGACGCGCGGCGGCTCGTACGTCATCAAGGAGATCAAGCTCGGCAAACGCCAGGTCGATCCAAGCCGCGCCCGCATCGAGATCAAGGCCGACGCGCACGAGCAACTCAACGACATTCTGCGCGCCGTCCACGAGCACGGCGCCGTTTCCACCACGCCGCGCGATTGCGAATATGAGCTCGCCGACATGAACGGCGCCTTTCCCGAACACTTCTACAGCACGACCAATTATCGCACGCAGGTGCGCATCGCCAAGGACTGGATCGATGTCGACGATCAAGAGATGGACTGCGGCATCGTGATCGACATTCCGTTAGCCGGACGCGCAAGCGACGGATTGCGCGGTCCGTCGCTTGCGCGTCCGGCTAACGAGCCGCGCGCCCGCTGCATCGCCATGGTCCACGTCAAGAAAGGCGATCCAATCGTCGTCGGCCATCAGGGCGTGCGCGTGCTCCCGGCAGAGACGACGGCCCGGCAGAGCCTGTTCGAGTTCATGTCGAGCGCCGTGTCGAGCGAAAAGCCCAAGGGTGTCACCGTACGCGAAATCGCTGCCACCATGAAACGCACCAAGGCCGCGGGGGAGAAGATCCTCGCCGTGCTGGGGCCGGCGGTCGTGCACACCGGCAGCGTCGAACACATTTGTGAGCTCATCAAGCTCGGCTTTCTCGATGTGCTCTTCGCCGGCAATGCGCTGGCGACGCACGACATCGAGCAGGCGCTTTATGGCACGAGCCTCGGCGTCTGGCTCGATCGCGGGCTGCCGGCCGAGGAAGGGCACGAGCATCACCTGCGTGCCATCAACACCATTCGTAGGCTCGGCGGCATTCAGAACGCTGTGGACAAGAGCATTCTCAAGAGCGGCATCATGTACGAGTGCATCCAGCACAAGATCCCGTTCGTCCTGGCCGGCAGCATCCGCGACGATGGGCCATTGCCCGAGGTCGTCACGGACGTGCTGGTCGCGCAAGATCTGATGCGCGAGAAGATCAAGGGCGTCGGCTTCTGCTTGATGACGGCGACGATGCTGCACTCCATTGCGACGGGCAATCTGCTGCCGGCCGCGGTGAAGGTGGCGTGCGTGGACATCAACCCGGCGACGGTGACGAAGCTGGCGGATCGCGGCAGCCATCAGACGGTCGGCGTCGTGACGGACGCGGAGCCGTTTCTGCGGGCGCTGGTGATGGAATTGAAATCGCCGCTTGCGGTTTAGCGCTCGCATGGCGCTACGCGAGCGCGAAGCCGCAAGCGGCGGGGGATTTATGCATGAAGACACCGCGCATCCTGATGTGTCCGCCGGACTATTACGACATCGAATACGAAATCAACCCGTGGATGTCGCGCGCCCGCGGCGCCGCGCCCGAACGCGCGCGCCAACAATGGCGTACTCTGCACGACACACTCGTCCAGCTCGGCGTCGTCGTCGAACTGATGACGCCGCAGCCGGGGTTGCCCGATCTGGTCTTCACCGCCAACGCGGGGCTCATTTTCGGCAATCGCTTCTTTAGCTCGCGTTTTGCCCATCCGGAACGACAGCGCGAAACGCCGCACTTCGATGGGTGGTTCGCCGAGCACGGCTTCAATGTGGAGAGCTTGCCGGCGGGAGTCTACTTCGAGGGAGCGGGCGACGCGCTCTTTTGCGGGGCGATCCTGTATGCGGGCTATCGCATTCGCAGCCACGCGGCGGGGCACATCCATCTGGGCAATGTGCTCCAACGCATGGTGTTGCCCGTCGAGCTTGTTGACAAGCGTTTTTACCATCTCGATACGTGCTTCTGTCCGCTCGCACCGGGCGAGGCGATCTATTTCCCCGGTGCGTTCGATAGGTATGGCCGAACCGTCATTGAGAAGCACATTCCGAAGCTGATCGCGGTCGTCGAGAAAGAGGCGGAGCGCTTTGCGTGCAATGCCGTCGTCGTCGGCAAGCAAGTTATCGTCAATGCTGGAAGCGATCAGCTTGCCGCGGACCTGCGCGCGGCGGGGTACGAGTGCCTGGCGGTCGAGCTGGACGAATTCATCAAGGCCGGCGGCAGCGCGAAATGCTTGACGCTGCGCCTCGACGGCGAAGACGCAGCCGACTGGGGTGCATAGGGCGCGGCGCGGACACCTTCTCCTTCGTATCAACGGCCAGGGCGGGTGTACTTGTAAACGGTCAACGCCGTGAAGACGAGACCCACGCTCAAGAGGACCACGAACGGCCACCAGGACGGCTTGTGCAACGGCGCGCCGCCGTGCTGGTGCGCGGCTTTCTCGGCAACCTTTTTGCGATTTTTGTAGGTCTTGACGCCGTTGTAGGCGGCGCTGGCGTCAAAGCCGAGCGTGGCCATTTCCAGAAAACACATACAGCCGTCGAACATGGGCACGAGCAATTCGAGGAAGAGGAAGAATTCCATGATGGTCGCCTCCACCCCCGCATATCACTGTACTTGGCGCGGGGCTTGATCGGCTCTGGATGGGAAGTAACGATACGCCAATGCCAACAGTATGACGGTCCCGCCGACGTATGTCCAGAGGCCAGGCGCCTCGCGCGAACCCGCGACGAGCACCGCCCACACCGGCGTCAGAATCGGTTCCAGGAGCGTGATCGCCCCCGCTTCCGGCGCGCTCACCGACCGCAGGCCGCGCGCCATGAGCCAGTAGGGCAAGCCGAGCTGGATCGCGCCGAAGAAAAACAGCACGACGAATTGCTGCCAGCTCGGCGGTTCGAGCATCAAGACGAACGGCAACAGCGCCAGACTGCCGAGCAAATGGTTCCACACGGTCAGCCAGTTGGAGGGCACGTCGCGCAGGATGCGTAGACCGAGGATGACGCCCGCATACATCAGGCCACTGAAAAGGCCGATCGCCATCACTGTCAATTCCCCGCCGCCGCCGAACACGATGATGCCGATACCGAGCATGCCGCCGAACAGGCTGATGGTGCCGCGACGGTCAGACTTCTCCCCTAGACAGTACATGGAGACAACATACAACCAGAGCGGCGCGGAGTTCTGCAAGAGGATTGCGTTGCCGGACGTGCCCAGAGCCTGAGCCGAAATGAACGAGGCATTCATCAGGGCGAAGCAAACCATCATGACGAGCATCATCGGCTTGAACTGGATGTCGCCGCGCCGCAACGTCGGCACGAGCACCAGCCCGGCGAAGAACGCCCGGTAGAACGCGAGCTGGACCGGCACCTTCGTGTCGCCGAGGTCGAAGGTTTCGATGACGGGAAGGTGCACGCCGACCCAGGTGTCCGTCGTCAGCGCCTTGGTGAATGCGCCCGACAGGCTCCAGAGAATCGCGGCGGTCAGAATGCACAAACGGCCCTGCGTCGGCGTCGGCTGCGGAGTGGTCATGGGGGAATTGTTTTGATCAGGCGAGCAATGACCAGAGCAAATCGCGTTGACGGTACGCAGAAAATTAATTTGGCGTGTACAATAGCGATTGAGACCGTGGACGAAGAGGGAGGAATACATGAGCGCGATTGACGAGATCGTGGCAGCGGCGGCGAAACTGAATGCAGCCCAGCTAGTTAAACTTCGGCACAAGCTCGATCGCCTGGAACAGAAAACCTGGCAAATCGAGTCGGCAGCCGTCACTGCCAAGATGAAAAACGCCAAGATTACCGAAGATGAAATCGATCGCAGGGTAATGAGGCGCCGTCGTGAAAGTCGTCCTTGATACGATGTTCTGGGTTTCTTACTGCACGTTGAAAGACGGCCATCGTCATCGCTTGATCGAACGGGCGCGCCGCAAACGGGTGCGTTTCTTCATTTCCGAGTACATTCTTGACGAACTCGAATCGGTATTGATCGAAGAGCTTGACCTATCCCAGCGCTTCGCCACAATGGCGCGACGCGCGGTTCTGCGGATCGCCAAGATTGTTGATCTCCCGGCCTCCGCGCGGTCCTTCGTTCCTGGAGATCCCAACGATGACTCAATTGTTCAAACCGCGCTTGCGGGCAAGGCCGATTACTTGATATCGGCCGACAAGGAAATCCTCGAAGTCGGCAAGGTCGAGGACATCGAGATTCTGACGATGCAACAATGGGAAGAAATGATGTAAACACGCTGACGCCCAAACAAGTTGCTGCGCGCTTATTTCTCTAGCCACCATTGTTCCTATCCCGTCCGCTCTGGTACAATCAATTCAACCAAGCCTTCCTCTCCGATCACGGGAGTGTGCTGATGAGACGCTCGCTTGCTCTGGCCGCGTTCGCCTTTCTTGCCGGTTCATTCCTTCATGCACAGCCGCCCATGCCGTTGCCGGCCCAGCCAAGGCCGGAGACGTATTGGAGCGTCGATGACGTCAAGGCGGGCATGAAAGGACAGGGCAAGAGCGTCGTCAAAGGCGTCAAGATCGAGACCTTCGACGCGGAAGTGCTCGGCGTGCTGCGGAACATCAACCCCGGACGTGATCTGATCCTGTGCCGGCTTTCGGGCATGAATCTCGAAAAGACGGGCGTCATTCAAGGCATGTCGGGCAGCCCGATTTACATCGACGGCAAGCTGCTCGGGGCAGTCGCTTATGCCTGGGCCTTCGGCAAAGAGCCCGTCGCTGGCGTGACGCCATTCGTCCAGATGGTCGAGTACGCCGCCGCTCATGAACGCCGCGAACTCGCCGAGGCAAAACAGAAACCGAAACGTCTGGGCCTGGCGCGGCCCATCTTCCTGGACGGGCGCGAATACACCGAGGCGACCATCGTCAACGATCATCGTGAACCGCAACCGACCAGCGTCGGCGACGGACTCTGGCTCGTCCCCTTGAAGACGCCGGTGATGACGAGCGGCATGTCGGCGCGCAGCCTGGCAATCCTGAAGGACCACTTTGGCCCGCTCGGCATGATCCCGGTGCAAGGCGGCGCCCTCAGCGCCAACATCCCCGCCGCCGAACGCGACATCAAGCTCGCCCCCGGCAGCGCCTTGTCGGTCGCGATGATCACCGGCGATTTCGACATGTCCGGCATCGGCACCGTCACGCACGTCGAAGGCAAGCGCGTCTACGGCTTCGGCCATCCGATGATGGGACTGGGCGCCTGCGAACTGCCGATGATGACGGGCTACACGCACACGATCATGTCACGGCTCACGTTGAGTTTCAAAATGGGCGCGCCGATCCGCACCGTCGGCGTCATCAACGCGGACACGAGCACGTGCATTGCCGGCTGGCTGGATCGCACGCCGGATATGCTGCCGTTGTCGAGCACGATCATTCGTGAGCCGGAAGGAAAGGCGCACACGATCAACGTCAAGATTGCGCGTTTACGAATGCTGCAGGGGCCGCTGGTGCATGTGGCGCTGACGAATTCGGTCGATATGGAAGGCAATTTTCCGGACGAGATGTCGGCCCGCGTCAAGGCGCGCGTCGAGATCGACGGACACGAGCCGCTCGTCATGGACGATTGGTTCGCCGGCCCCAACTTCGTCGGCGACCGCGCTGCGGCGATGTTGTACGCCCCGCTGGGGATGCTCGTGCAACAACTCGGCAGCAACTCGTTCGAGACCATGCGCGTCAAGTCGGTCGACTGCACAACCGAAGTACACCCAGGCCGGCGCGCTGCCGACATCGAATCGACCGAACTCGAAAGCGACACACTCGCGCCAGGCGACACCGTCAAGGCGATCGTCACGCTGCGTCCGTTCAAGGGCCCCAAGCAGCGCATCACTCTCGAATTGAAGCTGCCGGCCGATCTCGCCGACGGGAATTACGTCGCGCTCATCGGCGACGATCTCAACAACGCCCGTGCCGAACTGCGCGACAATCCGCACCTGGGCAATCCGCAAACGCTCGAACATCAACTGCAGATGCTGCGTCTGCAATTGGCCGCCAAGCGAACCAGCCTCGTCATGCGTGTGCCGATGAACAGCGGCGCCGGCGTCACGGTCGGCGGCAAAACGTTGCCCAATCTGCCGCCGAGCATGGTGCAGATCCTGTCGTCAAGCAAACGCTCGAATACGCAAACGATCAACACCGCCTTGGTCGCGCGCTCGGCGACAAACTATGTGATCCAGGGAGCTGATACGCTGCGCTTCACGGTTGCCAAGACCAGACGATCGAATTAGCGTATTAGCCGGACGCGCAAGCGACGGATGCGTCGTGAAACTGTCGTTTGCGCGTCCGGCAAACGAACCCTTTTCATGATGCTGGCATTGCCGGTCCAATTCGCGGCTACCCGACGTACAGCAAGGAGAGTGCCCATGAGAATGTTCATGGCGGGTTCAATACCTGCCCTGCTGTTGATCTTTGCCTGGCCGGCCGCGGCGGGGATCTACACCTCCATCGACCTGCCTGAGGAGATGCAGTACAGCCGCAACCTCAATACATTTCGCGACGTACTCACAGCCATAAAACTGATCGCGCATCCGCAGCCGCCGAGCGACTCGCCGATCCGGCGCCGATATTTTTTGCTGGAGGCACTTGGCCACAAGGGTGCATCCGAATTGCCAAGCATTGAACAAAACCTGAACTACAGCGCCGCGTTGATCCGCCGCGACAAGGCAGCCGAAGCGGTGGATGTCTTACTGCCGTTGAGCCGGGAGCACCCCGAGAACTTCCTCTTGTTGTCGCAGTGTGCGATAGCCCATTTTCTCGCGGCTGGCGAAGGAGACGAATTGCACGTCCGGGCCGTCGAGTTTCAACGGCAAGCCTTGGAAGCTTGGCCCGAACGCTGGAGCGATCTGGACGCCGATAAGAAAAAGCTTGCGTCCGTGCTCTGGTATCCGGAAGAGGAAACCGCCCTGACGCGCTATCGCCGGTATGAAGGGTATCTTTTGCGTCTCATGTCCCATCGTCTTGCCGAGAGTCGAAAACGCAAGAAGAAGGAAGCGGTCGAGGAAACGCTTGATCCGATTTTCGGCGACGCGAAGAACCCGGTGCGTTTCGTTTCGGAGGCCGGCGCGTTCGAGATCGGCCGCATCACGGACGCCGATTTCCGCCGACTGCCTGACGATGCGGTCGAGGCCGTCAAACAACTCTTGATCTGGATGCCGCGCGACGATCGCCTGATGTGGCTGCTCGGCGAAGTCTATAACGCCAGCGCCATGAAATATCCGAAGCAGGACGACAAGAATGCCGCGATCCGGGACGCCAACAGCATCCTGAGCCAGCTATCGGCCGAGACGTTCAATCGGTACGTGTATGGCAGCAAAGAGATCAAGAAGCGGGTCGAGGCGTTGCAGTCCATTGTCGCGGCCATGCCGCCGCCGCAGGATCTCAACCCGGACAAGCCCTTCAATCTTCCGGACGAAAACGACGGGGCGCTCCTGTCCAACGTGCAGTTTTGGCGTGCCTTGGGCGTCAGCTTCATCACGGGCCTCGCGGTTGGCATGTTCGCCCTGTGGCAAGTGCAGGAGATGCGCCGGCGTCGGCAGGCGCGCGGCGCGGGGTGAAAAGGTTTCATCGCTTGTGAAATAGGATGACGGGAGATCCCGCCCACGGTAGGAGCCGCCGCATGGCCGAGAGCGTGGCGTGTCCGAATTGCCAGGCGCGACTGGAGTTGCCCGCGTTGCTATTTGCCGCGCAACCCGTGCAATGTCCGCGCTGCGCGAGCATTTTTGAACCGGCGCCACCGCGTCCGCCGCCGATTCGACTGCCACGCGGGATCGACGTTGCGGATGACGTGGCCCCTCCAGTCGAACCGATTCGTTCGTGGTGGCCTAAACCGCGCATCGGTCGCTGGAAAGCTCCGGTGGCCATGATCGCGCTGGCGGCGTGCTTGCTTTCCTATCTTTTTCAGCTTTATGTTAATTTTGAACACTTCGAACTGCTGCGGCGCGAGCTGGCTGGCCGGCCCATTATTCGCTTCGGGATGGTAATGGATCCTTGGTCTCGTTGGGAGCAGCTCGCCGACGATGCGCGGACGATTCATCAATTGACCTTCTGGCCCGCGGCAGTTCTCTTCTTGATCTGGCTCCATCAAGCCTCCAGCAATGCGTGGAACTTGCGGGCGAAGGACCTCCAGTTCAGCCCGATCGCCGCGTTGTCTTTCCTGGTGCCGCTGCTCAATCTAGTTTGGCCTTATTTCATGATCCAGGAGATATGGCGCGCCAGCCATCCGCGCGCAACGGACGATCCGCTGGCCTGGAAGAACGGGCCGAGCGCGGTCTCGATTCGGCTCTGGTGGGCCGGCTTTCTCGCGACCGGCGCTTTCTTGGTGTTCAACCACGTCATGTCGGCGAACCCGTTCAACGCCGACGAGCAATGCGCGGGCGCCTTGTTCGCGTGCGGCGCCAATGTCTTCATGATCGCGACCGTGGCTCTGACGATCCATATCATTCGTGATATCCGCGCGAGACAAGACGAACGCCACGCCCGGCTATGCGACGCGAGTCCCGGGACGGTAGAATGAAGGAGCCGTTTTGAGGCATGGATTGTGAGGTCCGAGCGAGGCAATGCACGATACGCTCCGATGCCCTGGTTGCGGCGCCGATCTGACGCTGCCGAACTTGCCGACAGGGCAGGACGTGCAATGTCCGCGCTGCCAGACAATCTTCGAGCCGAAGCGGGCGGCCACGAATGCTCCATTACCTCTACGCAAGCGGCCGATCTTGCTTGACGAATCCGACGACGATTGGCCGCGCGACCCGCGCAGCCTCGTTCGCCCCGATCCGCTGATCGGGCAGTGGAAAGCGGTCGTGGCGGGTGTGGCGCTGGCGTCAAGCGTTCTTTCCTACGGGATGCAAGCGTATCTCGATTACGAACATGGCCGATTCCTCAAGCAAATTCAAGAGGGGGGCTTCCAGGCCGAATTCCCGGGCCTCTTTACGGAACGGATGGCGCGCTGGGCCAGATTGTTCCACGAAGGCACGTTTTGGCCCGCGGTTGTCTTCTTCCTCATCTGGATCTACCAAGCGTCACGCAATCTGAAGCTGCTGCAAAGCGCCGGCATGTTGCACACGCCGATCATGAGCGTTGTCTATTTCTTCGTGCCCGTCATGAATCTCTATCGGCCCTACTTCGTCATGCAGGAAATCTGGCGCGGCAGCGATCCGCACGCCGTCGGTAATTCGCTCACTTGGATCGATGCGCCGAAGGGCGCCGTCGTCCGGTCCTGGTGGTTCTTTTTCCTCGCCGCGCTTGTGCTTCGCGTCGCCAGCCGGCAACTCGAATCGCACGTAAACTGGGAATCGCTGGGCACGATCGCTCTGATGTCGTGCCTGTCCCATCTGTGCATGGTTGTTGCGGGCGTGTTGCTGATCGTCATCGTTTCCGCCGTCGCGATCCGGCAGCGCGAACGCTACGCTCGGTTGTACGCGGATTAGACGCTTGCCGTTTCGCGCTCGCGTCGAAGCACCAGACGATTGGCGCTTCGACGCGAGCGCGAATCGTCAAGCGTCCATAAGGAGGCTTCATGCGCGTCGCTCACTTCGATTGCTTCAGCGGCATCTCGGGCGATATGACGCTGGCCGCCCTCTTCGATCTCGGCGTGCCGACCGAGCCCGTTTTCGCCGGCATAGCGTCGCTCGGCTTGCCCGTACGCATCGACGCGGAGAAGGTGCAAAAAGGCGGCTTCGCGGCGACGCAAGTTTACATCCACGCGCCGGAAGAACACGAGCACCGTCATTTGCCGGACATCGAGGCGATCCTCACACGCGGCAAAATGACGCCGACGCAGCTCGCTCTCGCTTTGAAGATCTTCCGCCGGCTCGCGGACGCCGAGGCCAAGGCGCACGGCATTCCGGTCGAGCAGGTTCACTTTCACGAAGTCGGCGCGCTCGACAGCATCGCCGACATCGCGGGTTCGGCAATCGCGCTGGATTTGCTCGGCGTCGAGAAATTTACGTCAAGCCCCGTCGCGGTCGGCAGCGGCACGGTGAAGTGCGCCCACGGCGTCATGCCCGTGCCGACGCCGGCAACTGCCGAGTTGCTCAAGGGCGTGCCGTTGCGCGCCGCCCCGATCAAGACGGAGCTGACGACGCCGACCGGGGCCGCGATCTTGACGAGCGTCGTGACCGAATACGTCGATACGCCACTGATGGCGATCGAAGGCCTCGGCCACGGCGCGGGGAGCAAGGATTTTCTCGAACAGCCGAATCTGCTGCGCATTTTCCTCGGCGCAACCACGAATGGGCTGGGGCTCGACGCCGATCTGGTTTGGATCCTCGAGACAAACCTCGATGACGTGCCCGGCGAGACCATCGGCTATTGCATCCAGTCGCTTTTCGCCGCCCACGCGCTCGATGTTTGGACGACGCCGATTCAAATGAAAAAGCATCGGCCTGGCGTCCTGCTCAGCGTGCTCGCTAGTCCGGCGAACCTACACGTCTTGGAACAGATCATCTTTCGAGAGACGCGGACCTTCGGCATCCGCCGTTATTCCGCACAGCGACACAAACTGAAGCGCGACGCCGTCACGGTCCAAACGCCGTGGGGCCCGGTGCGCTGCAAGCGCGGCTGGCGCGACGGAGAAGAGGCGATCGTGACGCCGGAGTATGACGATTGCGCGCAAATCGCCAATACGCACGGCATCGCGCTCGCCGAAGTTTACCGTGTCGTCGCGCAATCATATAAAAATGTTTAACTCCGGTTCGCAGAACCGCGCGGGTCTACGACCCGCGGCTAAACGAAAGACACGATTCGAGACCATGACATGCCTTCCGCCAACGAGATCCGCCAGCAGTTCATCGACTTCTTCGTCAAAAAGCACGGCCATACCTTCGTGCCGTCGTCCAGTGTGGTGCCGCTCGATGATCCGACCTTGCTGTTCACCAACGCCGGTATGAACCAGTTCAAGGACGTTTTTCTCGGCACCGGCTCACGTCCTTACAAGCGGGCGGCCAACACGCAAAAGTGCATCCGCGCCGGCGGCAAGCACAATGATCTCGACGACGTAGGCAAAGACACCTATCATCACACGTTTTTCGAGATGCTCGGCAACTGG
>SYHD01000146.1 GCA_005799265.1 Planctomycetia bacterium | reverse complement strand
TGTTGCAATCCGAGATCGGAATCTGGGCGGATAAAACGAATGCCAAACAACGCGGGGTAGACTGGCAATTCAAAATCGACGACGCTCGGACAAAACTGAAGCGGCTCTACCCGAAGATTAAGAATGGATGAGGCACTAGTTTAGATCCTGCCTCGCGCGCGCTGGCCGCGCTTTCTTTTTCGCACGTTTTCTTCCGGGGGGTTGACCATGAACGCTACCTACGCTTGCAATTCGCCGATTCACGCTATCTCGCGCCGCAACTTCCTGGCCGGGACCGCAGCCGGCGCCGTCGGTATGCTCGGCTTCAACGACATGCTCTCACCGGCAAATGCCAACGAGATCCGCCGGCAAGACAAGCGCGTTCTCGTCATCTTCCTGGCGGGCGGCGTCAGTCAGTTCGAGAGCTGGGATCCGAAGCCAGGCGTTGCTACCGGCGGCCCGTTCCAGGCAATCCCGACCGCCGTGCCCGGAACGCATATCAGCGAGTTGCTGCCGTACACTGCCCGGCAAGCGCATCATCTCGCCATCGTCCGCAGCGTCACCGTGCTCACCGACGATCACGGCCAAGGCGCCTACTACATGCAGACAGGGCGCCGTCAGAGCCCGGCCGAGCGTTTTCCGCACCTCGGCTCCGCGGTTGCCAAGCTGCTCGGCAATGAGGACAGCCCGCTGCCCGGCTACATCCACGTGTCGCCGCGCGGCGAGTCTGGCTTCAACCGCAACGACTCGGCCTTCCTCGGCCCGCGCTATGCCTCGGTCACCCTGGCTGACGGCAATCCGCCCGCGAACCTCATCCGTCCCGCGACGTTGACCGAGCTCGCCGACCAGGAACGCAACGACCTGCGCGATCGCCTCAATACCCGCTTCGCCCAGACGCGCCGCAGCGCCGACACCGAAGCCTACACCAACTCCTACGCTCAGGCCATGCAGGTGATGCAGCGCCGCAACCTCTTCGACCTCAGCCAGGAGCCGACGTATCTGCGCGATCGCTACGGCCATCACGAGTTCGGCCGGCATTGCTTGCTCGCCCGCCGCATGCTCGAAGCCGGCGTGACCTTCACGAAGGTGACGCACTCGAACTACGACACGCATCACGAGAACTTCGACTTCCACATCGAACAGCTTGGCGAATTCGACAAGACCTTCGCAACTTTGCTCGAAGATCTCGAACAGCGCGGCATGCTGCAAAAGACGCTCGTGGTCGTCATGTCCGAGTTTGGCCGTACGCCGACGATCAACCGCAACTATGGCCGCGATCACTGGGGCCGCTCGTTCGCGGTGGCCATGGCAGGCTGCGGCATCCGCGGCGGCGCACTGATCGGCCGCACCAACGAGACCGGCACCGCGATCGCCGATCGGCAGGTCAACGGCGGCCACCTGTTCCACACCTACTTCCGCGCCCTGGGCCTCAACCCGACGCGCAACTTCCACCACGAAGGCCGCCCCATCCCGATGGCGGACCCGGCAGCGGCGGCGATCAGCGAGGTGTTGGCGTAACCATCCAGCCGCAAGCGGCCAAACGGAGCTACCTTCATGGGCGGCATCCTCTCACGCAACGGTCCCCCCTCCCCCGACGGCCAAATTGCGCCGACGCGCACGCGCATGGCCCTGGAGTTGCGGCACAATAGCCCGCTCCTGTGCTGCCGATTCGATCCGTCGGGCCGCTTCGTTTTCGCTGGAGCGCAAGACAATACGATCCAACGCTGGGACCTCACCAGCCAGGCGAAGGTCGCCTTCGCCGGACATCGCAGCTGGGTGCGCGCGCTAGCGTTTCATGCCGCGTCGGGCAAACTGCTCAGCACCGATTACAACGGCAAGGTGATGGTCTGGACGTGTGAATCGGCAACGCCGCAAGTGGAGCGCGTCCTCGACGCTCACGACGGCTGGGTCCGCGCCATCGCCATGAGCCCCGATCAACGCCAGTTCGCGACCTGCGGCAACGACAACCTCGTCAAGCTCTGGAACGTCGCCGACTTCTCGCTGGCGCGCGAGTTCGCGGGGCACGCGCATCACGTCTACAACGTCGCGTTTCATCCGAGCGAACGCTCAATCGTCTCCGGCGACCTGCGCGGCAACATCAAACAATGGGATTTACAGACGGGACGCGAGACACGCACGCTGGACGCCTCGGTTATTTTCCGCTTCGACCCGACGTTTCGTGCCGATCACGGCGGCATTCGCAGCATGGCCTTCAACGCCGACGGCGCGCTGCTCGCCTGCGCCGGCATCACTAATGTCAGCAACGCGTTCGCCGGCATCGGCAATCCGGCGATCGTGCTCTTCAATTGGCAGACCGGCCAGCGTACACAAGTCTTGCGCGTCAACCCCGCCTTCCAGGGCACGGCGTGGGGCGTTGTCTTTCATCCACACGGCTACGTTGTCGGCACCGGTGCAGGGGGGGGCGGCGGCCTGTGGTTCTGGCGGCCGACCGAGCAAAACTCCATTCACAACGTCGCCGTCCCGAACAACGCGCGCGACCTCGCCATCCATCCCAACAACCGCCGACTCGCGGTGCCGTGCTTCGATGGCGTGGTGCGTATCTACGAACTGTCTTGAGTGCGCGCAGCATTGTAAGCGGTGTTCGTCACCACGAAGTGATCTACTTTGGCAAGTCACGGCATAGTCCGCGGGGAACGCGCGCGGTTCAATACTGCGGCAAGCCCGCGAGCATCACGCACAACCAGACCAGACCGCCGATGATCGTGGACAGCACGACGAAAACCGCGGGAAACGCGCCATCAACTACTGGAGTGTTGGAAGCATTCATGATCGTTTCATCCAATTGCGGGGCGATCCGCTAATCAAACATAGGTCACGATCTTCGCGAGGGCAAATGCCAATTCTCCCCGTCCTCGATTTGATGGGCGGCCACGTCGTGCGCGGAATTGCTGGCCGGCGCGAAAATTATCGCCCCGTCGTCAGCAGCCTGACGGCGTCCGCCGAGCCTCTGGCAGTCGCGCTGGCTTTGCGCAACTACTTTGGGTTCAAGGAGTTCTACCTTGCTGATCTCGACGCGATCCAGCATGATGGCCCGCCCCATCGGGATGTGTACCAGAAGCTGATCGACAACGGGTTCCGCCTTTGGATCGACGCCGGGCTATGCGACTCGGACGATGCGAATCTTGACGCACTCATGGACTTGCAGACCAGCGTGATCGTTGGCCTGGAAAGCGTCGCGGGCCCTGAAGGGTTACGGCGGATCGTCGCTCGCGTCGGCGTCGAGCGCGTCGTTTTTTCGCTGGATTCAAAAGCCGGGCTGCCGATGGGGCGCGTCGAGTTTTGGCCGAGCGCCGATGCGTGGGCGATCGCTTCCCATGCGATTGAAAGGATCGGGCTGCGCCGACTCATCGTGCTCGATCTGACGAAGGTCGGCGTCGGGGCAGGCGTCGGCACGGAGGATCTGTGCGCACGCGTGAAGCAGACGTATCCGGACGTGCAACTGACGGCTGGCGGCGGCGTGCGTGGCATCGAGGACGTGTTGGCGTTGACGCGCATTGGCGTCGATTTCGTACTGGTCGCGTCGGCGCTGCACGATGGACGCATCACCCCCGACGACGTCAAGCGCGTTTGATGTCGCCGCGCCATGTCCACGACGCCGATTGCCCGAAGCTTTCTTCCACCTCGACGCGCATCACCTCGGGTACGTATTGGTACGTCGTCCGTAGATCCTCGCGCAGCCGTTCGCCGATGTAGCGGCCAAGGAGTTCCGCCGTCGTGTTCTCGATCGGCAGCAAGACGCAATCGTCACGCGGGAATAGCCACTCGCGGTCTTTATAGCGCACGCGAATGCTCTTGGCCGATTCCTCCAGCGCTATCACGCGATTCTTGGTCGGCAGCATCATGCGATGGTCGAGCTCGTCGGTGATGGCCTTGGCGCATCTCTTCAGGGTGATGAAGTCGAACACGTAAAAATTCTCATCGAGCGTCCCTTCGACCTCGATGGCGGCGCGATAGTTGTGCCCGTGCAGCCGTTCGCACTTGTCGCCTTCGTAGCTGATGAAGTGCCCGGAGCAAAAGACGAGATAGTCCTTGCTGACGCGGACTTGAAAGCGTTCGGGCATGAGCCAATCCTCTCGGCTTCGCGTGGGCGCCGCGCGAGCGCTAAGCTGCACGCGGCGCGAATGCTATTTTTTGGGCAGCCAGCCGCGCGCCACGAGCACCTCCGCGATTTGCACCGCGTTGGTCGCCGCGCCTTTGCGCAGGTTGTCCGACACCACCCACAGGTTCAGCCCGTGCGGGACCGTCGGATCGCGGCGGATGCGGCCCACGAACGTCTCGTCGCGGCCGACGCACGTCAACGCCAGCGGCACCTCGCCCTTCGCGTAATCGTCGAGCACGATGACGCCCGGCGCCTTTCGCAAGGCCGCGCGCGCCTGCTCCGGCGTGATCGGGTTCACGAATTCGAGGTTGATCGCTTCGGAATGGCCCGTCCGCACCGGCACCCGCGCTGTCGTCGGCGAGACCTGGATCGTGTCGTCCCCCATGATCTTTTTCGTCTCTTTGATCATCTTGATCTCTTCCTCGCTGTAGCCGTCCTCGCCGAGCTTCCAGTCGTGAGGCAACACGTTACCCGCGAGTTGAGCTGCATGCGCAGTCACGGGCGGCACCTTGTCGCCTTTGCCGATGGCCGTAATCTGGGCGTCGAGCTCGTACACCCCTTTGGCGCCTTTGCCGGACGACGCTTGATACGTCGAGACGACGACACGCTTGATGCGCGCCAGATCGTGCAAGGGTTTGAGCGCGACGACCATCTGAATCGTCGAGCAATTCGGATTGGCCACGATCCCCTTCGGAATCTTCTTGAGGACATCTGGGTTCACTTCCGGCACGACGAGCGGCACATCGGGATCCATGCGCCAGGCGCTCGAATTATCGACGACGATCGCCCCCGCTTTGGCCGCCATCGGGCTGGTCTCGCGACTCACGGACGCAGGCGTGCTGGAGAGAACGACCTGCACACCGGCGAACGCCTCGGGGCGGATCGGCTCGATGGTGTAACGCTTGCCCTTGAAGTCGATCGCTTTGCCCGCGCTGCGTTCGGAGGCGAGGAATTTGATGGTGGAAAACGGAAAGTCGTGCTCGACGAGCACTTGCCGCATGATTTCGCCCACGGCGCCGGTGGCGCCAACAACCGCAACGCATACTGACACGGGAGGATCCCTTTCAAGAAGAGAAGCGCATACACGCGCGAATCGAAGCCGAAACGTATCGTCATTTTCACGCAAGCGACGCATTTGGCAAGGGCAGGTTGTGCGGACGCGTGGGTTTCGGTGTTGGCGTCAGTTACCTTGGCGATACGCGAATGGTAACCGTTCACCTCCCCTCTCCCCCTGTACTAAGGGGAGAGAGGTGAACGGTTACCGCGAAAGTTCAGCCAGTATATTTGGTGTGTTTTGGGTTATTCAACCGATCCGGACTACGACGCAGGTCCGCCGCTGGATTGCGCCGCCGTCGGCAACCTTCACCAATCCTTCACGCAATCGCCAGGCCACCGTGTACAACAACCACCATGTGGCGTTCGCAGATCTTTTGGCGCTTGTCGGGTGCGTACTGCATCCTCCTCGCGATTTCCCTTGGCATCCTGGGCTGGGTGCTGGTCAACCGCATCGAGACCCGTCTTCTCGCCGAGATTCGCCACAACCTTGAGATGAAGACCCTGCTGATCGACGAGATCACCGCCCGGCAAACCGATACCAATCTGCAGCAACCGATTACGCGCCTCGCCGAGCTCACCCGCACGCGCATCACGCTCATCGCCGCGGACGGCAAGGTCCTGGCCGACTCCGACGAACGTCCCGAGCGCCTGGAAAACCATCTCGAGCGGCCTGAGGTCCAGGCCGCAAAGATCTCGGACTCGGGAGTCGGCGTGTCAACGCGTTTCAGTACGTCGGTGCACCAACCGATGATGTACGTCGCGCGCCGGCAGAAGACGGAGTCGGTGCGCTATGTGCGCGCGGCCTTGCCACTCGATGCCGTCGCCCATGAGATCCGCTGGCTCGGCCGCGGCGTGTGGACGGCGACCGGCGTCACCTTGCTGGTGGGGCTCGCGTTGAGTCTCATCATCGCGCGGCGTTTGAGCGCGCCGTTGGTGGAACTATCGGCAGCGGCGCGTTCCATCGCGCAAGGCGACTATGGGAAGCGCGTTTCGGTCGGGTCCGGCGACGAGGTCGGCGCCTTGGCGTCCACCTTCAATGAGATGAGCCAGGCCTGCGCCGCCTACATCGCGCAGATGGATCAGGATCGTCAGCAGTTGCTCGCCGTCTTCAAGAGCATGGTGGAAGGGGTCCTGGTTTTGGACGCCGATCAGACCATTCGTTTCCTCAACGACGCGGCCGGGCAGCTGCTGGGCACGACACCAGAAGCCGCCAGGGGGCAGAAGATCTGGCAGCACTTTCGCCATCGTCATCTGGGGGAGGCGGTTGACAAGATCCTCGCCTCCGCTGAGCCGTATTGCTGCGAGCTGGAGTGGTTCCCACTCGAGCGCAAGGTTCTCGCGGTGCAAGGCGCGTGCTTGCCGGGCCAGCCACTGCGTGGCGCCGTCCTCGTGTTCCACGACATCACGCATGTTCGCATGCTGGAGCGGGTCCGTCAGGATTTCGTCGCCAACGTGTCGCACGAATTGAAGACTCCCCTGGCCGCCATTCAGGCCACGGTCGAAACGCTGCTTGATGGGGCGCTGCAAGACCCGGAACACAACGTCCGCTTCCTCGAACGGGTGCGTGAAAACGCTGACCGCTTGCATCGTCTTGTCCATGATCTCTTGACGCTGGGCCGCATCGAATCGGGGCAGGAGGTCATGGAGATGGGGCCCGTTCCGCTGCAATCGGCGATCGAGTCTTGCGTCTCGCGCCAGGCCGATCGCGCCAGGGCGAAGGGTTTGCAGATGATCCAGGCCCCGCCGCCGCCGGCGCCGGTGCTGGCGCTGGCGGACGAGGATGCGCTCGCGGAGATCCTCGACAACCTCGTTGACAACGCCATCAAGTACACCCCCGCCGGACAAATCACGTTGCGCTGGTTCGCCAATGGAAGCGACGCCATGTTACAAGTCGAGGACACGGGCGTCGGCATCCCCGAGCGCGATCTGCCGCGCGTCTTCGAGCGCTTCTATCGCGTCGACAAGGCGCGCAGCCGCGAACTCGGCGGCACCGGGCTGGGATTGAGCATCGTCAAGCATCTCGTGCAAAAGCTGAACGGCAACATCACGGTCATCAGTGAGATCGGCCAAGGCAGCACGTTTACGGTTCGCTTGCCGCGCGCGGAGGCATGACGACCGCCGCGCATTTGGCATGGAATCTTCACCGAATCTACACAATTGCCTACTATCTTAACTTTCGATCCAATCGCGAGCATCCGGCCTTGTGAGGTGTCGGGTGGAAACCGCTATCACTCCCGTGGCGCCCGGCGGCTTCGCCAGAAATATGGTCGAACGGCACGAATCCGGGCGCACGCTGCCGAATACATCGCCGAGCGCGCCCTTGCCCTGGCGAAGGGGGAGGGAGTGACTGCCCCGGCCACGTTACGACGGATGACCGACCTGTCGAACACCATGGTGCGCGACAGCCTCGACGCCATCGTCAAACTGGACCTCGGACTCGCCAAACGCATTTGTCGCCTGGACGAAGAAGTGGATCGCTACCATCGCACGATCATCGATCAGGTGAGCTTGCACTTGTTCTCGGCGGCGCGGCAGTTGGAACGCCTCGCCGATCACGCGACCAACATTGCGGAAGACGTCGTGTATCTTGTCGAAGGTCGAATCATCCGCCATCAACCCGAGGCTCTCAATGGATCCTTCGCTCTCTGGGGAAAGATGTGCGGGGAGACCCACAACCACCCTGGGTGCCTATGGCCAAGAGCAAGATCCTGATTGTTGAAGACGAACCCGCGCTCGCGGAAGTTTTGACCTACAACCTCCAGCGCGAAGGCTATGAGGTCGTGGCCGCGCGCGCAGGCCACGAAGGCCTGCGCAAAGGCCAGATGTTGTTGCCGGATTTGATCATTTTGGATTTGATGCTGCCGGGCCTGAGCGGCCTGGACATTTGCCGCGAGTTGAAGGGATCGGCGCGGACCGCGCACGTGCCCATTCTCATGCTGACAGCCAAGGCCGAGGAGACGGATCAGGTCATCGGCTTCGCCGTTGGCGCCGACGATTACGTGACCAAGCCGTTCAGCGTCAAGGTGCTACTGCAACGCATCAAGGTGCTGCTGCGCCGGGTCGCCAATCCCGAACCGGCGGGGGACATACTGGAATCGTCGGGCATTTGCATCGACAAACGCGCCCACCAGGTCTCGGTGGAAGGTGAACCCGTCTCCTTGACGCCGACCGAATTCCGCCTGCTTGAAACGCTGCTCAAGCAACCGGGCCGCGCCTTCACCCGGCCCGACCTGTTGGAATCCGCCGTGGGGGACAGCATCGTTCTCGATCGGACCATCGACGTGCACATCAAATCGCTGCGCCGCAAGCTGGGCGACGCCGGCCAACGCATCGAAACCGTGCGCGGCGTCGGCTATCGCTTTCAGGAAGACCCACGCAATTAGGCGCGCTTGGCGGCACAGCGGGTGCCTGGCAAGTTCAACCACTCACACGCGGCGGTTTGCGTCCCCACTTCACCCAGTGCGGCAACACGAACAGGTAGATGCCCGTCAGCCACAGGCCGAAGACCACCACGCCGCTCGGCAGGAACACCCACAGCTTGGCCGATTCGTGAAACCACGAGCCGTCGTGGATGCTCTCGAGCCAGTCGCTGCGGCGATAGGCGACTTGCAGGACCTTGGCCGTCCGCAGATCGACCTGCACCTCCCATTGGTTGATGGCCTGCACCTTGACGTAGCCTTTCGTGGGCCGAACATCGAGCCGGTCGATGTCTGCCCAGCTCTCGACCTCGGCTTCCTGCACGCCGCGCACCGCCTTGAGAATCGCCTCGAAGTCGATCTCAGGCGTTTTCCCTATCCCGCGGCTGGCGGGGGGTTGGACCCAGCTCCACTCTTTCTTGAGCTGAAGCAGAATGCCGGTGACGATGACGACGACAAAGGGCAACGCGACGAGGACCGCGCCCCAGCGATGCAGTTTGCGCAGCCAGATGCGCCAGTTGATGTTCATTGGTCCGTCGATTCCATTGTCCAGGAAGGATCGTACGCCCGGCGCGAGGGTTCTATTTTGGCCCCGGCGGCACGTGCTTCTTTAGCCAGGTGAAGACCTCGCGATGCCAGAACTCGCTGTTGCGCGGGCGCAGCACCCAGTGCCCCTCGTCGGGGAAGTTGACGAAACGCGATTCGATGCCTTGCCGTTGCAGCGTCGTGAAAAGTTGGATCCCCTCGCTGACCGGAACGCGGAAGTCCAGGTCGTTGTGGATAATCAGCATCGGCGTTTTGAATTTACCGAGGTTGGCGGCGAACTTGTGCGGCGAATGTTTTTCGTACGAGTTGCGGTTCTTGCCCCAGGGTGGTCCGCCGGGCTCCCCATCGTCGAACCACAATTCTTCCGTCGTCGAATACATGCTGTCGAAGTTCCACACGCCGCAGTGGGTGATGAGCGTCTTAAACTTTGGCGTCTTGACGGCGAACCAGTTCATCATGTAGCCGCCGAACGACGCGCCGGCGGCGCCCATGCGCTCCTTGTCGATCCAGGGTTGTTTTTCGAGATGGTCGAGCCCGGCCATGAGATCGTCGTAGCATTTGCCGCCCCAGTCGCCGGAGATTTCGTCGACATATTGCTGCCCGAAGCCGGTCGAGCCGCGCGGGTTCGGCAAGGCAACGACGTAGCCTTGCGCGGCCCAGACCTGCGGGTTCCAGCGGAAACTCCAGCCGTCCTCCCAGGCGCCTTGCGGGCCGCCATGCACCATGAAGGCGAGCGGCCATTTCTTCTTGGCGTCGAAGCCCGGCGGCTTGAGGATCCACATCTGCATCGGGTGCCCGCCGGCGCCGGTGACGTTGACGTACTCCGGCCGCGGCATGTCCAGCCCCGCGAGAATCTTCTCGTTGGCCTTGCTGACGTTGAACACGTCCCACTCCGTGTTGCGATCGACGGCGACGTGGACCTCGCTCGGATGGTGCATGGCCGCGCGTGTGAAGGCCAGGCGCTGGCCGTCCCGCGATACCGAGAGTGCGTGATTGGCGTGGTGGCTGATGAACGTCACGCGCGGCGTCGGGTTCGCGTCCTTGATGTTGGTCACGAAGTACCAGTGCTTGGCGCGGTCGTCGGCGCCGAAGTAGATGCGCTCGTTGTCGGCCATCCACACGAAATCCTCGGCCGAGCCTTCGAACTCGGCGGTGATGCTGCGGGCCTTTGGACGCTTCTTCTGGTCCTTCTCGTTCAAGGCGTCAGCGGGAAGCAGCATCAGGTCCCAGCGGTCGGCCTCAAAGCCGGCGCGTTTCTGGGCGCGGTAGACGAACCACTTGCCGTCGGGCGAGAACTGCGGCGAACTGTCGGCGGCGCGATTGTCCTTCGTCACGGTTTCCCACTTCGTCGTGCCCCCCGTCACCGGCACGCGGCACACGTCGTAATCGGTGCTCCACGCCTCGTTCTTTTCGGGGACGGCCGTGAAGTAGACAAATCTCCCGTCGGGGCTGAAGGTGAAATCGTCGCCGATCGAGAAGGTGGACGACGTCGGATAGGCGTCGCGATCGCCGGGCGTGATATCCTTTGGATCGCTCGCTTTGCCGTTGGCGTAGCCGAGGACGAACAAATGGAGCCGCTTGTCTTCGACGTACTCGTCCCAGTGGCGGAAGAAGAGACGCGTGAAGACGCGCGCCTTGATCGGGCTTTTGTCGATTTCATCCATGCGTTTCTTGGTGAGGGCGTTGCTTTCCTTGAATGGCTTCTCGGAATATTCGGGCAGAACCGCGGACATGAAGGCGATGCGTTTACCGTCGCGCGACCAGGTTCCCAGCGAGGCGCCGGTGGCGAGGTTGGTGAGCTGGCGCGGTTCGCCGCCGTCGATGTCGATGATCCAGAGCTGGTTGGAGCCCATGCGCGCGGACTCGAACAGGATCGACTTCGAGTCCGGGCTCCAGCGCGGATGGCGATCACTCTTGGGGCTGGAAGTCAACTGTTTCGGCGCTTGGCCTTTGTCCGTGGAGACGAGCCAGAGACTGGCGGTCGTCTTATTCTTGTCGAGATCGACGTCGCCGACGACGTAGACGACCCACTTGCCATCCGGGCTGATCTGTGGATCGGCGACACGCTTGAAGCGGAAGAGATCCTCAACCGCAATGGGCCGGACCTTGTCGCCGGCCAACGCAAATGTGGGAACCAACAACATGACGAGAACAGCGATTCGTTTCATCGGCTTTCCTCTGTAAAGGCGCAACCGCAATTTGTCGTGCAAGCGGCTCGCTTGCCCTACGTCAGTTTGTCGATTGTTCGGTCGGTTGCAAGAGGGGACCGCAATTTCTCGCGGTTGGTCACCAAGGTCTACGCGGCCGGAGGCTTCGGTTGGATGATGGTCGGTCCTTGAGACGGCGCGCCGGCATCGCCCAGGTCGGGGCTTACCCGTCGGAAGTGCTTGACAAGCAGAACCCCGCGAAACAGCAAGATACCGATGGCGAACACGAGGCCGATGATGCTCCAACCTTGCCACGCCATCAGCGCGAAAGCTACGAGGACGCCAAGCTCCGGAGCGATGCCGCGCACGATCGACGTGCCGCGGCGGAAATAGGAAATCAGAAACAGGAAGACGCCGCTCAACAAAAGCCACTCCGAGCGCGTTCGGAAATCGGCACTTTCGTGGATGGGCGCAGATCGCAGCGGCACGAGTTCATGCACCAGCGTAACGAGCCAGGGAATGCCCTCGGCATCCGTGGTTTCGCCCGCCACGGGCACGAGCGGCGCTCGCTTCGCTTTCTTCGCGGCGTCGCGCTGTCGTTCGTAATGGAATTTCTTGGCGAGGGCGGCATTGTCCTTCGCCACATCGTTCAGGCGTTTCTGCCAACTCGCCGCATCAAAGCCGGATCGCGACGATTGTAAGACCCCCAGCGCGTAATCGGCCTGACGGATCGAAGCGTAGAAATCGTGCTGGCTCAACTGAATCCATGCGCTTGCATCCTCCTGAGCGGGCGCATCCTGCGCAAGCGCTGCCGCGCGTTGAGCGTGCGCCTCGGCCTGATCGAGCAGCCCCCCCAGCAGGGTAGGCGACGGCATCGGGTCGGCACGCGTGCGCAGCCACTGCGGCACCCACAGACGCCGAGCATGGGCCGGCAGCACCGCCGGCTCGATCTGAACGGCGCCCAGGTTCGGCTTGTCGATGCGCTGCGCCGACGCCGCGTAGGTCCAGCGCAGGCGAATCTCTTGCGGCCGGTTTCCCGCGTCAACGGGGAGCGCGGTCAGACTTGGGGTGAGACTGCGGGTTTGCATCAATTGATGCTCGCTGAAAGCGCTCAATTGCTCGATCTCCGCGGGAAAGCGGATACGCAGCTCCATCGCCTCGGGCGCATGAATGCGCAGGGTCAGCGTGTGCGACCACTTGAGACGGTCATCAACGAAAATCTCCTCGGCGGCTGACAGGATCCTGGCGTTGGTGCGTGCCGTAGTCTTCGGCAGCACGGCCTGAAGCGAACGCGGCCGATCTGAATAATTCCAGCCGGGCTGATCCCCGAAGCGCCCCTCATCCCGCAAGATCACGACTTGTTCCTTGATGAATGGCCGATGCGGCAGCTTTTTGCCGGTATCCGCGTCGAGCAACTCAACGTCCTTCCAGGCGACCCAGTTCGAACGGAAGGGAACGTTCTCCAGCTCGACGGTCGGCAACACGAGCGACGCCAGCTTGTCGATCGCGGCCTGATCGCGCAATGTGATGAAGACCTCCTGCGGTTGTCCGGGCGGATACTTGATCGTCCACGCGGCGTGATCGGGATTTTTGAGCTGTTGCACGCTCGCGCCAGGGGCATCGACGATGAGCGCAGTCCCCGCCTTGTTCCTGACGTGCAGCGTCAAGGTCGGCAGCGTCCCGCGCTCGGTCGTGATGCGGATGCCGTGCCTTAGCTCGAGCCCGTCTTCGCCCGCGTGAATCTTCGTCAGGAGCGCAGCCGCCGGCGCCCTGGTTTCCGGCCGCAGCCAGAACGTGGCGCCATAGGCGGCGTCTTCAATCTGAAAGAGGAGCGGTTCCGCGGCGCTCGGGCGCAGGCGGCGCGGTTTCTCGACATCGATGTGGATGCCGGGGACCGGGTGAATCTGCACACTCGCGGCCAACGTCTGCGCGTCGAGTGGATGGATCGTGGGCAAAACGAATAATGTTTTGCCCGGCAGATTCGACTTGAAGGGGAGAGCGCGCCAGCCGATCAATTCCAGCGTCACCTGCTTGCGCGGCGCGCGCAGCCACACTTGCAGAGTCGTATCCGTGATTGTCCAGCGCGCCACGTCGGGGCCGACGACATCCGCGAGCGTCATGGCGGCATCGAGCGCGAATTCGAGCAGGATGATATCCTCGAACGAACTGGCTATCGTAAACTTGCCGCGCAAATCGGCGTGATGCAGATCGACGGTCCAGTCGAGCTGGAACCGCGCTTGCCGGGTCTCGGACTGCGTCGCGAGTTCCAGACCGGCTTGCACGCCCTTGCGCTGGAAGTTGTACGCGCGCGCGGGAGACGTCGGGCTGGCGCGTAGGGTCTGCTTCTTCCAGAGTTGTTCAAATTCGGCCGCGCTGATGCCTTGCACTGACAAGTTCTGAGCGGTGCTGCGCAGCTCCAGCGCGTCGAGACGATAGCCGACAAGGCCGGCGATCGATTTGCTCTGCAGCGGCGCCGGCAACGGCAGTAGTAACTGGCGTTCACGCAGGCTGAGCCGTGGGTGAATCTCCAGGTTGAGAATGATCTGGCCGCTGACGGGTTGAGCGAGTTCGACCGTAAGGCGGCGCTGTGCGCCCTGGCCGAGGATTTGCCAGCTTTTGACGATGATCGGCGCGGCCGCCGGGACCTGCGGCCCGGGCAGCACATCCACCGCGCGCACCTGCAACGCTTCGGGCAGAGCGACGTTGAGCTGCGTCAGCGCGTTCTTGCCGATGGCGTATTGAAACGAACTGACCAGGCCGAGCGAACCGGGCCGTAGATCCCAGAGGTGAGCCTCCTTGACATCGACGCTTTTCACTCCAGGCGCCGGCGCGGAACCCGTCCAACGCAAGTATACGGTCCCTTCGTGGCCGAGTTGCGCCCGCAGTTCCTTGACGGTTTCCCCCTTGCCGAAGACGCGCTCTTCGGCGCCCCAACCGTGCACAACATCAACCGTCTGTACCGGGACGGGCCATTGCAAGGAAACTTCATTCTGGATCAATTTCGGAATGGTGAACTTGAGCTCGGCATGATCGGCCGACGAGGTCACACGGACGGAGAAAGAGAAACGCAAACGGTGGCTGCCCTTGGCGCGAATGGGGATCGCGTAGCCGTTCTTCTGCACGCTGGGGAAGACCGGCGTGCCGTCCAGGAACACGCCTTCGTGCAGTTGCACTCCCGTCAGCGGCAGCAGAAGGTTCGTCTGGTCCTTGAAACTTTGGATGTCGTACTGCGCGTCGAAGCGTGCGACGGCGTCGTTGACTT
The DNA here is from genome assembly GCA_005799265.1 of Planctomycetia bacterium. Classification (GTDB taxonomy): domain Bacteria; phylum Planctomycetota; class Planctomycetia; order Gemmatales; family Gemmataceae; genus SIAQ01. The sequence goes on along the minus strand of SYHD01000146.1, from coordinate 10,519 downwards.
TGCCGACGTATTTGGCGCTCACCAGCACTGCGTTTTGCGTGCCGACGGGAGGAAGATTGTCCAGCTCGTCAAGCTTGGCGATCAGGTCCGGCGTCAGGATGGCCGCGGGTTTGGCCCCGTCAATGATGAGCACGGAGTAGCTCCGCACTGCGGGGGGCTGCGCCAGCGCACTGCACATTGCGAATAAGGACACGAGCAGCAGACCCGCCATGACCGTGCCGGGAATGCTGCGCGTGGATTGTCCACCGATGCCGCTCGGCGCGCGGGCGAGAAGGAGCCGCGCCAAGCCCAGGAGACTGGCGATCACCTCCATCAGAAATGCGGGCCAGGCGAGAAGTTCGCGCACGTTGATGGGCAGCCAGACCAAGAGCAGGACGCTTGCCGTCATGATGAGGAGATGGCCGCGAAAGCAGCTGAACGTCTCCAGAGTGCGTTGCATTGACCACAAGGCCAGAGCGGCCAGGACTGCGAGCATCCAGCCGAGATACCGAGCCTGCGTCGCATCAACGACGATGAACCGGCTTGACGGGCCCGCCAGTGCCACCCATTCGGTCAGGTTGCGCCGCGCACCGATGCGGGAATCGAAATCGTCCCCGAATGGCAACGCCTCGGCCGGCGCCTTCAGCCAGCTCAGGATCAAGTGAAAACCGGCCGACGCATCCTGGCCGTGGAGCGTCGCCTCTTCGAGCGCGCCGTCAAGCCTGGCGATGTCGGACAACTCGTGAATGCCAAGCTGTTGCAAACGTCTGGTGGAGGTCAAGAGGGCGCCGCTCGGACACGGGAGATAGGTCAGTCCCAACGCTTCCCAGAACGGTTTGCTCGCTTGCGGATTGAGAGCCGACGACGGCACGAGCGTGTCCAGCGTGAGTCCGAGATCGTGAAACGCGACCGCATCAACGATCAACGGCGTACGGTCCTTCAGATGGTCCAAGGCCAATCGTTCCAGCGCGTGGGAAAGCTTCAGAGCCTTGAGTCCCGCCGCGCGCATCTCTTGTTCACGCGCCAGCACGGTTTGCTTCTGAGTCTCCAGTCTTTCTTGAAGCGAGGTAGAATTCGCGAACGGGAGCCAGGCTTTGCCCCAGGTCCACAGTTGGCGGACGCCGCGCAGCGTTGCCGATTGATGCGCCAACGGAAGCGGAACGCCGATCGGCGCGAATGATTCTTGATCGAGCGGGACGACGCCATCCTCCAGGAAGATGCGTGAACGGAGGGTCATGGGCGGCGCGGGCCATTCGATCACCGGGACCTCGACGCTCGTCATGCCGAAAAGAAAGCCTCCTTGCGCCGGCGCCCGCGCGAGGATTTCGCAGTGAACCGAATCGCCGCTCTGATCGATCGGCAGCACAAGGCGAATCCCGGCAATGTCCTCCTTGATATCGAGACGCTCCAAGGCTTGCCGTTGAATCCTCGCGGCCACGATCTGATACCCCGGCGGCAGACGCAGCTCGCACGTTCGTTCACGCCAGTGCCAAAGCTGGAATTCGATGCGTTGAAATCGTCGGCCGTCCTGGTAAAGATAGGTTGCCAGCGCGGCCTCATCACAGCGCTGAAGTGGGGAGGCGGTGCGTTTGTCAGGGCGCGTCCAGAGCGTGAGCTCCGGCCGCGCACGCGACAGGCTGATTTTGAACGTCGCCTCGTGGCGTGACTTGTCCGACGCCGGCGCGAGCACTTCGACACCGGCGGCCTTGCCTGGAAGGACGAAAGAACGCGATCCGGCGACTGCCGCGCGCTGGATTGGCTCGAATGGAGAGTCAACGACTATGTCATCGTCCGCGCGCCAACGGTCTAGCGGGGCTGCGAGCGGCAGCGCCCAGATCTTCACGCCCGGCGAGCGCGGCAAGACTTCGCGCGCCAGCGCGCCCCCAACAACTTCCCATGGGTTCGCGCTCGGTAACCCAAGCGACACGCGCCGCCAGTCGTCTTCGATCATCCCAGCCGGTACCATCGCCTCAATGCGGAACGTGGTCTTCTTCCGCAATGGCTCCGTCAGATGAAAGCGCCACCGCGAACCGACAGGCAGAGCCCCAGCAAGCACGGTCGCGTGCAATCCGTTTGACGCCCCGAACCGCAGGAGGTGCGGCAACGCTTCTTCCACGGGAAGGCGCTCCCAATGATGTACGCGCACGTCGCCGTCGCCGGACAGCACCTTCCAGTTTGACGGAAAATTCGGCGCGAAACGCAGGTCGAAATACTCCGGCGCGCCGGCAACCGGCTCGATGTCCCAACGAAAACGCAGTCTGGCCGTTTCCTCCGTCAGCGTGAGGCGATGTTTGCCGCGCCAATCCAATTGCACGCTTTCGGGAATGACGCGGATCGACGCACTCAGGCGTTGATTGCGAAACGCGAACAGAAAGCTCGGCGCCGCCTGGCGATTCGCACGCACGGCCGGATCATACGGCGCGGGGGGCAACGATGACCCCAGCAACTGTGCGTGCAGCATCGGATCGACACGAATGGCCGCCGTCCCTTCACGCTTGCCGACACTCTTCGGTTCCAACTCCGGGTAACTGAGAATGCGCGCGACTCCCGGCAGCGGGCGCGCGCCGGCGCGCATCTGGATCTTGAGCGTCGCCTTCTTGCCCGGTACGAGTGCCTGCTTCAATTCGACGATCAGTAGCCCGCCCGCCGGATGCCAGCTCTTGAACATCTCGGCGGGTTGCAATTCCAGCGTGTCGATCTGATAGCTCGGTAGTGTCTTGGGCAACTGGACGATCAGTTCAAACAGACGACCGCGCGTGACAGCATAATCGATCTCTGCGTGAAGAACGGCGTCGCGCGGCGTGATGTGCCAATCGCAGCGCTCCGTCGTATGTACATCGGGTGTTTGCCGATCGAGCGTCAACGAGGGTCGGCGCGATGTGGCCGGGGAGGCGGCTGTATCGGCGAGCGTCAGAATTTGCGTGCCGTCCTCGGTTTTGATGTCCAGAATCTGGAACGTGCCCGGATCCCATTGGGAGGCCTGCACATTGGCTAGCAGATGGAGCTGTAGCGTCTCGCCGCGCCCTTGTGCGTTGCGCACATGCAACGCGGGACTTGTCCACGCTGTCGACGACGGCCGCGGCGCCAGGCTCTTTACGCGCAAACCCTGGATTCGGCCTTGCACGGGTTGCTGAAATTCAATCGTCAGCACACCGACGGAGCCGAGGAGTAATTTCCCCTTGGCGTCCTTCTTCTCGACATTTTCCTTCCAGTGCCAGGTCTTGATTTCGCTCCCCTTGAGCGCGACATCAAACGGCTGCAGCTCATCATCGGTCTCCAGAGTCAGCTCTTGCACACTGCCGTGAAGAACGTCGATTTGAAAGTCATGCTCCAAGGCGATGCGATCGGGCGTCAGCGTCTGGGTGCTCTGCACGCGCGCGAACATCGTCGCGGCGGGGCCTTTCGGATTGGTGACTTGGCGGATCACTACGTCGATGGCCGTCTGCCCTGTTGCCTGCAGCCTCCACAGTCGATGGTTCGGCGAATCGTCCTCGTGCGGACCCGTGACAAGCGCGAGGTTTTTGGGCGCGAAAAGCCATCGGTCCGCGGGGAGCTTGAATTCGAAGGTGGTCAAGGCGCACGCCGGCACGGTGAGCGTGAAGGCGATGCCATCGTTGGCTGGCGTGCCGCGCGCGCTCCAATCGAAATAGCAAATCTGTGTGCCTGTATGTTTGACGAGGAGGCCGAGTGATTTGCCGTCGAATTCGGCGAGAACGGCGTCGCCTCCTTGTTCCCAGGTCAACTGGTGCATCGCGAGATTAAGCGGTTCGATCGGCAACAGGGCCAAGCCCGCGCCTGCGTGTTGTACCGCCCACTGACCGCGGCCATTGGTCAGCGCGCGGCCAACCAGTTCGGCGCTGTACGAGGCGCGCGTCAAGGCCGGCACTAGCTCGCGCGCCTGGAGTAACTTGCGCGCTCGGTCGAGCCGGGTCTCGAATTGCTCCAGCGGCCAAAGGACCAAGCCGCCCGCCTGGACCTTGTCCATTTCCTTCGCGGCCCGTTCGGGCTTGATCAGAATGCGCTGGATCGGCAGGAGCGCGTCGGCGGATTGAGCGCACAGGCTCGGCGCGGCGCACGCCAACAGCGCCGTGACGACGAGAAGTCGGCAACACCATCGGGCACAATCAACCATTCGGCGTCGATCAGTCGGCACGTTCACCTGCTCCAGACCCTGGTCAAGTCAGCAACTGCAAATTCAAGTGCAGGCAAGACGCCCGCATTACGATGCTGTCGGCGGCGTGGGCGCCGGCTCGGAGTCTTCGGGCGGCGCGGCAAGAGTCGAGGCTTCGCGCGGCCGTTGCGACCCGCTTGAACGCAGCACCGTGGACCCCGGCTTCGTCCGCGTGAAGCCCGGCAGGAACACGAGTTGCCTGCGATAGCGTTCCTGTAAGATCCAGTACACGCCCATGACGACGAACAGCAACACCACCCCCGGCTGGAGCCCGAACAGGATCGGCGGCAAGAGCGCGGGACAGACGACCTGGAGCGTCAGCAACCCGAAGCCCAGAACCAGCAGGAAGACCCAAAACGCCGACCGCGGCAAAGGCGAAAAGTACGCTCCCAGGGCGACAATCAACAACAGGCCCGAACAGCCGAGCAGCCACCACGTGCGCGGCAGATGATAGACGGATACCGACTGTGTGCCGGCGTGCGCGAACACATACGTGACGCTCTCCGCGGGTTGCAAGGAGTCCGCGCCCGTCAGCCAGGCGTCAAGCTCCGCGCTGGTGACCGCCGGCTCAGGCGTCAACAGCCCGCTCTGCACGCTCCACTGATTTTGAGGACGAGCCTTGCGACTCAAAGAAGCGGCCATCATCGGCGTCGGCGCGTTGAACTGCCAGCGCATCTCCCGAATCACCACGTCGGAGCGGAAACTCGGCGCGTGCAGCGTCGTCTTCCAGAAGTAGTTGCGCTCCATGCCGTCGGCGGGAATCGCGTAGCGGACTTCAAGGATTGCCGGCGCCGCGACCAGCTCAGGATGCAACGGCAAACGCACGACCTTGTCGCCGACGTCCTTTTTTTCCGCGAAGATCGGCCGACCCGCGAGCGTGAAGTGAAGATCGCGCAGACGCGACACGGACAACGGCAACTCGATCTCGACATGCGTCGCGTGAATTTTTCGTATCCAGTAGCGGGCCCGGCACTGTTGGCTGTCGTCGTCCCCCATGCGAACCTGAATGAGCGCCCGGTCGGCCAGAAACGCCGCCATGGGGGTTGCGGCCGACTCATCGATCTTCAGCGTCAACGGCAGGTCGGCGCCGTAGCCCTGCAACACGAGCGACGGAAAGTGCTCCTTGTCTTTGACCACTTCGATGCCGCGTTCCTTCCAGACGCCGCGCGATGCCGCATCGTCTGCAAAGCGCGCCTGGAGACCGGCGCGACACCAGACGCGAACTTTGACGTCTTTCTGCGAAACGTGAACGGGCCAGAGCGGCGTCACATGCAAAACGCCAGACGACGCCACCTCCGCGCCGGCTTTCTTATGCGCAACCGCCAGATCATATTCGAGGATGACCTCAATCTTGTCCGCGCCGTCCTTCGGCTTGAGCCACAGCATTTGTTTGGCCGGATCGAACGTCGAGGTGTCGCCTCCCGAATCAACCTTCTTGATAGCGCGCGGAACCTTGAACGCGATCAGTGGATTCTTGCTGTCAAACCCCGCTGGCGCACGATCTCTGGGGAACGACAATCTCTGCCGAACCTGAGCGGTATGTTCGAAGACAGTAATATCCAGAGTTGCTTGGGCCACGACCTCGCGCTCGAAGGGTCGCCAGGCGATATCCACCATGCTTGGCGCCTGATCCAAGGGGAAGTCGAAACGATGACGTTCGGGCACCGGCTCCTCCGCCCCTTCCGGCCCGTGCACCAGCTCCACGCGCTCGTCGGACTGAATCGACAGCTTGGCGCCGCGGTCAATCGTGTTGAGAGGGCGAGGCAACTCCACGCGGATGCGCTGCTGCTCGGGCGCGGCCTTTATCGTATTCCTCACGATGAGCGTCATGGACTTGGCTGGCGCACGCTCGGCGATAACGCGCGTCGTGCCAGCGGCGTCCTGCGCGACGAGCTTGAGCGGGTTGCCGTTGTCATCGAAGACGGCGCTGTCTTCCGGCATGGCGAACGTCGAGGGACCGCCGAAGGTCTTCCAGATGCCGCCCCAAGGCAAGCCGGCCGGGAAGGATTCCATAGGCGCCACCGCGAGCACCGACATGCCGCGCGGGCGCGGCGAGGGGAGTTTGAGCTCGACGGCGTTGAACGCGGACAGGGCCTTCACCTGGATGCGCGTTGTGGTTTCCAATTCCCATCCCTGCTGCACCGTCTTCAACTTGAGCGTGTGATCAACCTGCGTCTCGAGTTGGTTCTTCTCATTGCGCCATTCCAATTCGACCGGGGCCTTGATCGCCAGCGCCGCCTTGGTGCCGGGCGCCGGCGTGGCCGTATATTGGAACGTCGCTTCCGTATCCGTGTTCTTGACCTGGTGCGTCTCGGCATTGCGGGTGAACATCAGCCGCTGCCCGAAGCTGACGTCCGCCGGCATCTGCACTGTGATCGTGCCATGATGCTGAAACGCGCCGAGCACGTGATACAGCCCGACCGGGATTTTCGCACCAGGCGCTGGTCGCGGCACACGCTGTGTGATCGACACTTGCCAGCGTCCGGGTGTCAGGTCAGCGATACGCCAATACGGCGCGCCCGGCTCGGGAAGCGTGAACGCGTGGGCTGCCCCGGTTGGCGTCTTCACTTCCGTCACCTTGGCCTGCGCCGGCAGCAGCAATTGCCACTCTTTGGTCTGCGGGCGAACGTCTTCGAGGAAAATCTCCGCGCTGATATTGACGTGCGTCTCATCGATGCGGACGTGGATCTGCCCTTCCGCCTTGGCAAGCGGCGTATTGCCTTGAATGGGCGTCGGTTCATTCCAGGCCAGACTGAGCGCCTTGGCCTTCTCGAAGCCGAGCAGCCAGCGGCCAGGCGTCTTGGTCTTCTCGACGGTTTCGTTCCAGCGCAGTTCCTTGACGCTGGTCGGGAGTTGCAAGTCGACGATCGTCAGTGCCGCTCCGGGCAGACCCAGGTTGATGCCGCGCTCGATCGACCCGGTGGTCTTCTTGCTTTGCACGGGGACGCGGAATTTCAAGGTCAGTTGATGCGTCCCTTCCTTCTCGACGCGCGCGACGAAGCCATCGTCCGTGTAGTCGAGGATCGGCGCTTTGCCGTCGAGGTCTCCCTCGTCCAGAAGATGGCCGCCTTGCAGTCCGAGGAGGACGCTCGTCTTCGGCTGCTCTGTCGAGAAGCCGTACTCGGCGCGCAAGACGAGGAAGTCGCCTTCCAGCTTGCCGTCGAGCAGCTTGCACGAGAACGGCGTTTTCTTGTCGGGCTTGAGCTGGCGTTCCAGGGCTTTGAGTTTCTCGCGCAACTCCTGGTATTCCTCGAATGACAGTACGACCGACTTCCCGTAGATCTGCGCGGCTTCGAGGATGTCTTCGACAAGGACAATGATCGCGTCCTTGGGCAGCTTCGCCTTGTCGAGCAGGATCTTATCCTTGCTCGGATCTTTGCCCTTGCCTTTGAGCTCTTCCTTGCTTTTGCCGGCATCGCCCTTCTTGTCGGGCTGCGCAAGCGCGACGACGCTACAGCAAGTCAGCGCGGCAGCCAGGGCAAGTACGGCTCGCAGCATCTCCGTGCTCCTCAGAGAATGCCCGCTCCCACAGGCGCAGGGATTGGGGTGAGGGAAAGGCAACCGCCCCCATTATAAGTGATACGGGCGGAAAACGATGCCCAAGAATCCTAATTTGCCCAATTTCGCTGAATACGCTTGCGGGACGACACGAGAATGCCGATTGTGACGGATGGGGCCGATTTGCCGCGCGAAACCGCGAGCGAAGGACGAAAATCCGATCGCCTACCCGAGCCCCTTTTTGAAGGTCTCAACCAGAAGCGGGTGAAGCAACGGGTTCGCCGCGAGAGCGTCCGGCGTGAACGGGTCGTACACGCTGCCATCGACATCGGTGACGATGCCGCCCGCTTCACGCACGAGCACCGTGCCGCCGGCGACGTCCCAGACGTGGTTGTCGAACGCGTAAAATCCGTCAAAGCGACCCGCAGCGACGTAGGCCATGTTGAGCGCGGTCGAGCCAGTGCGGCGCAGCGCCTGCGTCTGGAAGGAAAGCACGCGCCACCATTCGAGGGCCTGTTCGTTGCCGCGCAGATCGGGCGCGAAACCGGTTGCCAAGAGGGCCTGGGCGAGTGCCGGCGTGGCGCTGGTCGTCAGCCGGCGCGTATTGAGCCAGGCGCCGTGCCCCTGGGCGGCCGCGAACATTTCCTTGTGCGGCGGATCGTAGACGACGCCGACGACCAGCTCGCCCGCGATTTGCAAACCGATCGAGACGCAGTAAAACGGGCAATCGTGGACGTAATTGGTCGTGCCGTCGATAGGGTCGATGATCCAGGTCGGCGGCGCGTCGATAGGGGGCCGCGTCTTGCTCGCGCCTTCTTCCTCGCCGAGAAAAGCGTGTTCGGGGAAGCGCGCCGACAAGTACGCCTGGATTGCCCGTTGCGACTCCACGTCAGCGTCGGTGACGAGGTCGAAGCGTCCCTTCTCCTTCACTTGAAATTTCGCCCGCCATCGCTCCAGCACTTCCGCAGCGCGCAGGGCGGCTTCCTTGGCGGCATCGAGAAATATTGCGAGATCCATTTGAAATTCGCTCCCACTCAGCAGTCGGGGTTTGAAAAAATCAAACACGACTCACAGCCAGCCACGCCCTTCTTCCTGAATCAACACGCGCATCGCCTCGATCCACGCGGGATGATCGTTCAGACACGGACACACGTGCAACAGCTCGCCGCCGGCGTGCTGGTAGATCTCACGCGATTCGTTGCCGATCTCATCGAGCGTCTCCAGGCAATCGACCGTGAAGCCCGGCAGCGCGACGAAGACTTTCCTTTTGCCTTGCCGCGCGAGCTTCTGCAGCACGTCATCCGTGTACGGCTTCAACCAAACTTGGCGTCCGAACACCGATTGAAACGATTGCGTCCATGAGACCCGCGGCCAACCCAAGCGCCGAATCAGTTCGCGCGTGGTGCGTATCACATGCGTCGCATAAGGATCGCCCGCCTTGGCGTAACTCTTGGGAATGCCGTGAAAGCTGACGACGAAGTGGTCCGGCTGCCACGCGAGCTTGGCCAATTCGTCCTTGATGACCTGCGTCATCGCGTCCAAGTACGCGGGATGCTCAAAATACGGCGGCACGATACGCAACGCCGGCACGCGGCGTTGGTCGAGCAAGCACTTGAAGAGCACGTCGGTCGCGGAGGCGCAGGTCGTCGCCGAGTATTGCGGATACATGGGCAGGACGATAAGCCGTTCGACGCCGGCGCGGATCAGTTCGTCCACCGCATGGGCGACGGGCGGGTTGCCGACTTGCATGCCGAAGCGCACGGGGACATTGCCGAACTTCGCTTGCAGAAGCTCGGTCTGCCGTTTCGTCCAGTGCAAGAGCGGCGAACCGGTGACTGGATTCCAGATGCGCGCATACTTGGCGGCCGATTGGGCGGGTCGTTTCCAGAGAATGTAGCGGAAGAGGAGCGGCCAAAACCACGGCGGATTCTCGATGACGCGTGGATCGCCGAGGAATTGCTTGAGATAGGGACGAAGGGCCTCACCTGTCGGCGCGTCCGGCGTACCGAGCTGAATGAGTAAAACGCCAAGCCGAGTGCGATCGTGCAAAGCCATGGTAAATCTAAACTAGCCCGCAGCGCATACAAGGGCACTACGAAATCCCTTGTTTGCGCCGCGGGCTAGTGTGTCGCGGCTCGATTATTTCTTCTTGCAACCGGCGCCTTCCTTGGCGTCCTGTTTCTCGGTAATGTGCCCCGAACCGGCGGCCTTGATCTCGGCGGATTTCGTCGCGTTCAGCGGCGTGTAGCTCTGCCACTGGGCCGGGACGTTCGCCTCCGCGAAGATGGCCTCGACCGGGCATTCCGGCACGCACGCTTCGCAATCGATGCAATCGACCGGATCGATGTACAAAAGCATGTCGTCCTGATAGAAGCACTCGACCGGGCAGACAGCCACGCAATCGGTGTATTTGCAGTCATTACACGGTTCGCAGACAGTATGCGTCATGATTCCCCACCCATTTCCAGCCCGCCCATGGAAAGGAACAAGATGCCAGGCCCATCCGCGGGTCGATGGACGGCGTTTCGTCTGATTTCTTCCCTGTTATCGGTAGGAATTGGACCGCGAAATGGCCAGACCCGATTTCGTTTAGCGTTCGCGCGGCGGCATGCGAACGCTAAACAAGTTCGCCTACAACATGTCTTGCGGATCAATGTCCACAGTCAGTTCCACGCCCGACGGCACACGCACCGTCGGCAGCACCGCGCGCAACACCTGATGCAACGTGCCGGAACGGGCGCTGTGCATCTGAAAGTGGAAGCGGAAATAGCCCTTCAAGCGAAACACCGGCGCCTCCGCGGGGCCGAGCAAACGCAGGTCGGGTTGGCCGTCGTTAGCCGGACGCGCAAGCGACGGATTACCCTCTCCGTC
>SYHD01000145.1 GCA_005799265.1 Planctomycetia bacterium | reverse complement strand
TGCAATTACTCCCTTTTTCAATCTCTCACCCTCCTTCGCGAGCGGCGCAACAACTGCAAAAACCGCAATTACTCCACGGCCTCGTCGCTCACTGGCGGCTTGATGCGATACCCGGCTGTCGGGCGTCCCCCTTTGCGACCAGGCTCGAATTCAATGAGCCGCCTTCGAGTTTCGTTGAAACCGAAGGTTTCGTCGACGCGGATCTGAAAGCCACAGAGCGGCCACTAAGATGTGCATGTCGCCGCGTCACGACTGTCGACGTCGACGAAACCTCGTTTTCCCAGAGATTCTGAGGGCTTCGTCGACGTTGACCTCGTTGATGTGGCCGGTGCTCGGGTGACGTGTTGCCCCATGGGACATGTCGAGAAACGAATATTGGCTGGGGCGTCGACGAAACCTCGCGATTTCCAAGAGAAATGGGGTTTCGTCGACGTCGACAGAGTTAGCACGGCATGCGCGCACTCCGCTCAGAGCCAGATATTCGCCTGCAGGAGGCGCCGCAGAGCGTCGACGAAGCCGTTCACGGTGGCGGCGTTGCCCAGCCCAACGGGCACCCTAAGCCCCAGACGCCCGAACCATCGCCAGGATGCCAACCCGTATTGGCTCGGGCAACGTGGGCCAGGCGTCGATCAGTGAGCCAAGGCGCGGGTCTGAGAGGCAAAGTGCGCCGCTTTCTGCGCTGCCTTGCTCCAGGATCCCCGAATTCGTAGAAGAACTTGGGGAGGTTCGAATCCCGCCCTCTCCGCGTTTTTTTTAGCACCATCCCTCCCTGCCCTGGTTCACCTACCTCAACCCAGTTCACCAACGCGGCGAGTCTTTTCGCCGGCTCAGCAAATGGAGACCGATCATGTACCCTTGGCGAATGCTGGCATTCCTGGTTCTGTTCACGTCGCACGCGCCGGCATTTGCCTCCGATTGGCCCTCCTGGCGCGGTCCCACCGGTCTGGGTTACACCGACGAAAAAGACCTGCCGCTCACCTGGAGCAAAAAAGGGGACAATATCCTCTGGAAAACGCTGTTGCATGGCGGCCCCTTGAAAAACCAGGATTTCACCAGCCCCGGTTGGTCCAGCCCCATTGTCTGGAAAGATCGCGTCTTCCTCACCACCGCGATTTTCCCGCCTGGACTCGCCGACAAGGAACGCCGTGAAGTCATCGCCGAGCATCACATGCTTGCTTTCGACGCCAAGGACGGCAAACTACTTTGGGACACCGTCATCCCTGCTGGCAAAATCGTCACGCTGGTCGAGAATATCTATCATGGCTACGCGGTCCCCACGCCCTGCACCGACGGCACCCACGTCTTCGCCCTGTTCGGGTCGGGCGTCCTGGCCTGTGTCGATTTCCACGGCAAGATTGTCTGGCGCGAAGAGCTGCCGCGCCTGAAGGATTCGGACCCGGGCATCTGCTCCAGTCCGATTCTTCATGAAGACATGGTGATCGTGCCGGGCCTTCAGGACAAGGGGTTGCGCGCCCTGGACAAAAAGACTGGCAAGCTGAAGTGGGAGCAGAACATCAAGTTCCGCAATACGATGGCAACGCCGGCTTTGATTCGCATCAAGGATCAACTTCAACTCATCCATTATGCCGGCGGCATGCAGGGCATCGACCCGAAGACCGGCGCGATACTCTGGTCGTGCAAGGCTCCGTCATCGCAGTCGTCGCCCGTCTATGGCGGCGGCTTGCTCTACGCAGATGCCGGCCGCGGCGGGCAACTCGGCGCTGCCGTCGATCCGACCGGCACAGGCGACGTCTCCAGGACGCACCTCAAATGGCAAACGCGCGTCGAGGGAGTCGCGGGGAGTTCCGCGATCGCCGTCGATGGCCATATCTATCGCTCGAGCGGAGCGAGCTTCATTCGCTGTTGGTCGCTGAAGGACGGCGCATTCGTCCACGAAATCGAGGCCAAGCGCATCACGCCTAGCGCCAGTCCCATCGCCACTCCCGACGGCCGCATTTACTGGGCAAGCCCTGGCCGAACCTACGTCCTCAAGGCTAGCCCCAAGCTCGAAGTGCTCGCGATCAACGATCTCGACGACGGCGCCGATTACGCAAGCGCCGCCGTTGCCGCGGGCAAAATCTACATCAAGGGGCGATCGTACCTGTGGTGTATCGGCAAGAAGTGAGGTGCGGCATCCGCCTGTCAACGCGAACACGCCAGATGGACTGGCGAGCAGGTCTTGAGGTTGCGCAATTCCAAGGACGGAGGGGAGCAAGGCAATCGTAAAGGTCGCAAGGTCTCGAAAAAAAACCTCACCAACGCCGCCCAGCTTCTACACGATTGGCGACATTCGGACTACTCTTTCGCTCCGGGGGCTTTCGCTCCGGGGATTGTGGCCGGCCGCACAATATAGCGGAAATGCTCGATCCTTTTCTCGATGTTCCGCATGTTGACCTCATTCTCTTGCTGCGTTTCAGTGACTTGGATCCAGGTGAAAATGTTCAAGCCGAGCACGGCGAGAAGAATAATGAACGCGGGCATCAAGAGCATGATCAGCCTGCGTCGGATCGCCGCCAGATCTTCCAACGCCGCCTTCCGGAACGACTCCAAAAACTCCGCTTGGATCTTGGGATCGGAATCCCACTTAGGCGTATCGGACATGTTCGGAGTCTCCTAACGAGTGAATCATGATATGCCAGCGCTCTGAATCGTAGCCACGAAGAATAGGCAAAGCAAGAAGCATTCGGCCAAATAATTGAAATTACCGTTTCATTCGTCGCAGCAAGCACAACCCAAATGCCTGGCGATTTCGCGCTGGAGAGCCGGCCCGATAATATCGGATTTCAATGGCGTGCGGTCGAAGAATGAAGAGGACCACGCGGGCCTATAGGAGCGCAATCCTCGTGCGAAATTTTCTTGTCCTGTCCTGTCTCTTCGGGATTCAGAACGTTCTGCTGGCACAACCACCTTCCGACAAGGCCATTGCGTCGTACCTTCATGACCCCTCCTACTGCATGGACAAGGATCTGCGTGGCAAACCGCGCGCCTACCTGCCCCAACCGGGTGATGTGATGCTGGCAACGGACAAGAACCTGTTCTGGAAGATCACGCATGACCTGGCGCTGGCGTTCGAGCCGCACAACTCGGCGCTTATCGTGGCCCGGCGCGACGGCCGGCTGGCGGTCCTGGAGGCAGGGCCGAATGATACGATCTGGGTGAGGAATTCAGATATGCTGCCCCACTTGAAGGAATACGCTGACAAGGGGCCCGTGTGGATCCGCAAGCGCAAGGCGCCGTTGACGGCCGAGCAGTCGGCGTGTCTGACCGAATTCGCGGAGCGCCAAGAAGGGAAGCGATTCGCGCTAGCTCGTCTAGGAGTGCAATTGACACCATTTCGCGATCGTGGGCTCGTGCGGACGCGATTCATGGGGGGGCCTCACGGCGAGCGCTCCCGTTATTATTGTTCGGAACTCGTGCTCGAGGCGTGCGTTGCGGCGGGGCTGGTCGATGCCCAAAATACACGACCCAGCGCGACTTATCCGCACGAGCTGTTCTTCGATCGCTCGCACAATCCATTCATCAATCGGCATCTGCCGCTGGGGTGCGCCTGGGAGCCGCCCGCGCGGTGGGTTTATTGCGCGGCGGAATAGGACACAACAAGCTCGAAGGATAAGCGCACCAGCTCCCCGCAATAGCGACTACCACTTCGATGCCAACGCAGTTCCCTTGTCTTTGTAGATTGGAATATTCTCCACCTGCAACATGCCGAGTGCGGACTCCAGTTCCGGCCGGACACGGCAAAAGGCGAGCGTGCTGCTCCAGGGACGCAACCAGCGCGCGAAATCGGTGAGCATGATCACCGCCTGAGAAGAGAGCTTGCGCACGGCCTTGAGATCAAGCAACACGCGCAGATTGGGCTTGTTGAGGTTGTCGCACAGTTCTTTCTTGATCATCGCGATCTCTGATTCTTCGATGAGCCTGGCGTCATTGAATTGAACAACCGTCACACCGCTGTCAACGCCGATCCGTAGCCGACCTACGACGTTCCCCTTCATCCCGCTGAGCTTGTTCAAGATCGACTGGGCTGCATGGGACGCCGATCGGAAGGCGTCCTCTTTGGAACGAAGATCGTCTTCTTCGGTGGCTTCGACCTCGCGCTGAACATCGAGGCTGCGCATGGCCCATTCCTCGAGGTCCTTTTGGGCCAATTCTTTCTCGCGGAATTGTACGAGAAACTCGAGGATGCCGACGTTGATGCGGTCGCCCGAATGCAGCGGCCATTCGGCACCGGTGGGGATAGCCGAGCCGTTGACGATCGTTTCATAGCCGCTGTCAAGATCGCGTATGAATACCTTCTTATCACGGGTGACCAGGGCGCAATGCTTGGAGCCGAGCGTTCGCTTGCGCAGCTGGCACATGGGATCGGAACCGATCAAGAAAAGATCGACGCGGATGAGAATGGGCATGCCCTTGTTGCGCCCCTTCGCGACAATCAGAAAGAATTTCATGACCCCGTTCCCCGAATATCGAGTTGTGGCCGCCAACGAATATCGCTCTCAACCGACTTGGTAAACATCGGCTTGCTAAGGATTCGCTATCGCATGACTCGATGCGTCTAACATTTTTGGGAAGCGAATATGGACGGCACGCTAAATTATCTTAGCACAAAAAAAGAGACAACTCGCTGAAAAGGCATTGGCAACCGTTCACCTCTCTTCTCCCCCTTTGTGCAAGAGGAGCGGGGACGTGAACGGTTGCTGAGATTTCAAGGCAACTGGGACTGTTCGGGGTGGTCGCGGTATGGCGTGAATGGACGGCTATTCAGCGTGCATATTCTCACTGAGTTTCGCGAGGGCTTCACTTTCGATCTGGCGGACGCGCTCACGCGTCAGGCCGAGGGATTCGCCGATCTCCTTGAGCGTCTTGGGATCCTCGTTTTCGATGAGGCCAAAACGCATGCGCAGAACGGTTGCCTCGCGCACGTCCATCTTGTCGAGCAATTCGAGGACGTGCTTGAGGTCGTCGGATTCGACCATTTCCAAATCAGGTGATTTCGAACTGCCGTCGGTCACCATTTCGTCAAGCGACCAGCCGGTTTCGGGCTGATCGGTTTGCGGGGCGGCATTGTAGACGCGAATCGCCTTCTTGATGATGGCCAGTTTCTTCTTGGGCAGGTTCAGGCTTCTGGCGATCTCTTCATGGGTCGGAGGTCGGCCGAGCTCGTCTTGCAGCTTGGAACTGGCGCGACGCCACTTCGCCAAGAGCTCGACCATGTAGGCAGGGATGCGAATGGTCTTGGCGGTGTTGACGAGAGCTCGCTTGATGGATTGCTTGATCCAGTAACTGGCGTAAGTACTGAAACGGGTGTTCATACGCGGGTCGAAACCTTCGACGGCGCGCAGCAGGCCGAGGTTGCCTTCTTCGATGAGATCTTGCAGACCCAATCCTTTGCCGGTGTAGCTGCGCGCGATGTTGACGACGAGGCGCAGATTGGCGCGGACCATGCGGTCGCGCGCCTCGCTGTTCCCGTCCTCGATCTTGTGCGCGAGTTCCTTCTCCTCATCCGCGCTCAAAAGAGGCGTCTCATTGATTTCGCGCAGGTAGGTGTCCAACGGTGATTGCACCGCAGGACCCCGCGGCCGGCGAGGTCGAATCATGAGGTTTGGTCCAGGGTATAATGGTTCGAGCTTGTGCGCGCCCTGCTTAGGGGAACGCTCCCTTGCCGAATATCACACTTCATTGTAGGCCGCTCGCTTGCCGCTATTTGGCAAATCTTCCCTGAACTGCCCGCTTTCTCAAGCAGGGATCAAGGCTAGCCTGCACCAGACGGCTATCGCGAGTACTCCCTTGTCTATCAGCCCCAACAATGAAGGCCGTGGAGAAGTCCACGTATTCCTTCTATTTGAATATCGGCCGATCCGAAAATGCTCCAGGCGCTTACAAGCACCGAGATCGAAAAAGTGTTTTTCCGCGCGCGTCTCATGTTGCGTAAAACGCAAGGTCCTGGAAAAGCCTTCGGTCCGCATGCGTAGAATAATCGGCAGGATCGGCCCACATTCCCAGTGTCACGCTCCCTCGCCGACGATCGTGGGGCGTATCCATCCAGGTAGGTGTATCATGCGGTCCACCGTACGTGCGCTCCTCAGCCAGTTCATCGATTACGCCGGGCTGTTCCCGCCCGCGAAGCAACCGCTTGATGCGGCGCTGGACAGCTACCTCCATGAACGTAGGTCGTCCCCGCATAGGTGGATGCTGGGCCGCTTCATCTGTCCCGCCGCGCGTTTGCCGGAATTGTTAACGCTAGCGCAAAGACACGCGGACCGCTCGCTTCTGCAATTGACGGTGCTGGGGCAGCAGAGTTCCACGGCTGACGAATTCCTACCGCACGTGCGTGCGGACGTGGAAGCGATCGAGAGTTTTCGCCAAGCGTGGGATCAGGACGCAATGATCGACGTCTTCGAGGTCGCCCTGCCGAAAGGCGCCACGATCGCGCAGCTTCAGGCGCAATTGCCATACTTGCCCGACCTGCTCGGCAACGCGGGGCTGTGCGCATTTTTCGAGATCCCTACGGCGCCGAGTTGGCGCGCCAACGTCTCGGCGTTGACGGACACGCTGCACGATTTGCATCACACCCAGCCGCACGGATCGCTCGGCATGAAGCTGCGTTGTGGCGGACTGACGGCCGAGGCGTTCCCAACCGATGCGGATGTGGCCTATTTCCTCGACCGCTGCGGCGCGAGCCATCGGCCGTGGAAAGCGACCGCGGGCCTGCATCATCCGCGCCGGCACTGGGACACTTCACTCAACGTTTGGCATCACGGTTTTCTCAACGTCTTCGTCGCCGGTCTACTTGGGCGGACCCATGTGCTCAATGATAGCGATCTCGTGTCGATCTTGTCGGATCGCGATCTTCTGAGCCTTCGTTGCGAAGACGATTGCATCGCCTATCGCGCTTGGTCGTGCAGCGCGACCCAGATAGTCGACTATCGCAAGCTCGCGGCATCGTTCGGCAGTTGCAGCTTCGCGGAGCCGTGCGCGGAACTCAAAGCGATGGGATGGCTCGATGCGGCACCATGATGCAGGAAGCCGTGTTAGCCGGACGCGCAAGCGACGGATGGTCGCTTTCCGTCGCTTGCGCGTCCGGCTAACACGTATTTTCGAAATCCCGATCGTTAAATCGCGCGGTGATACTGCTGATAGATGTTCGCGAGCCCCATCGGTTCAATCTTGACATCGACGATCGGCAACTCCGCCAGCCAGCGTAGCAACTCCGGCAACGGCCCGGAGTATTCAAATTCTAAATCCCTTTCGCGCTGCACAAGTTCACGCACATGAACGGGCGTTGCGAACGCTTTGACGGCTTCCTGCAAACGAACACGTACGCGCCTTAATTCACGTAGTTTGCTCATTTCCTGCCAGTGGACCAACTTCCCCTGGCGCAGGATCGCCACGCGGTCGCACACCTGCTCGACCTCCGTCAGGACGTGCGAGGAGAACAGCACTGTCTGCCCGCGATTGCGCGCCTCCGCGAGCTGGGCCAGCAGTTGATCGCGCATGCTCGGATCGAGCGTATTGGTCGGCTCGTCGAGAATGACCAGCGGCGTCTCCGGCAATAGCACCTGCATTAGCGCAATCTTCCGCTTCATGCCCGACGACATTTGCGCGAGTGGCCTGGTGATGTCGATGTCGAATTGGTTGGCGAGTTCGTGAACGCGCGCGGACAGCGGATGGCGGCGCATGTCGGAAAGGAAGTCGATCAATTGCGTGCCGGTCATGTTTTCGTAGAGCCGCAGCTCGCCTGGCAGATAGCTGACGAAGCGGCGCGCGTGGATGCTGTCGTGCCAGCAATCGTGCCCGTTGATCGCCGCCCGTCCGGACGTGGGACGCAAGAAACCGAGCAGCAAACGCAGCGCGGTCGATTTCCCGGAGCCGTTCGGGCCAAGGATGCCGACGATCTCACCCGCCTTGACGTCGAGATTGAGCTGATCCAGCGCGGTGGTGGCGCCGTAGCGTTTGGTCAGTTGTTCCGTTCGAAGGAGCATGTACCCTCACTCTACTCACCACTCGCCACTCGCTATATTTATTGTATGTCCATCCAGTTCCACGTCCTCGCCAGCGGCAGCTCCGGCAACGCCTGCGTTCTCGATGTCGGCGGGTTCGGCGTCCTGATCGATTTCGGCCTGTCGCCGCGCCACCTCGCGCCGCGTCTGCGCGCAAGCCGGCTGACGTGGGAACACATCGACGCCGTGCTCCTGACGCACGAACACACCGATCACTGGCAGCCGGCGACGCTGAGCCATCTCGCGAAATTGCAACTTCCAATCTACTGTCATCGAGACCATGTGCCGGCACTCGATCGCGGCAGCCGGGCGTTTGCAGCGCTCGCATCGGCGGGCCTGATCCGCCACTACGAACCAGGCCAGCCCCTGCGTCTGCATCGCGATTGCACATGCCTGCCCATCCCCCTCGATCACGATTGCGCGATGACGTGCGGCTTTCGCTTCGACGGCAACGACTGGGCCGTCGGCTATGCGGCCGACCTCGGCTGTTGGCGCCCGGACCTCGCCCGGCTATTCACCGATGTCGATCTGCTCGCGATCGAGTTCAATCATGACGTCGCCATGCAATTGCGTAGCGGCCGAAACCCACTGTTGATCCGCCGGGTCCTGAGCGATCTGGGCCATCTGTCCAACGAACAGGGCGCGGCGCTGCTTACCGAGATATTGCAGCGTTCGGAGCCAGGCCGCGTCAAGCATCTGGTGCAACTCCACCTGAGTCGCGAGTGCAATCGCCTTGAACTGGCACAAAAGGCGGCTCAAGAGGTGATTGATCGGCTGCATGTTGCGCTTGCGATTCACACGACGGATCAGAAACGCGCAGGTACTGCAATCACGCTCGGCGTCGAGTCGAGCCGCGCCGTGCAACCATTGTTGCCGTTTGTTCCTTGACGCGGCTTTCGCGCGCCAAGCGACGGGCGGTTGGAGAGACACCCGAAGCCGCTGCGACGCGGAGCGTCGCACCACATTGTGGCGACGCTCCGCGTCGTGAACGGGTAATTCTGCCGCTCGCCTTATTCCGCGCATTGACCGATGCCGCTGAGTCCTTTACAGTGAATGCAATGGCCAATGCAGCACCCCACCGTTTTCGGCGCCCTCATTGTACCTGCAATGGGATAATGCAACCGCATGGCATTCTGTCATCCCCTCGCTAGCGTTCAAGGTTAGTAAGGACCGGGAACAGCCGCCACGCCCGAAGCAGAGGGTACGTCCGACCCCGGAGTCTACTCCCGTGCAAAAAAAAAGCAAGGATCGTACCCGATCGCTCCTCACCGGTTCGCCGTTCTTGCTTTTCGTCGCGATCATGGCGGCGGCGGGCTTGTGGATGATGAACCGCGAGCCGATGGTTCGTGAGCTTTCTTACGGCAGCTTGATGCACATCTGTAAGGCCGACGATCCGACCGCGCGCTTTCAGAAAGTCCTCGTCCGCAAGAACTCCGAAATCCGCGGCGAACTGCTCATCACCGACACGATCTCGGACGGAACCTTGCAGCCGAAAAAAGGCGCCGAGGAACGAATCTCCTTCCGCACGCGCATCGGCTTGCCGACGGACCCGGTATTGATGCTGCGGCTCGATGAACGCGCCGGACCGAACTATCAGGGCGACGAAGAACGGCCGCTGATCGAAGGCGTCTACACCATCCTCATGGCTTTCCTGTTCTTTTTTCCGGTCCTGCTCTTCGGCTTTTTCCTGATGCGCTATCTCGCCGGTGGAGGCGGGGCGTTGACCTTTGGCCGCAGCAAGCACAAACTCTATGCCCAGACGGACAAACGCTTCACTTTCGAGGATGTCGCCGGCATCGACGAAGCAGTCGCGGAATTGCGCGAGATCGTCGATTTCCTGAAGACGCCGGAGAAGTACAAGGCGCTCGGCGGCCGCATTCCCAAAGGCGTGCTGCTCGTCGGTCCGCCGGGGACGGGCAAGACGCTCCTGGGCAAAGCCGTGGCGGGCGAGGCGGATGTGCCGTTTTTCTCCATGAGCGGGTCGGACTTCGTCGAGCT
>SYHD01000144.1 GCA_005799265.1 Planctomycetia bacterium | reverse complement strand
CTCGATGTGGAAGGTGACGTTCTCGACGGCGTTCACGTCCTTGTACTCGCGCTGGATCAGTCCACGCAGCGCGCCGAGCAAGCCTTCTTTTTTTTGATAGACGTGATACGTCTTCGATAGACCTACGACCTCGATGATCGGCATACTTCTCTCCCGTCTTCGTTTAGCGCTCGCGCGGCGCCACGCGAACGCTAAACGGGGACAGGGTTCATCTTACTTGATCGCCGAATAATCGGTCGGGTTCAGGAACACCGAATCGACCTTGGCGACAATCGGCCCGTCCTTCTCCGAGGCATCGCGTGCCTTGATCCAGTCGGGATCGGCTCGAAAGGCGGCCCAGCTCTTCGTGGCCGCTTCCTTGCTCGGATAGGCCAGGATGTACACCATCTTTTGCTGGGCTTCCTTGGCGTCCTGTGGGTTCCAGAAGCCGATCAGCGTCATGCCATGCTTCTCGAAGAGCTTGCAGGTGTGATTGCGGAAGCGCGCGTGCATCGCGTCCATTCGGCCTGGATGAGCGTAATAGGTCCGCATCTCGAAGACACGTGTGTCCACTTTCTTGCCTCCCTCCGCCTCGCGCGCGGCAAAGCCGACGCAGGCGGCCAACAGCAGACTTCCGGTGATGATACCAAATTTTACGTACTGCTTCATCTTGACTCCCTTGCAATGGGTTAGGGAACGATGCGCGCTTGCGGCTGCGCGCGCTTGACCACTTGCGAAAAACAGTTCTTTCATTCCGAGGGAAGTTTTATTAACTTGAAGGCGATGCATCCAATGTTCGTTCTCTTCCAGAGATGGTACAATGTCGGCTGGAGAGTGCGATGACTCATCCCATTGACGAATTCCGGCCAAGGCTCGCGGAACTTTGTCGCCTCCATCGCGTCAAGACGTTGGAGCTATTCGGTTCCGCCTCCTGCGGTCGCTTTGATGCGAAACACAGCGACTTTGATTTCTTGGTCGAGTTCGAGCCGCTGGCGCCTGGCTTGCACGCCAAGGCCTATTTCGGCCTCTGGTTTGACCTCCAGGATCTGCTTGGCCGTGAGGTCGATCTGGTGGAGACGCTCGCGATCATTAATCCGTATTTCCTCAAGGCCGTCAACCAGCAGCGCCGGGTGCTCTATGCAGCCTGACGTGGCGAAGTTCCTGGAGGACGTTCGGCAGGCTTGTGTTCTGCTGGAGGATTTTACGCGCGGCAAATCCCTCGCGGATTACCTCGCGGACGCTATGCTTCGCGCCGCCGTCGAACGAGAGTTCATTCTCATCGGCGAAGCACTTCTTCAGGCCTCCAAGAAAGATCCCGCCCTGGATCAATCCATAAGTTCCTTGCGGCAGATCATCGGGTTTCGTAACATCTTG
Source organism: Planctomycetia bacterium (assembly GCA_005799265.1). Classification (GTDB taxonomy): domain Bacteria; phylum Planctomycetota; class Planctomycetia; order Gemmatales; family Gemmataceae; genus SIAQ01. The sequence continues at coordinate 32,745 of SYHD01000144.1, read as the reverse complement.
GTTCACGGTTACGCGCTCACGCAACATCGGCTTGTCTGGGGCGTCGTCGAGAATGATCTCGCGCCCCTCAAGCTGCAAGTGGAAGCACTCTTGGCACAAATCGGACCGCCGTAAGTTCACTCCTGGGAGGCATCATGATCGCAATGCACCGCTGGATTCTCGGAGTCATCGTTCTGTTCGTCGCATCGACGGCGCACGCGGAACTCGTTGATCTCAAGATTCTCAAACGCGAGCCGTTCGCCGGCGGTCAGGCGTTCGGCGACGTCGGGCCTTACGATCAAATCACCGCGCTCGCGCGGTTTGCCGTCGATCCGAAGGACGCACGCAATCGCTTCATCGTCGATCTTGATCTGGCGCCGAAGAACGCCGACGGCAAGGTCGAGTTCCTGTCCGACGTCGTCATCCTCACACCGCAAGATGCCGGCAAGGGCAACGGCGCCATCTTCTACGACGTCAACAACCGCGGCAACAAGCTCGCGCTCGGCATGTTCAATCGTCCGCCCGGCGCTCCGGCGCCGGACGCCAAGAACCCCGCGGGAGACGGCTTCTTCATGCGCAAGGGCTACACCGTCGTCTGGTCCGGTTGGGACGGCGAACTGCTCCCCGGCGATGGCCGACTGCTCTTGCAGGCGCCGCAAGCACTCGAAAATGGCAAGCTGATTCGCGGCATCGTGCGTCAAGAAACCAGCAGCGACGGCAATGCCAAATCGATGCCGTTGTCGCGCAGGCCGAATCACGGTTCCTATCCGCCGACGAAAGAAGGCGCCGCCCAGGCCGTCCTCACGAAACGCTTGCACGAGAAAGACAAACGCGAAATCGTGCCGCGCGCGCAATGGGAATTCGACCGGAAGCCGCTGCGTCCGCTGACCCAAGGCGCCGCGCAGACCTTGCCCGAGATTCATCTGGTACTCAAGGGCAATTTCGAGGCGGGCGTCTTGTACGAGTTGACATACGAAGGCGAAGGCTCGATCGTGCAAGGCACCGGTTTTGCCGGCGTGCGCGATCTCATCTCGTTCCTGCGCCATGACGCCAGCGCCAAGAATCCGCTGCGCACCTCGGCCGGCAAGCCCGCGATCAACCGCGCGTTCTCGTTCGGCGTGTCGCAGAGTGGCCGTTTCCTGCGTCATCTTCTGTATCAAGGTTTCAACGAGGACACGCAGGGCCGCATCGTTTTCGACGGCTTGATTCCGCACGTCGCCGGCGCAGGCCTTGGCTTCTTCAATCATCGCTTCGCGCAGCCGAATCGGCACAACGGGCAGCACGAGGATCATCTCTTTCCATCGGATGTTTTCCCCTTCACCTACGGCCCAGCGACCGATCCGTTCACGAAGAAGACCGACAGCATCCTTGGTCTCTACGCCAAGAGCAAGACGCAGCCGAAGGTCATGCACACGCAGAGTGCCGCGGAGTATTGGCATCGCGCTGGCTCGCTGGTGCACACCGATCCGCTGGGCAAGACGGACGCGGAGATTCCGGAGAACGTGCGCATTTACAGCTTCGGCGGCACGCAACACGGGCCGGCGCCGTTTCCGCCGACGCGCGGCGCGATGAGCGAGCACTACACGAACTTTGCGGACTATCGCCCGTTCCTGCGCGGTTTGATTATCGCGCTTGACGCCTGGGTGCGCGAGGACAAGGCCCCTCCCGCCAGCGTCTACCCGCGCTTCGCGGATCGCACCCTCGTTGCCTGGACTCAAGAGGCGACCAGTTTCCCGAAGCTCGCCGGCGTGCGCTTTCCGAAGTACATCCAGCAGCCGTCGTACAATGACTACGGGCCGATGATTGCGAAGGGCATCATCACCATCGATCCGCCCAAGGTCATCAACGATTACATAGTCCTCGTGCCGCGCGGCGACGCCGACGGCAACGACCTGGGCATGCTCCTGCCCCCGGAAGTTGCGGTGCCGCTCGGAACCTACACGGGTTGGAACACGAGGCGCAAGGAAGTCGGCGCGGAGGGAGCGCTCGCCAGCTTGCAAGGTTCATTCCTTCCCTTCGCGAAAGAGAAGAACGTGGACGATCCACGGACGCCGGTCGCGCAACGCTACGCCAGCGAAAAGGTGTATCGCTTGCACCTGGAGGATGCGGCCGGGCGTTTGGTCGAGGAACGCTACATGCTCGCGGAGGACGTGCGGCGTTACGGCGCCTACGGCGGCGCGATCTGGAGTTTCGTGACGGGCAAGAAGTAGACTGCCGTGTTGACCCCGCAGGCTCCTACGCCGCCTGCGGGCTTGATTCCATACCACTCACCATTCACCATTCACCACTTACCAACTTGAAATTCTTCGCCACCTGCGCCCGCGGCCTCGAAAACGTCCTTGCGGACGAACTGCGCGAACTTCACGCGGAAAAAATCGAGCCTGGGCGCGGCGGCGTTCAGTTCCATGGCGATCATGCCCTGCTCTATCGCGCCAACCTCTGGCTGCGCACGGCGGTTCGCGTCCTGGTTCCCATTCTCGAAATGGCCGTGCATTCGACCGACGATCTCTACGCCGCGGTGCAAACAATCGACTGGCGGCGCTATCTCACGCCAGAACACACGCTCGCTGTCGATTGCAACGTGCGCGACTCGGCGATCACGCACTCGAAGTACGCCGCCCTGCGCGTCAAGGACGCCATCTGCGATCAATTTGTCGCGAAGGTCGGCAAGCGCCCGAGCGTCGATACCGAAACGCCGATGGTTGGGCTCAACCTGCACGTCTTCGGCGATGAGGCGACCTTGAGTCTCGACAGCTCCGGCGAATCGCTACACAAGCGCGGCTATCGCCCGATACTGACGAAGGCCCCCCTGAACGAAGCGCTTGCGGCCGGCTTGATCCTGCTGACGGGCTGGCGCGGCGAGACGCCTCTGGTCGATCCGCTGTGCGGTTCCGGAACGCTGTGCATCGAGGCCGCGTGGATCGCCTTGACACGGCCGCCGGGCCTGACGCGCAAACGCTTCGGCTTCATGGGCTGGATGGATTACGACGTGGCCCTGTGGACGAGCCTGCGCGACGAGGCCCGCAAGCAAGTTCTGCCGGCGTTGCCGCACGCGATCGTCGGCTCTGACGTGCGCGGTGACGCGCTGCATTTTTCAGAGACAAACGCCCGCGCCGCCGGCATCGGGCATTTGCTCCAGTTCAAGAAACGCGATGTCGCCGATTTCCACGTACCGTTAGCCGGACGCGCAAGCGACGGAGTAACCAATTCGTCGCTTGCGCGTCCGGCTAACGCAAGAGATGGCGGCGTCCTGATCTGTAACCCGCCCTATGGCGAACGCATAGGCGAGGAGAAGGAACTCGGCGGCTTGTACAAGACGCTTGGCAAAGTCTTTCGCGAACGCTGCGAAGGTTGGAAGCTCTTCGTCTTCACGGGCAACGCGTTTCTGGCACGGCAGATCGGCTTGAAGCACGCGAAGTTGTTCGATCTCTTCAACGGCAAGATTCCGTGCCGGTTCTTGTGCTACGAGTAATCATGGTCGATTGCGGCTTGGTGTACGCATCGGGCCAGGCGAACGCCAAGTCCCGCGCTGTCGGCGTTTATCCATCCACGGGTAGCGAGGCCGATGCGATCCGTTGCGCTTGCAGCGACTTGATCCACGCGACGCTCGGCAACGCGTAAGGCCGAAACTTCTCGATCTTGCCTTGATCCTCCGTGAAGAATAGCGCTCGCTGCGGGCCGAGTTTCGCGGCAACCGGCGAGTCCATCAGCGTGCTCGAATCGGCGGAGCTCATCTGCATCAGGACGCGCTGGTCGAATTCGCGCATCGTCGGCCGGTCGATTGAGCGTTGCAGGTTGACGAACGTATCGCACCAGAGCATCGTAAAGACGCCGACGGGGGGGCCTTCCTTCAAGATGTGGGCGAACTGGCGATACGGCGTTTTCTCCTCGCCTTTCTTGGAGTAGCCAAAATCGTCGTCGGGGCGGCGCAGATCACGCAAACGCTGCAAGCCGTAGAAGACGAGAAACTGCGGGGAGCCCTCACCCACGGCCCCGCTCCCAGAGGGAGAGGGGGGACTGGCGCCGCGGCGCTCGATTTCCTCGGCAAGCTGATTCAGCATCGCACCGAGTTCGCGCTGCGGCCACAGGCGTATAGGTAATAATTCGGTAAGAAGCTTGACCAGCTCTTCGCTGGCCGCGTCGAGCGCCTGGCCGATCACAAGATGGACAGAAGGCTCGGCCAGGGTGGGATCGACGGCGGCGCACATGCTGATCAGGCTCGACACCGTCAGGCCGACGGAGATCTCCTCCTGCTGGCCGAGGATCATGACGTTGGATCCCGATTGCTTGCGGAAGACCGCGGCCGTCGGGTCCTTGATCGCAACGGCGTCCCCCAGCCACGCCCGCCAGTTGGCCGTCGGCTTGATTGGATCCTTCCAGAGCTTGACAAGGAGTTGATTCTGCGTCAGATCGGCGGGGATCGCCCCCTCGAAGACGATCGGCGTCAAGAAGTCCTCGCGCTGCCGGCTCATCTCGTGAACTTGCCGCAAGAGATCGTCGCGCTTGTTGTCGTTGAGCCAGACCACCTGAAAGAGATGGTTGCCTTCGAGCATACCGTGCATCGCATTGTAGATGCCTTCGCCGGGGCGCGACAGCAAACGTGCTTCGGTGTTGTCGCGGCTCAGGATCAGGTGGGCGTCGGCCTCGCTGCATTGCAAGGCGATGCGCACTGCCATCTGATCGATCGTGCTGCGGGCCAGACTGTACGCGCCGCCGATCGTCTGCGAACCCAACAAGACGTGCATGCCGAACGCCCGGCCTTGACGCACGAGGCGATCGAGCAACAGCGACGACTCCTGGGCGAGCTTGTCGTCCTCGATGAAGAACTCCTGGAACTCGTCCACGATCAGGACGATGCGCGCCAGGTGCGGCAACTCGGCATGTTTTTCGGAGTATTCTCGATAGCTCGCCAGATCGTTGACGCCGGCCGTGCGATAGATCTCGCCGCGCTTGCTCAGCTCGGCGTCGAGGCGTTGCAAGACACTCAACCCAAACTCGCGTTCGCTCTCGACGGCGATGACGCGCGCGTGCGGCAGCGCGGAGTTGGCGTAGGCCTTGAATTCGACGCCTTTTTTGAAGTCGATCAGATACAGCTCGACTTCGCGCGGGCTATAAAACATGGCGAGCTGCGTGATGAGCACGTGCAACAGCGTCGATTTGCCCGAGCCGGTCTTGCCCGCGACGAGCACGTGCTGAGAAGTGCCTTGCCCCAATTCGAGGAGTTGTTTGCCTTGCGCGCCGAAACGGCCGATCGGCACGCGGATGCCCTTCGCGCTGTCTTCGTCCCACCAGGCGCCCTTGACCGGCATGATCCACTCGAATGGGACCTCCACCTTGCTCGAACGCACGGCCGCGTCGCCGACCTGTTTGAGCAACTCCGTACAACGCTCCGCGGGCGGCATTTTCTCCAGCTCCAGCGGGAACATGCTGAAGTCGGTGTCCTCCCAGACAAAGCGCCCATCGCAGACATCTCGCTCCGCGTGATGGTCTTCCTCGCGCGGAACGTGAGGTCTACGGTCGTGCCATTGCAAGATCGTGCACACGTTCTCCAGGTCAGAAAGGTTGAACCCGTGCGGCATCGGCTGTTTGGTGTCCACGAGAACAAACGTGTAGATGCCGCAGCGCGCGCCGGCACTGGCCAGGCTGACGAGACGGCGAGCGGCGTCCTCGCTGAAGTTGATTGGGAAATGGGCGACGACGAGAAAGTGAAACGGCTCCGCGACTTCGCCGGCCTGGGCGTTGTATTCGGCAAGCGTCTCGTACTGATTGCGCAGGTACTTTTGCAGCACATTCTCCATGTGCACGGTCAGATTCGTGAGCCGTTCGTCGATTTGGTTCAGTTCCGTCCAGATGCGATAGTCCACGAGCTTCTCGTCATGATCGACCAGGTGCATGAAGGCGGAGAAGTTCTCCCCGCGGCCGACGGCGTCGATGATGGTGCAGCGGACCTTGCCCGCGGGCATGGCCGTCCAGCAGCGCAAAAGGAGCGCTTGCATCAGGTCGATCGCCGCGGGTTTTCCGTCGTCAAAGGCGCGCACCAACAGCGACGCGCGTTCGGGGAACGGCAGCAGCGCGGGATACGTGATTTTTCCTAGCTCGGGCCGCGGCAACTGCGAATCTTGTGGCACGCCGCCGTCGAACATCTCCAGCGTCCAGCGCATCTGGCCTATCGGCAGCCCCAGCGGCAGCGTCCCGGGCAACGTCAACGGCTGCGTCAGCGGCGGGAACCAATGCTCGGCGTCCTTGGCGACGCTCCGACAGACCTGCGTGAACTGATCGCTCGCCGACTTCCAATCGCGCAAGAGAGCGGTCCAGGTCTGCGTGTGCCAGCGGTGGTTTTCGTCGCGCGCCTGGGCGTATTCGGCCTCGACGACGCGCGATTCGGTCTCGTAGCGTTCCGTCGCCTGCTGTTGATCGTTCGCCAGGGTCGCCTCGACGGCTTGCAGTTCCTCGCTTTGCTCTACCCTTAGCGCCGCGAGGCGTTTCTTGGCTGATTGTTCGTTCTTCACCACGGCGATGTCGCGCTTCTCACGTAGCTCGTCGAGCTTGGTTTTGGTCTGCGCGATGGTCACGCGGAGCAGATCGCGATTGCGTTTGAAGCTATGCCGTTTCTTTTTCAGATACGTCTTCTTCGCCAGACGCAAGCAAATGGGCCGCAGCTTGCGCGCCAGATGCGCCGCATGCCGAAGCGACAGCCAGATGTCGATAATGCGTGCATTGGTGCGACGGCGGACGCGATTGATGTACCAGCCGCCGATCGGCAAGATTACCGCGGGGAGCACCGCGCCGAGGAGCCAATAAAGATTGGGGAAATCGAGAGCGAAACCCAAGACGCCTGGGAGGGTCAAGACGAGCCAGACCGCGCTCAGGATCAGCCAGGGCTTCCAACCGTTGATGAAGTGCGGATTTCCCAGCGTCTCCAGGGCGTGCAGGTCGGCTGCGCCCTGCTCGGCGCACGTCTGCATTTGCTGCCAGGGGTCGCCGGCGGCGACGATAACTTCATCCAGATCGAGCGGTGGGATATCCTTGAGGAAACGCAGGGTCTCGATGAGCTTGCGGCCGACGCGCCATTGCGCGAGCAGCTTTTTCAAGAGGGCCTTGCTCGACGCGGTCGCCTCGTTGAGCTGCTCCCGGGCGACGCGTTTGTCGGCATCGTAGACGGTGCGCGTGGTCCAACGCGCGTCGCGGAACTCGGCTTCGAGGCTCGCCTTGGCGTCGTCATATTCCTTGACGCGGGCATCGCGCACGCGAACATACTCGCGATCGAGCTGCTTGCGCGCGGCGCCGTGGCGTTCTTGCATCCCCAAGCGCGCTTGCTCCGCGTGGGCGAGCGCGTCGGCCTGGGCGCCCGTGTGTTCGTTTTCGATGCGCTGCTTTTCCTCGGCGTAGCGCTCCTCGGCGGTTTGCGTGCGCGTGTGCGCTTCCTCGGCCACTTCGCGCTCGCACGTCGCGCGGCGCACGATCGCTTGTCGAAACACCCGCAAAGCCTGGCGTTGCCGTTCGCACCACGGAGTCGTCATGAACGCGCGTCCCTCTTTCGCACCGCATGCGGCATGGTTTGCTCCCCTCTCCCACGGTACCCCGGGGGAGAGGGGTTGGGGGTGAGGGGGCTGAACCCCGAGGGGCTGTGTCGCTCAACCCCTCACCTCCGGCCCCTCTCCCCTGAGTACAGGGGAGAGGGGAGGAGATAGCGCTGTAATTAGATTGCCTCACCGCTGCCACAATCCTGGTGCATCTGGGCAAATGCCAGGTCAAGCCGATCCATGGCCGTGAGGACGGAGCCCATGCGTGTCGCCAGCGGATCCCAGTGCGTCTCGGCGAAATCCTGGCGCACGATGTCGCGCCAGGCGTTGTCGGTCGCCTCCCACTCTTGCTTGAGCGATTTGAAAGCGTTGGCCAGTTGATATCGTCCCGCGGCGACGCTCATGATGATCCTCCCGACAACTGCCGATACGCCTCCAGCGCGGCCAATTTTTGCCGCAGGAAGTCGACCATCTTGACCATGTCAAGATCCAGCATGTCCTGGAACGGTTTAGCCTGCCCGTCGTATTCCTCGACGGCATCCGGAAATTTTCGCAGCCAGGTCTTGCAGTTATCGCGTTTCTCCTCCGCGAAGTCGAGCCGGGCCTTGGCGCGGCGCAGGATTTTTTCCTGCTCGGTTGTGTCGACTTGGTTGTCGCCGATGCGCATCATGCGCCGGCGCGCCAGCTCGTTCTTGGCGACGTTGACCTCCTCCTCGGCGCGACGGATCTCGCCCTTCCAGCAGTCGAGCTGCGTTTCGAGCCAGTCTTGGGCGCGGCGAATGGCCATCGCGTTGGCGCTCATGGCGTCCTTCGCCTTCTCGGTGAAAGTCTGCACGGAGGCTTGAAACTCCGCCAGACGCTGCAATTCGTAGACTTGTGCGGTTGACATGGTTTTGCGTGGCTTGCGTTTAGCCGGTGATCGAAGATCGCCGCGGGCGGCGGCACACGGCGATCTTCGATCGCCGGCTAAACCAGATGAATCAATGTTGCTGCAAGTACTCGTCAATACGTTCGGCCTTGCGCACGAGAAACGGCACATGCAGGTCGGAGACTTCGAGGAAGTGCTCGATCACGTGCAGGGTCTGTTCGAACTCCTGCGTGAATTTTTCGTGCTCCTGATCGCGCCAGGTGTCCCCCAGGCGCGTGATCTCCGCGTGCAAGCCGGAGAGCCGCTCGCGCAGGTCGCCGTTGAACTGCTTGAGTTGGTGCGCAAATCGCCGCAGTTCCAGGGGATCGACAATCGCTTGTGCCATGATGCCCTCGTCGAAGACGGTTGTCCACTATTTGTCATTTTCGGGTATACGAGGCGCCCCCGCAAGGACAATCCGCATATTGACGAGTATGGTGAGTCGTAAGGGGTGAGTGGTTTCAAGCCCGGCCGGGGAGCAGAGATGTCCTTTTCCGAACGACGTGTCCCTGTCTTGCTCTCGATCCTCGCGGCCCTGGTCACGCTGGGGATGAAGCTCGCGGCGTATTACCTTACCGATTCCGTCAGCCTTCTTTCCGATGCCGCTGAATCCATTGTCAATCTTCTCGCCGCCGTGGCCGCGTTTCTGTTTTTGTGGTATTCGGTTCAGCCCGTTGACGCATCGCACACTTACGGGCATCAGAAGATCGAGTTCTTCTCCAGCGGCATCGAGGGCATGCTGATCCTGGTTGCCGCGGCGGGAATTGCCTGGCATGCCGTCGAGCGTCTGTTGCACCCGCACGACCTGGTGCAACTGGAGCTAGGCACATGCTTGTCGATCGGCGCGGCCCTTATCAATTTTTTCGTGGCGCGGATGTTGATTCGCGTCGGGCGGCGCACCAATTCGATCATCCTCGAAGCGGACGGCCAACATCTCATGACCGACGTGTGGACTTCGTTCGGCGTTGTCATCGGCTTGGCGCTCGTGTATCTGACCGGATGGAGCATCCTCGATCCGCTGCTCGCGCTACTCGTCGCGAGCAACATTGTATGGACGGCGTGGGATCTGCTGGCGCGTTCGTTCCATGGCCTGATGGATCACGCGCTGCCGGAGGCTGAGCAACTCGCGGTGCGTGTGGCGCTCAACGCCCTGATGCGTCCGGGCCTGCATTATCACGCCTTGCGCACGCGGCAGGCTGGGGCGCGCAAGTTCGTCGATTTTCATTTACTCGTGCCGGGCGAATGGACCGTCAAGGAAGCGCACGATTTCACGGAGCGCGTGGAGGACGTGGTAAAGCAGGCGTTGCCAGGCGCCGAAGTTACGGTACACATCGAACCGATCGAGGCCGCCGCCGCGTGGAACGACAGCGAGCTCTTGAAAGTGGAGCAGCCCGCCGGCCCGGACAAATCATGATGGGTCAGCAACGCTGTCCGCCAGGCGATTTGCCGATCAATTGCTACAAATTCTTTGCTATTGCTGGTTCGAGCGGGTAAGGTTGGCGGGCATACGTATACAGACACCACAGCCGGCGCGCATTGCCGCATCGTTGTGCGTGTTTACCGTACGCATCATTTCGCAAGACGGAAGCTTGCCCGAAGGGAGCGCCTTGTGTCCGCCGATCGCCGTCAGGCCCGCCATCACCTCGAACGTCTCTTGAGCAACCGCAGCCTGGATGAATTGCTCGCCCAGCTTGTGCCGCGCTTTGATGAGGCGCCTCCCAAGGTGCCTGGCGGCGCCAACGTCAGCGATGAAGCGGTGCAGCGGCGCTGGGAGCTGTTGCCTGACGCCGCGGACAGCCGGCCCGAGTTGCTGGATGCGGACACTGACGCGCGCAAGGATAGCTTCAAGAAAAACATCGAGCACTTCATCGGTACCGTCAAGATTCCGGTCGGGCTGGCAGGGCCGCTGCGCATCCACGGGCTGTTCGCCAGCGGGGACTATTACGTTCCGCTCGCCACCACGGAAGCGGCCCTCGTCGCCTCGTACAGCCGCGGCAGTCATTTGCTAACCGAGGCGGGCGGCTGCACTGCGGCGCTTCTCAACGAAGGGATCTGCCGGGCCCCTGGTTTCGCCTTCCGTAATCTGCGCGAATCGGGAATGTTCGTGCTCTGGGCCACCGAACACGAGGATGACTTCCGCCGCGTCGCCGAGGCCACCACGCGGTTCGGCAAGCTCAACGACATGCGCATCACCATCGAAGGGAACCACGCCTATCTCTGCTTTGAATTCTGGACAGCCGACGCTTCGGGTCAGAACATGGTAACCCTGGCGACCGAAGCCATTTGCGAGTACATCGAGCAACACTCTCCCGTGAAGCCCCAGTATCACTTCATCGAAGCCAACCTCTCGGGCGACAAGAAAGCCAGCGCCCAGTCGTTCCTGCTCGTGCGTGGCCGAAAAGTGTCAGCAGAGGCCGTGCTCTCTGCCGACCTGGTCCAGAAACGGTTGCGGACGACGCCCGAGCACATGGTCAACTTCTGGCGGATGTGCGCGATGGGCGGTATCCTGAGCGGCACCGTCGGCATTCAGGGGCATTTCGCCAACGGGCTTGCCGCCCTCTATTTGGCGTGCGGCCAAGACGTCGCGTGTGTGGCCGAGTCCGCCGTGGGGGTCACTCGTTTTGAGGTGATCGAGGGCGGCGACCTTTACGCCAGCGTGACGCTGCCCAACATCATGGTCGGGACCATCGGCGGCGGCACGGCGCTGCCCAGTCAGAACGCGTGCCTCGAGATCCTCGGTCTCGCCGGCGCCGGCAAGGCGCAAGCGCTGGCCGAGGTGTGCGCCGGGCTATGCCTGGCCGGGGAGTTGTCGCTCATGGGCGCCATGTGCTCGGGCGACTTCAGCCGGGCCCATCGGTTGCTGGCCAGGGGCAAGCAGAACAAGAAAGGATGAAGAATGAAGCCACTCAGCATTTACCCATTTTACTCAGGAGACAGCACCATGAATCGTTCCACGGCATTGGCGGTACTCACGGGCCTGTTGGTTTGGGCCAGCGCGGGGCAGGCGCAGGAAGCGCTCATCATCAAGCTCAAAACCAGCGGCGAAGGGGACACCGTTCTCATCACCGAGAGCGAAATCGAGTCCTTCAACCTCAAAGCCGAGGACGGCAAGGGCAACGTCCTCCTCAATCAAAACAAGAAGGAGGGAAAGATTACGGCATACCAGGAAACTATCTACCTCCGCGACGGCACCAAGCCGCCGACCAAGTTCGAGCGATCCTACACCAAGTGCCAGCTCAAGACCGGCGATGTTGCCGAAGACCTCGAATTGCAAGGCAAGACCGTCGTCATCGAGAAAAAGGGGGAGAAGTACAGCTACACCTACAAGGACGGCAGCAAAGTGACCGGAAAGTCGGCTCAGATGCTGAGTAAGGAACTGGACGTCGAGGGCCCGTCGAAAGCCGAGCGGGATCGGTTCCTGCTTCCCAAGGGCGCCGTCAAGGTCGGCGAGAGTTGGAAGCTCGACATGGGGCCGTTCGTCAAAGACATTTCAAAGAACGGCGAAATGGAGTTCGATCTGCCCAAGGCAACGGGGACCGGCAAACTGCTCAGGGCGTACAAAAAAGACGGCCGGCTGTTCGGCGACATGACCTATCAGATCTCTCTGCCGCTCAAGAGCATAGGCAAGGGTCAGGAGCAGATCAAGTTTGCCGACGGCGCCAAGCTAACCCTTGACGTGTCGCTTGACGCCTGCATCGACGGCACCTCGGAGTCGGCCACTTTCACGAAGAAAATGTTCATGAGCGGCACCGGCCAGGTCGCCGCGGAGCCCGGCACCATTCTTACCTTCGAGATACACAACACCGGGCAGGGGACAAAGGCAGCCCCGGCGAAGAAGCAGTAAGGCAATAAAGGATGACGGATGAAGGATGAATCAAACACCAGTGTTCCGAGTGGGCAGGAGCCGAACCTACAACCGTCTGGTTCATCCTTCATCCTTCAGCCTTCAGCCTTTGCACACCGCTGGTGGATGTACCAGGGCGAGCGTTTTCCCGTCGTGGCGCACGGCGTCTTGATCCTGGCCTTCAGCTCGTCGGCTGTCTGCTTCTCGTCGCTCTTGCGTGAGCGGACCGAGCTGCCGCATCTTTTGGTCGTGACGGTGGCGTTCGGCACCGCTTTCCTCTTCTTCCTGCAGTTGCGCATCGCTGACGAATTCAAGGACTTCGAGGAAGACTCACGCTATCGCCCCTATCGCGCGGTGCCGCGCGGCCTGGTCAGCCTGCGCGAACTGGGCGTGCTCGGCGTTATCGCGGCGGCGATTCAGCTTCTCTTGGGCCTGGCGCTCGATCCGTCGATCGTTCTCTTGCTGGCGGTCGCCTGGATTTATTTGGCGCTGATGAGCAAGGAGTTCTTCGTCGGCGAATGGCTGAAGCTGCATCCCGTCCCGTACCTGATCTCGCACATGGTCATCATCCCGCTGGTCGATTTCTACGCGACGGCCTGCGACTGGTGGCCGGCCGGGCAAGGCATGCCGCATGGCCTCGGCTGGTTCGTCGCGGCGAGCTATTCCAACGGCATCGTCATTGAGATAGGCCGCAAGATACGTGCCCCGGCGGACGAGGAGCTCGGCGTCAATACCTACAGCGCCATCTGGGGTCCGCTGCCCGCGGTGCTGGTCTGGCTCGGCGCACTGTTGACCACGGGGATCTGCGCAACGCTGGCGGCCGCGCAGATCGATTTCGTGGTCCCGGTGGCAACCGTGTTGGCGACGATGCTGCTGACGGCAGGCGTGTTGGTCTGCCGCTTCCTGGCAGCGCCGACGAAACGCGGCTCGAAGTTGATCGAGACGCTGGCAGGCGTGTGGACCATTCTTTTGTATCTGAGCGTGGGAGCGGCGCCGTTGCTGTGGCGCTGGTGGACAACGCCGCTCGCGGCTTAGCGCTCGCTGGAAGTGTTCGGAAATTTCCGATAGCAGATTGCGAGCGCTAAGCCGCAAGCGGCAAAAGGATGACGGATGAAATACGTGATCCGCGATCATGAGGCCGATCTTGATGAGCCGCTGGGAGGCAAAGCGCGCGCCCTCGCCGCGCTGCGCGCCGCCGACCTGGCCATCCCGGCCTGGTTCGTCGTCCGGCCGGAAGGGTTCCATGACAGCCTGTCCACTGAACAACGCCAAACCCTGGATAACGCCCCGGACGAAGCGGCCCTGCGTGCATTCGTTGATGTCCTCCAACCCTCATCCACCGTTGCTGCCGAGCTCGCCGGCGCTGTGGCCGAGCTGTGCCCCGATGGCGCACCGGTGGCGGTGCGTTCGTCGGCGTCGGACGAGGACGGCGCACAGCACTCGTTCGCGGGACAGCTCGATAGCTTCCTGTTCGTGGCCGCGGCGGACGTGCCGACAAAGGTGGCAGCGGTCTGGCGCTCCGGCTTCGGCGATCGTCTGCTGGCCTACCGTCGCGAGCATAACCTGGGTCTGACGCCGCGGCCGCCCACGGTCCTCGTACAGCGAATGGTGCAGGCCGATGTCGCCGGTGTCGCCTTCGGGGCGGACCCTGTCAGCGGTCGGCGTCGCCTGGCCGTGGTCAGCGCCGTGCTTGGCCTGGGGACCGCTCTCGTCTCGGGGGACGCCGACGCCGACACCTATCACGTCGATGGCGACGGCACGATCGTCGAGCGCACCGTCGCTGACAAGCGACTGGCTCATCGGGCGTGTCCCGGCCGCAGCGAAGGAGTGGAAGGTGTGCCGGTGCCCGCGGATCAGGCGCGGCGGCCTGCCCTGAACGACCAGCAAGTCCGGCAAGTCGCCGATCTCGTGCGACGTACCGGCCGGCACTTCGGTCGGCCCCAGGACATCGAATGGGCCATCGAGGCAGGCCAGCTCTATCTGCTCCAGTCGCGGCCCATCACCTCGCTGGCACGGCTAGCTGACCCCGACGGCGTCATCAATATCTGGGACAACAGCAACATCGCCGAGAGCTACAACGGCGTGACCACGCCGCTGACGTTCTCGTTCGCGCGCCGGGCCTACGAGGAAGTCTATCGCCAGTTTTGCCGGATGCTGAGCGTGCCGGAAGCGAAGATTGCCGCCAGCGCCGACGTCTATCGGCACATGCTCGGGCTGATCCAGGGGCGCGTCTACTACAACCTACTCAACTGGTATCGCCTGATCGCCCTCTTGCCCGGCTTCCAGACCAATCGCGGGTTCATGGAGCAAATGATGGGCGTCAAGGAGGGGCTGCCCGAACATCTGGTGGCGGGCATGACGTCGTCCACCTGGTGGGAGCGGATGAAGGATCGCTGCAATCTTCTGCGCAGCATGCTGGCGATGGTGCGCAATCACTTCGGCATTCAGCGCCAGATTGCCTCGTTCTATCGCCGGCTCCACGGCGCGCTCGGCGCCGCCCGCCCCGACCTCGAACCGCGCCGTCCCGATGAATTGGTCGCCTATTATCGCGACCTGGAATCAAAGCTGCTCACGCGCTGGGATGCGCCGCTGATGAACGATTTCTTCGCGATGATCTTTTACGGCCTGCTCGGCAAGCTGACGAAGACGTGGTGCGGCGACAACGAGGGCACGCTGCAAAACGATCTGCTCTGCGGCGAAGGCGGCATGGTCTCCGCGGAACCGGCCGTGCGCGTGCGCGCCATGGCCGAGCTCGCCGCCAAGGACTCGGACTTGACGACGGCCCTGTGCGACGCGCCCTTGTCCGCCGTCCGCACGGCGATCAGCCAGGCGCCAGCCTTTCGGCTGTTGTACGAAGGGTATCTGGAACGCTTCGGCGACCGTTGTCTCGAGGAACTGAAGTTGGAAAGCCCCACGCTCTTCGACGACCCGCTGACGCTGATCCGCTCGGTCGGCCAGCTCGCGCTGCGGCTGGCCGAGGGGGGCGCCAGGCCGCCGGCGAGCCAGGAAGCAGTGATACGGGACGCGGCGGAAAGACGCGTGCAATCCGCTCTCGGCTGGCGGCCGTTGCGGCGTCTCCTGTTCGCCTGGGTGCTGAAGAATGCGCGGGCCCGGGTCCGCGATCGCGAAAACCTGCGTTTCGAGCGAACGCGCCTGTTCGGCCGCGTTCGACTCATCGTGGTCGAACTGGGCCGAAAGTTTCACGCTCTCGATCTGCTCGATGAGCTGCGCGACATTTTTTATCTAGAGGTCGAGGAGTGTCTTGGGCATGTGACTGGAACCGGCTCCGGGACCGACCTACGCGGACTGGTGGCGCTACGCAAGGCCGAGTTCGCGCGCTATCGCACGCTACCGGCGCCGGCCGATCGCTTCGAGACGCACGGTTCCATCCACGAAGGCAATACGTTCCAGGGCAAAGGCGCAGTCGCGGCGGCGCCGGTAGGCGACAGATTGAAGGGGCTCGGCTGCTGTCCGGGCGTAGTGCGCGGCCGAGCGCGCGTCATTACCGACCCGCGCAACGCCACGCTGAACCATGGCGACATCTTGGTCGCCGAGCGCACCGACCCCGGCTGGATCATGCTCTTTCCTTCCGCCGCCGGCCTGCTCGTCGAGCGCGGCAGTCTCTTGTCGCACTCGGCCATCGTGTCGCGCGAAATGGGCATCCCGTCCATCGTGGCCCTGACCGGCGTCACGCGCTGGCTGCGCGACGGCGACCTGGTCGAGCTGGACGGCAGCACCGGCATCGTCGTGCGGCTAGAAGAGGTGGGAGCGAACAAATAGGATGCTGGCTTTCGTTCCGTGGTCGGCTCGGGTATGATATCGGAAAGGGAGGTGTAAAATGAAGACGCATGTCTTGACGGGTTCGAAGAGCGAGATCGCGGAGAAGGTTGCGCAGATCGAGGGCGTAATCCACGAAGTCATCGTGTTTGTCGATGAGCCAGGCGACGCTGTCCTGGAAGCTACACCAGAGGATATGTTCGCCGAAATGGAACCATATATGGTTAAAGTCGGCGGCGCGGATTACTCTCGTGAATCCATCTACACCCGCGCGGAGGGTGAATGATCCTGTTGGATACCAATCTGCTGGGGCGCATAACCGATTCAACCGACCCTCAATGCGCGGTTACTCGTCGGGCTGTCAAGGTCTTAGCGGCCAGAGGAGAACGTCTGGTTATCGTCCCGCAGAATCTCTATGAATTCTGGGCGGTGGCCACGCGCAGGCCCCTTCCGCCTCCCGCCGGGCAGAATGGCCTCGGCATGACCTGCAACCAGACCAGCCTGTGGCTGAATTATTTTCAACGGCGATTCACGCTCCTTACTGACCGCGCGGATTTGCTTGACACTTGGCACGCGCTCGTCAAGATGTTTGGGATCAAGGGCTTGAAATCGCACGATGCCCGGCTCGTCGCCGCGATGCAATCAAACAACATCTCGCGCCTGCTCACTTTCAATGCGAGCGACTTCAAAAGCTTCTCCATCACGATCATCGATCCCGCTTCCGTATGATACCCGCCATGCTGTTGTTCGAACGCGGGAAAGGAGGCGCCCCATGGGCAGTGAGGTGCAAGCCAAAGCCGACTTCAGCGGCGTGCGCTATGCCCAGTGCTGGGAAGACGCCGACGTTCTGGTCGAGGCGCTCGACGTGCAGCCCGGTGACGTCTGTCTCTCGATCGCCTCGGCCGGGGACAACGCCATCGCTCTGTTGACCAAGCATCCGTCCAAGGTCATTGCCCTTGACTTGAGCCCGGCTCAGCTCGCCTGCGTTGAGCTGCGCGTGGCGGCCTATCGGACGTTGCAACATGCGGAGCTATTGGAGCTGATCGGCTCGACGCCCAGCCGACGCCGACGGGAGCTATTCGCGCGCTGTCGGCCGCTGCTCGGAGACGCTGCCCGCACGTTTTGGGACAACCAGCCCGCTGAGGTGAAAGCAGGTGTCGGCGGCGCCGGCAAATTCGAGCGCTACTTCGGCCTGTTCCGCCGCTATGTGCTCCCTCTGGTCCATCGCCGTCCAGCGATTGACGCTTTACTGCGCGGCGGTTGTCTCGCTGAGCGTCGAGCGTATTATCGGCGTCACTGGGATACGTTGCGCTGGCGGCTCCTCTTCCGCGTCTTCTTCTCGCGCTTCGTCATGGGACGCATGGGCCGCGATCCCAGTTTTTTTGCCTACGTCGAGGGGAGCGTATCCGATCGCATTCTCGGTCGCGCCAAACACGCGGTCACGGAGCTCAACCCGGCCGACAATCCGTATCTCGCCTGGATCATGACCGGCCGACATGCTGCCGCCCTGCCATTGGCTCTGCGGCCCGAACACTTCGACACGATCCGCGCTAACATCGACCGGCTCGAATGGCGCTGTCAATCGGTCGAAGATTTTCTCGCTGCGCGTGAGCCGCACTCGGTCGATCGCTTCAATCTGAGCGATATCTTCGAATACATGTCGCCGGAGAATTATCGCCGTCTTCTCGAACAAATCATCGCCGGGGCACGGGCGGGAGGCCGACTGGCATACTGGAATATGCTCGTGCCGCGTAGCCGCCCGGAGTCGCTGGCCGGTCAATTGCAACCGTTGCCCGAGCTGGCGGCGCGGCTCCACCTTCAGGACAAGGCGTTCTTTTATAGCCGATTCGTCGTCGAGGAGGTTCTCGCATGATGAACGGACTCGGCATCGCGATCGTCCTGACGGTCCTGGGCGGCTTGCTCGGGGCCTTGCGTCTCTATCAGAAATGGGGCGCACCGCAGCCGGAGCTCCCGCGTAAGATCCTCCACGTCGGCATGGGGCTGGTGGCTTGTTCGTTCCCGTGGCTTTTCGACGAGTCCTGGCCGGTGCTCCTGCTCGGCGTCTTGAGCCTCGCCGGCATGGTGGCCATGCGCACGGTCGCGGCGCTGAGCAGCAGCGTCGGCACGGTCGTCAGCGGCGTGGGCCGATTCTCCTTCGGGGAAATTTACTTCCCGCTGGCCATCGCCATTCAATGGCACATCTATTTATTTGCAACCGCCCTGCCCGAGTACCGCGTGCTGCTCTACTGCATCCCCTTGTTGCTCCTGACTCTGGCCGACGCGGCGGCAGCGCTCGTGGGTATCAACTACGGCAGCCTCCGCTTCGATGCGTCCGACGGCATGAAGAGCACCGAAGGGTCGCTGGCTTTTTTCCTATGCGCCTTCCTGTGCGTGCACATTCCGCTGCTCCTGGGGAGCAACACAGGGCGCGTGGAGACGTTGCTCATTGCGCTCCTGATGGCTCTACTGGCCATGCTGTTCGAAGCGATCGCCTGGGCGGGACTGGACAATTTGATTCTGCCGCTGGTCGGTTACTTGCTGCTCCGGATCTACCTGGGGCTATCGGTCGTGGAACTGGAAATGCGCGTGGCGATGACGGTCGGCTTGATGGTTTTCGTCTTGCTGTACCGCACGCGGACAACGCTGCTGGGCAGCGCCTTGCTTGGGGCTTGCCTGGTAGGTTACCTCAGCTGGGCCCTGGGCGGTTGGCGCTGGCTGGCGTCGCCCATCACAGTGTTCGTGGGCTACACGCTACTGTCGCCACGCACCGAGGCGAACAGCCAACGCAAGCACAACATCCACGCCGTTGTGGCGGTCTCGGCCGCGAGCCTGGCCTGGCTTTTCCTTTACCGTCTGCTGGACCTGCTTGAGCCCGCTTATTTTTACCTGTTCACGCTGGCGTTTGCGGCCCAACTGGCGATAATCGCCATCGCCCGGCTGGGCTACGACTATCCACGTCTGTCGGCCGTTCCGCTGTTGGGCGTGTGTATCCTGCAAGGCTGGGGGTTGCTGTTCGTGCCGTACCTCGTGCTGGCATGGTCCGAACCGCATTGCCTGATCTACGCCTTGTGGGCGCTGCCAGGCGTGGCCCTCGCCGCGATCGGGTTCTATTTCACGCAGCCGAGCGTGCGTGACTGTCCCACGGACCAGCCGCGCTGGTTGCGCCAGGCTGCGGGGGGCGCGCTCGGCTCCGCGGTCGGGCTTGTCCCTCTGTACTTGTTTTGAATCGTCCCCACCCCGTTTAGCGCTCGCAGAGCGCCATGCGAGCGCTAAACGAAGACATGGAGACGCCATGTACCGTACCGTTGTCGTCACCGGCCCCGAAGAATTGACGCGCTTTTGTGCCGCGGCGGGCAATCCGCTTCGCCCTGATGCGGTGGCGCGCCAGGCGCCGGACTTCTCTTATCTACTGGACAACACCGCAGGGCAGGCCGTGGCGCGTTGCTCGCTCTGGTGGCGGCAGACGCCGGACCACGAGGGCCACAGGGTTGGGTACGTCGGCCACTACGCCGTCGCCGATGCGGCAGCGGTGCCACCTCTATTCGACGTTGGGCTTGAGCGTCTCGCCGCCGAGGGATGTACGATTGCCGTCGGTCCCATGGACGGCAACACCTGGCAGCGCTATCGTCTGCTCACGGAGCGCGGCAACGAACCACCCTTCTTCCTCGAACCCGACAATCCGGACGAATGGCCCGGCCAATTCACCGCCGCCGGATTCACGTCACTGGCGCAATACTGCTCCGCGCTGAATAGCGATCTGACAGCCGAAGACCCGCGCCTCCCGGCCCTGGAGCGGAAAACGGGGGAGCTGGGCATCACGGTCAAGGCCCTGCGTCCGGAGCGATTCGACGAGGAGATGCGCCGCGTCCACGTACTGTCGCTGGTCAGCTTTTGCGACAACTTCCTCTACACGCCAATAAGCGAGGCTGACTTCCTCGCGCAGTACGCCCCCATCCGGCCCTACATGCGGCCCGATCTCGTGCTGCTGGCCGAGCGGGCCGGCGAATTGATCGGCTTCATCTTCGCCATCCCGAATTTGTTGCAGGCGCAAGCGGGCAGGCCGATGGATACCGCGATCATCAAGACGATGGCGGTGCATCCCGCGCATGGCGGCGTCGGGCTAGGGAGCTTGCTGATGGCGCGGTGCCAGCAGGCCGTTCGCGCGGCGGGATTCACGCGTGCGATCCATGCTCTATTTCATGTGGATAATCGTTCGGGCCGAATTAGCGGTCACACGGCCCGCGTGATCCGGCGTTACACGCTTTTTGCTCGAACGCTCGGAGACCAGCCATGAATCTGGCTCACACACTCATCGAGCAAACCCGTCTTCGGCCGAACGCGCCAGCCATCATCGACACCTACCGTGGTCAAAGCCGGATCACGACCTTCGCCGAGTTGGACCTGGCCGCCGCCCGCGTTGCTCGTCTCCTCACGAATCACGGCTTGCAACCAGGCGATGCCGTGCTGGTCTTTCACCCGATGTCGGCCGAACTGTACGTCGCGCTGCTGGCGTTGTTTCGAATGCGGCTTGTCGCGATGTTCCTCGACCCCTCGGCCGGCCGGGCTCACATCGAGCGTTGCTGTGTCATGCACCCGCCGAAGGCGCTGATCGCCGGCGTCAAGGCCCACCTGCTGCGCCTGGTCGTACCAGCCGTGCGGCGCATCCCCGTCAAGGTCGTGATCGGCTTTCCGCTGCCGTGCACCGTCCGCTGGTCGGCTGCCGATCGACTGGAGCCGTTGACGGAGGTGCGCGACTGCGACGATGACACGCCTGCCCTCTTGACATTCACCAGCGGCAGCACCGGCCAGCCCAAGGGGACGGTGCGCAGCCACGGGCTCCTGGGCGCCCAGTATCGCGCCCTTGCTGCCAGCCTCGCCCTGACGGCGGGCGATGTGGACCTGGCAACGCTCCCGATCGTCGCGCTGGCAAACCTTGGCTCCGGCGTCACGAGCCTGATCCCGGATGCCGACCTCCGCTATCCCGGCGCCGTGGCCCCCGCGCCGATCTTCGCGCAGATACACGCCCACCAAGCCACCACCTCCGTCGCATCGCCCGCCTTCTTTGAATGTCTGGTCCGTCACGCTGCGCCGGCTTTCCTCACGCTGCCTACGTTGAAAAGGCTCTACACCGGCGGGGCGCCAGTCTTCCCGCGGCTGCTCGACCAGATGCAAACACTCGCCCCCAACGCGGAAGTCATCGCCCTGTATGGCTCCACGGAGGCCGAACCGATCGCCCACATCAGTCGGCGCCAGGTGACGGCAGAAGACCTGAAAGCGATGCTTGCGGGCAAAGGACTCATTGCCGGCCTTCCCGTCGAAGAGATCCGCTTGCGTATTCTGCGCGACCAGTGGGGCCAGCCGGTCGGGCCGTACAGCGCTGAGGCGTTCGCCGGCATGTGCTGTAAGCCCAACGAGCCGGGCGAGATCGTCGTAAATGGCGCCCATGTAGTCCCGGGCTACCTGCGCGGCGAGGGGGACGAAGAGACCAAGTTCCGCGTGGACGGGGCCATTTGGCACCGCACCGGCGACGCGGGCTATCTCGACGAACAAGGCCGCCTGTGGCTGCTGGGCCGCTGCGTGGCGCGCATTCACGACGCCCACGGCGACTTGTACCCCTTCGCCGCCGAGACCGCCGTTTACCAAAACCCGCGCGTTCGCCGAGCAGCACTCGTCGCTCACCTCGGTAAGCGCATTTTGGCCGTCGAGTTCTACGAAGCACTTGCCGCGGCCGACCTCGACGCTCTGCGCGTGACGCTGGCCTGGGCGCATCTCGATGAGGTACGCCACTGCCCTTGCATCCCGGTGGACAAGCGGCACAACGCCAAGATCGATTATCCCGCGCTGTATCGTATGCTGGAGCAATCCGTTTAGCGACGCTTCGCAGAAGCGTCTGAGATGGACGTTACTGCGAAGCGTCGCTAAACGACGCGGAGTTATCATGGACCCCTGGCCCGACGCCGAATCCTGGGCGGCACACAACGTGCGCCACTTCCGCCGGCTGCTCTACGCGGCCTCGGCCCTTTTCGTCGCCACGGAAGTCGTCGCCGTCTTCGGCGTTGTGCCGCACTTGCGCCCCGTGTCGCTACAGGACATCAGCGCCAACATTCTGTTTGCCATCGGCTTCGGCTGCCCGCTGGTATTGCACCTGAGCAGCTTGCCGCGGCTGCGTGAACTGGCCGGCGCCGCAGCAGCGGGCGTGGTGCTGGCGCTTGGTGTTCGGCAGTTTCATCGCTGGATCGGCGTGCCCGACGAGTACAAGCCGGAAGAGGTTGTCGTGGCCGAGGCGGTCACCGGCCTGGGGCTGGCGAGCCTCGGCGCGATGGGACTGCGGGCCTGGCGCAACACGGGCTCCGAACGCGCGAAAGCGCTGGCGTTTCTGTTGCCGGCCTCGGTGGCACTCGTCATCACCATGGAAGCCGGCATCTTTCTGTACTTCATCAAGGGCATCTGTCCGACCAGTTGCGATCCATCCGCCTACGCCATCGACGCGGCTTCCGGCGCGCACTGGAGCTTCATCGTCGGCCGGCTCTTTGTGGAAGCGCCGGTGCTCAAGTTCGTCTGCTACGCCATTTACGTGGCGCCGCCTCCTGCTCTCGTGTTCGTTTACGCCTTGCAGACACGCGCGCGCCGGCCGCCGCCCGTCGATGCGGCGACCGTGTTGCTGGCGGTATTCGTGACCGGCTACAGTCTTTACTTCATCTTTCCGGTGTGCGGGCCGCTGCGCGCCTTTGGCGATGCCTTCCCTCAGTCGCCGCCGCCGCTCGACGGTTTGCTCGGCACGCGCATGACCGTGCTCGGCGCGGATGCCTGGCCGAACGGGATGCCCTCGTTGCACACGGCCTCGGTCTTGCTCGCTTACTGGCAGGCGCGCGCCTATGGCCGGTGGGCACGTACGGCAGCGGCAGTCTTCCTGATCGGCACCTTCCTGGCCATGCTGGGAATGGGCGAACATTACCTTGTTGACATGGTGGTGGCCGTGCCGCTCAGTCTGGTGGTGTACGCGGCTTGCATGCCCTCACGCTCTGTTTATCGCACGCAGCGGCGTGACGCGCTGATCGCGGGCGTCGTGCTGCTCGCGATCTGGTATGTGATCCTCTTCTTTGGCATCGAACTGCTGCTCAGCTCACCCGTGATCGTCTGGGGCATCTCACTGGGCAGCACGGCGGCGGTTTGGTGGCTGGAACGGCGCCTTGACCGTGCGGCTATTGCCAATCCTAAAATGACCTCGTTACCCATGACGGACACGCATCCAACATGACCGCTTCACCCAAGACGGCGCCCGGACCGCGCGGGCACTTTCTGATCGGCAACCTGCTGGCCTTCCGCCGCGACGTGCTCGGCCTGTTGGTCGACAGTCAGCGCGACTTCGGCGACGTGGTCCGTTTCCATCTTGGGCCGATGGTCATCCATTTGGTATCGCATCCCGACTACATCAAGCAGGTCCTGGTAACGCACCAGCACCTTTACAACAAGGACACGCGCAGCTCGTCAAAAATTGTCGGTATCACCGGCCCAGGACTGCTAACCAGCAATGGCGACGCCTGGTTGCGCCAGCGCCGCCTGATGCAGCCGGTCTTCAACGCCCAGCGCTTGCTCGCCTACACCGACCTGATCGTCGCAGCGACCGACCGTATGCTCGACGGCTGGCAGGCGCGCGCCGACGCCCGCCGGCCGATCGACGTGGCCTCGGAGATGACGCGCCTGACCTGTGGCATCATCGCCCGGGTGCTGCTCGGCGCCGACTTGAGCGCCGATATCGACGACGTGGAACGGTCAACGACGATAGTCATGGAGCACACCTGGCGCCGCCTGCAGCGCATCATCGATCCGCCGCTATGGCTGCCGACGCCGGCGAACTCGCGCTTTCGCGCCGCCAAACGCCGGCTGGATGAGATCGTGTTCCGCCTGATCGCCGAGCGCCGCGGCGGGCCGCCGAAGAACGACCTCCTGGCGCTGTTGCTGAAGGCACGCGATGATGGCGCGGGCGGCACGGGCGGCGGCATGAGCGAGGAGCAGTTGCACAACGAAACGATCACGCTGTTATTGGCTGGACACGAAACGACGGCCAACGCGCTGAGCTGGACGTGGTACTTGCTGGCGTGCCACCCCCACTGGCGGCAGAACACGCACGACGAAGTGATCGGACTGCTCGGCCAACGCCCGCTGACCGCCGAGGATTTGCCGCGGCTCGACCTGGTGCCGCGCGTGTTTCAGGAGGCGATGCGGCTCTATCCGCCGATCTGGATCATGGAGCGTAACGTACTTGAAAGCGACGTGATCGGCGGCTACCACATCCCGGCCGGGTCGGCGCTGGAGATCAGTCCGTTCGTCACGCACCGGCATCCGGCGTTCTGGGCAAATCCGGAGAGATTCGACCCGGATCGCTTCACTACCCAGGGCAACGCCAGCCGGCAGCCATACGCCTACTTGCCGTTCGGCGGCGGGCAGCGTTTGTGCATCGGCAGCCACCTGGCGATGCTGGAAGCGCAGGTGATCGTGGCCCGGGTGCTGCAACGTTTCAGGCTCGAACTCGTCCCTGGCTGCGTCGTCGCGCCGATGCCGGGCATCACGCTCAGGCTGCGCCATGCCTTGCTGATGACCGTTCACTCCGCTCTTGCCTGAAGCCCGGTTCGAAGGCGCGGCTCTGCGCTCAATCCTCAATATTTGTTCCCACGCAACCGCTGCAGCGCCATCTGCGCCTGGCGCGTCGTCAACGAGCCCGCGGCGCCGTCGGCCAGACGCTCAAGCACCTGCCTGGCCTCGGGCGTGCCGAGCCGGTCAAGAACCTCGATGACGCGGACCACGCGAACTTGTTCCGGACTAAGGCTGCGTCCCGTCAGGTCTTCGAGCAAGAACTCCACGCGCCGACGCGTTTCGAGCGCGGGTGCGGACGCCAGCAATTTTTGCAATGCGGGCACGCCCAGCTCGCCAAGCTTTTCCAGCTCACGCGTGGCGATCGCACGCCTCTTGAAGTCACTACTGCCGAGATCGCGCAGCCATTGATCGAGCACGCTGGGCTCAACCGTTGCGGCTGGTTGAATGCGATCTGCCAGAAGCGCGACCGACGCCTTGGACCCGGCAATCAGGGTTTGTACCGCTTTGCCCGCTCTGCCGGCATCACTGCTGAACAGATCGGTCCACAGCGTCTCGAATTCCTTCGGCTGAAATGCGCTGATTTGTGGTAGAGGTTCACGCTTCAAGCGGCCCAGGTCCCAGACGAGAACGCTCGTGTCGTTGCCCCCCGACACGAGGCTCTTGCCATCCGGCGCGAAAATGAGCGAAGCAAGGGCGCCGTCGTGTCCCTGAAACGAGCCGACCGCTTTGCCGGAGGTCGCATCATAGACTCGGATCGTGTGGTTGGGGCCAGGCGCCGCAATCAGGCTGCCGTCGCGCGCAGTCGCGATGGTGACGCCGACGGGAGGTGTGGGAGGGCCGGAGCGAGCGATCCCGCCGATGACGACGAAGCTCGTCGTGTTCGTTGGCGGCACAACGGCGACGGGCTCGCCAAAACGGCTGCGTTCCTGACCGCTGGCGACTTCCCAAAGGCTTATGGTCCTATCGAGGTTTTCGCTGATCAAGAGACGTCCATCGGGCGAAAAGACGAGATGATGGATCGTGCATCCGGCCGGCATGGGGACGCGGCGGACTTCCTTGCCGGTGTCCACGTCGAAGAGCCGCAGGCAATTCGCATCGGGCTGCATCTGCTCTTGACCTTGGATATGAACCTGCTGCGGTGCGACGAAGGCCGCGAGCGTCTTACCGTCGGGAGAAAACGCCAGCGGATGGGACTCGCCTTGGCTATTGGTGCGCACAAAGACGGCGGCGCCATTGCCGGCTTTGATGTCGCGATAAATGATCTGCTTGAGTTCGGCGCCTTTCTCGGCAGCGAAAATGCGCAAAGTGCCGTCGTAACTGCCGCGCGTGGCGAGCTTCTTTCCATCGGCGGAGAACGCGAGGGTGGCGATGGTTCCTTGATGGGCTTTCCATTGGCGCTTCTCTTTGCCGTCGGCGAGATCAAGCAGACGAACCGTGCCATCGTTGTTGCCGAGCGCAACCAGTTTGCCGTCGGGCGAAAAACCAACGGCGGAGGTGCCATTAGTCTCGGCGATTTGATGGACTTCCTTGCCGGCAGTGTCCCAGGCGCGTAGGACGCCTTCCGCGCCGCGCGACACGATCGTCTTGCCATCCGCGCTGACCATGAGCGCGGAGACGGCGCCGCCATGCCCGCCGCCGGGCAGCGTTTGCTCTTTGCCGGTGGCGACGTCGAAAAATCGAGGGACTTGCTGGCCGCCGATGACGAGCGTTTTGCTATCGGCCGAGTAGACAACGTCGGTGGTGAGCCCTTGGTTTCCGTTGGCGAAAAAGTTGGCCCCCTTCTGGCCAGGGAGTTCGCCGAGCGTGCGGAGGAGATTGCCCGTCTTGGGATCGAAGAGCCGCACCAAGCGGTCGCGGCCTTTCACCGCCAGCGTTTGGCCGTCGGGGGCGAAGATCATTTGATTGGCGCCGAAGAAGCCTTTGAGCTGCCTGATTTCCTTGCCTGTGTCGGCGTCCTTGACGTGAATGGTGGACAGCGTGTTGAACACCAGCGTCTTGCCGTCGGGCGCGAATGCGATCGCGGCGATGCCGTGCGTCGGCGGTTCGATGCGGCGAACCTCCTTACCCGTATCGACTTCGAAGAGCGTGACGGAGCCGCACACCACCTTGTTGTTGTATTCGAGTTCGGGTAGGGCGATGATCTTGCCATCGGGCGAGAAAGCGAGGCCGGTGCCGTTGTCGGGGCCGCCGGAGATGTTGCCCCCTTTGCCGTCGGGATGCATCGGCTTGAGCTTGCGCAGTTCTTTCCCCGTCGCCGTTTCATGAAGATAGCAGACGCGATCGGCCACGCCCCGAATGGCGAGTGTCTTGCCATCGGGCGCGAAGGCCATGGCGCTCACGCCGTTCGCGGGGCTTTTGATTTGCTGAAGGGTCTTGCCTGTCTCGACATCCCACAGTTGCGCGACGTTGCTCGGCAATACGACAGCAAGCAACTTGCCGTCCCTGGACAACGCGGCACGCGTCAGGCCTTGCATATAGGGATGAACCGGCGTGAGGGCCTTGGCGTTTGGATCGGCGGGGGGAACGAACCGCCGAATTTCTTTGCCCGTTTCGCGATCCCAAAGACGAAGGACGGCATCGTGCGTGGCCGTGACGAGCGTCTTGCCGTCGGCCGGCAGCGCAAGAAACGTGATCGGTTCACCGTGCCGCCAGTGGAGAGAACCCAGGCGTCGAAGCGCGCCGTCCGGCAACGCATTTTTGGCGACATTCGCTGGCTTCTGCGTGTCCCCTGCGTATCCGCAGGCGAATGCAACGCCAAAAATCAGCAAAGCCAGCGTGCCGCGAAGGCGCTGGATGGTCCGTTTTCCGGGCATTCTCAAGCTCCCCCCAAGAACATCACAAGGTCATGTGGGCAGGACAAACCCACGACAAGCTGATCCAGCCTTTTCATCTTACATCCACAACCTGACCGTGGCGACACAGGTGACGATTCGCCTCGTCTGAGCTGTGGTGTTGATACGCTACTTCACGCGATGATCTCGCGAATCACCTGCCCCTCGACGTCGGTGAGGCGATGGTCGCGGCCGCTGTAGCGGAAGGTCAGGCGTTCGTGGTCGAGGCCCATCTGATGAAGTATCGTCGCGTGGAGGTCGTGCGGGTGCGTGCGTTTTTCTTCCGCGCGGAAGCCGAATTCGTCGGTGGCGCCATAGGCCATGCCGCCCTTGAAACCGCCGCCGGCGAGCCAGACGCAGAAGCCCCAGTGATTGTGATCGCGACCGTCGCCGCCTTGCGACGCCGGCGTGCGGCCGAACTCGCCGCCCCAGAGGACGATGGTCTCATCCAGAAGGCCGCGGTGCTTCAAGTCGAAGAGAAGGCCGGCGATGCCGCGATCCACGCCGGCTGCGAGTTGGCGATGCTGGCCGTCGTTGTTGCCGTGTGTGTCCCACGGCTGGCTATTGCCGGTGTAGATTTGCACGGCCCGGACGCCGCGCTCGACCAGGCGGCGCGCCAGCAGGCAATTCTGCGCGAAGACGTTGCGGTTGCTCTCGTAACCATACATCTGCTTGGTGGCTTGCGTTTCCTGGTTCAAGTCGAACGCTTCGTGGGCGGCCGTTTGCATGCGGAAGGCCATTTCCAGCGAGGCGACGCGGGCCTCGAGCAGGGCGTCGTTGCCGCGCCGCTCGGCTTGCAGCGTGTTGAGGCGCTGGATGAAGTCGAGCTGCCGGCGCTGCGTTTCGGGGCCGACATGCTGATTTTGCAAATACGGCAGCACCGTGCGGGCGTCATAACCGAGCGGCAAATTCATGTGGCAGCCTTGATAGACGCCGGGCAGAAAACGGCTGCTCCAATTGGCGGCGCCGTTGACCGGCAGCCCCGGACACATGACCATGTAGCCGGGCAGGTTTTGATTCTCCGTGCCGAGGCCGTAGAGCAGCCAGGAGCCGTAGCTGGGCCGCAGCGCTTGCGGATGGCCGCTGTTCATCATGAACATCGACGGCTCGTGATTGGGAATGTCGGTGTGCATCGAGCGGATGACGCAAAGATCGTCCGCGAACTTGGCGACGTTCGGGAAAATCTCGCTGATCTCAAGGCCCGATTGGCCACAGCGCGGGAACTTGAACGGCGATGGCCGCAAGCCGACCGTCGCGTTCTCGGTGCGATAGTTGGCGATGCTCGTGGGACGCTGGCCGGCGAAGCGCGCCAGGGCGGGCTTGGGATCAAACGTATCGACCTGCGACGGGCCGCCGTTCATGTACAAATGGATGATATGCTTCGCCTTGGCCGGGTGGTGCGGCAACCTGGACGCGAGTGGATTCGACGCCGTATCGGCGGCCAAGACGTTGGCGAGCCCGATCATGCCGAAACCGGCGCCGCAGCGGGTGAGCATGTCGCGGCGTGAGAAAAGAATGTCGTTGCGCATATCTTTATTTCCAAGCACGGCCGAGCCGCAAGCTGGTCTGAGCCATTCACGGAACGACGGAGCGCTGGGCTGCATCAAGTCCGTCTCGTCGCCACACAATAATGATGAAACAGGAAACCTCTGATTTCAAGCAAAAACTCCTCATTTGGATGCCTGGCGCCATCTACTCCTCGTAAATTCCGACCCAGATTTTGCCCGTTTGCGAGATGGTGCCCCGGAACATGCCATTGGTCGAGAAAGGGAGAGCGACGTTGCCGTGCCGATCGAGGGCGATGAGCCCTCCCGCACCACCGGGGATTTTGGGCAGACCGGCGAGTACTTCGGTCGCCGCTTTCTTGAGAGCGTCGCCGCGGTACTTCATGCGCGCGGCGATGTCGGCGGCGACGGTGTGGCGGATGAACAGTTCGCCCTTGCCGGTGCAGGAGACGGCGCACGCTTCATTCTCCGCGTAGGTCCCGGCGCCGATGATGGGGGAATCGCCGACGCGCCCGGCGCGCACGTAGGTGATGCCGCCGGTGGACGTTCCCGCCGCAAGGTTGCCGTCCTTGTCGAGCGCGACGGCGCCGACGGTGCCGAAATGGCCCGTGTCAAGTGCGGCCTGAGCATTCCCCTTTTTTCTGGCGGCTTCATCTGCGTCCTGAAGTTGCTTCCACGCTCGTTCGGTCCACAGAGAGAGGGGACTGACCAGTTCCATGCCCTGATCACGGCAGAAACGCTCGGCGCCGTCGCCGATCATGAAGACGTGCTCGGATTTTTCCATGATAAGGCGCGAGGCCGAGATCGGGTTCTTGAGGCGACTGACGCCCGCGATGGCGCCGGCCTTCTTCGTTTTGCCGTCCATGATGGAGGCGTTGAGTTCTTGCCGGCCGTCGCGATTGAAGACTGCCCCTTTGCCCGCATTGAAGAGGGGCGAATCTTCGAGGACCTTGATGGCCGCTTCGACGCCGTCGAGACTGCCGCCCTTCGCAAGCGCCGCATAGCCCGTCTTGAGTGCTTGCGCGAGGGCGTCGCGATATTCCTTGTCGAGTAGCGGCGACATCTTCCCCTTCGGCGCGACCCCCGCGCCGCCATGAATCGCGAGTATGACTTTGTCCTGTGCAAACGAGAGGTTTGAGACCAGAAGAAACGCGAACAGCACGAATACAGCGCGCATAGAAGTTCCCCCCAGATATTGCAAGTGACGGTCGCGGCTCGTAATTGAAACGTAGAGTTGTTGTACGCCCAGCCGGGGTTTGCGCCGCGACAAATTCGGTGTAATCCCTGACACAATCGAGTAGCCCCACGTCGATCCCGGGCGGCCCAATTGCTGCAGGGAGTTCGTCGAGGACCTTACCGACCCTCGTTTTCACGCTCGGCGTGGGAACGAGCAAGACGACTCCATTCTCAACGCATTTTCGTTGACGCCGAAAACCCACACGATAACGTAGAGGCATCGCTCTCCCTTGCAGCCAAGGAGTCCGCCATGCCGTGCCGCGCCATGCTTATCGCCATCCCGCTCGTGCTCCTCGCGTTCCTCACTATGGATGCGGCCGGCGGCGACAAGAAGGCCAAGCCAAAGCACACCAATCGGCTCGCCAAGGAGACGAGCCCTTACCTGCTCATGCACGCCCATAATCCGACCAACTGGTACGCCTGGGGCCCTGAAGCGTTCGAGAAGGCCAAGGCCGAGAAGAAGCTCGTCTTCCTGTCGATTGGCTACAGCTCGTGCTACTGGTGCCATGTGATGGAGCGCGAGTCGTTCAACAACGAAGAGGTCGCCAAGATCCTCAACGATCACTTCATCTGCATCAAGGTCGATCGCGAGGAGCGCCCCGACATCGATCAAATCTACATGACCGCCCTCAACGCCCTGGGCCGTTCAGGCGGTTGGCCCTTGTCGATGTTCCTGACCGACGACGGCCGCCCGATCGTCGGCGGCACGTATTGGCCGCGCGAGGACAAGAAGGTTGAAGACGATGTCGCCCCCGGATTCAAGACCATCCTCAAGACGGTGCGCGACGCGAAGAAGGACGATCCCGCCGCCATCGAGAAACAAGCCGAGAAGCTCGCCGCGCTCACGGCGCGCACGCTCGAGAACGCCGCCGTCCCCGGCATCGCGATTGTGCCGCTCAATCGCGAGCTGATCGAGCGCGTCGCCGAGGAAGTCAAGGACGAGTTCGATCCGAAGCACGGCGGGTTCGGCAATCCGGAGCGCCAGTTCCGCGGCGCCCGCTTCCCCATGCCGCCGCGCCATGAGTTTCTCTTGCAATTCGCCGAGCGCACCAAGGACAAGAAGGCGCTCGCCATGGTCACGAAAACGCTGGATCAACTCGCCATCGGCGGCATCTACGACCAGATTGGCGGCGGCTTCCATCGCTACTCCGTCGAGCGCACCTGGACGGTCCCGCACTTCGAGAAGATGCTCTACGACAACGGCCAGCTCGTCGAGCTCTACGCGAAGGCGTATCGCGTCACCCAGAAGCCGCTCTATCGGCGCATCGTGACCGAGACGCTTGATTACATCGAGCGCGAGATGACATCCCCGTATGGCGCGTTCTATTCATCGCAGGACGCGGAGACGCATCACGAGGAAGGCCGATCTTATGTGTGGACGCCCAAGGAATTGGCCGACGCGCTTCCCGTACAGGCGGAATTGGACTTCATCAAGAAGATCTACGTGCCCGACAACCGGGTGAACTTCGAGGAGAAATATCACATCCTGCGCTGGACCTACACGCCGGACCTGGTCGCAAAGGATCTCGGCATGACCGAGGCGGAGTTGTACAAGAAGCTCGATCCGATCCGCAAGAAGCTGTTCGACGCGCGCGAGAAACGCGACAAGCCGTTCCTTAACAAAATCGCCTTGACCGCCTGGAGCGGCCTGATGATCGCGGGTTACGCCGAGGCGGGGCGCTGCTTGAACGAGCCGAAATATTTGAAAATCGCGGCCGAGGCTGCCGACTTCGTGCTCAAGCACCAGCTCACGAAAGACGGCCGATTGCTGCGCACCTACGGCGCCGCCCCCGGCGCCCCCCCCAAGGCCGCCGTCAACGGTTATCTCGAAGACTACGCCTTCCTGACGCACGGCCTGTTGACGCTGCACGAAGCGACCAAGGATAAACGCTGGCTCGACGCCGCCAAAAAGCTCACCGACACGATGATCGCAGCCCACGGCGACAAGAAGATCGGCGGCTACTTCTACACCGCCCACGATCACGAAAAATTCTTCGCCCGCTCGAAGGACCAGTACGACGGCGTGCAACCTTCGGGCAACAGCATGGCCGCCCGCAACCTCGTCCGCCTGCACAAGCTCAGCGGCGACGAACGCTACGACAAGGAAGCCGAACGCAACTTCAAGTTCTTCGCCGGCTCGCTGCGCAACTACGGTCCGGGGCTGATCACGATGGCGCAGGCGTTGGACGTGTACGTGGAGAACCGGCCAGCCGACAAGAAGTAATCCTCCCTGTTTTTGTTCAGCGTTCGCGCGGCGCAGCGCGAACGACGGACTTGGCAAAGACCGATCCACCGTCACCTGCGCTGCGGGTCCGAGACGGTGCGCCTGCGCACGCAGGCAAAAAACAGTTGCAATGACGAGACGACTTCGCTTTCTTGAGGGTTAAGGCGAGCGGCAGAAAATAGCATACCAACCCGAAGCGTTAGCGAGGGATGCAGTGGCCCTCGCTAACGCTTCGGGTGTGCGCCGTGCAAGTGTTGGTGATCCAGTGGGTGCGAAACCCACGCCGGTATCTTATTGTTCCGACCGGAAGCAGTCGAAGTCGCT
>SYHD01000143.1 GCA_005799265.1 Planctomycetia bacterium | reverse complement strand
GCCCGACGCCGGCTCGAACCCGCTGGAGATGATCACCACCTACGAGAAGAAGGCCGATCATTATTCCTTGAACGGCGTCAAGTATTTGATCTCCAACGCCGGCATCGCGACGACCGTCGTCGTGTTCGCTTATTCCACCACCACGCCGGAGGCTCCGTCGCCGCGACGCATCAGCGCCTTCGTCATCGACACCGATCAAGCCGGCATCGAACGGGAAGATCTCCTGGCGAAGGTCGGCATGCCCACCGCCAACACCGGCATGTTTTCGCTCACTGATTTTCAATGCCCGCTCAAGAACTTGCTCGGCCCCGAAGGCGACGGCTTCCGCATCGCCATGGGCACGCTCGTCAGCGGTCGATTGTCCGTCGCAGCGGGATGTCTGGGCGTCATCGAAGACTGCCTTATCGAGTCGATCCGCTACGCCCAGGAACGCGAACAGCACGGCAAGGCGATCGGCAAGCATCAACTCGTGCAGGAACATCTGGCAGCCATCGAAATGGCGCGCATCGCCAGCGAGGCCCTAATCCTGAAAGCCGCCGAGGCTAAAGACGCCAGCCAAGCCAATCCACAGAACGCGGAGCTCAAGGCGAACGCGGAGATGCTGGCGGCCAAGGCTAAGCTCTTCGCCGCGAACGCCGCCTGGGACGCCGCCGATCACGCGGTGCAGCTTTTTGGCGGGCGCGGTTGGTCGACGTTGTATCGACCGGGGCGTCATCTGATGGATGTGCGTGTGTGTCGGATTTATGAGGGGACAGACGAGATCTTGAAGTTGAAGATCGCGGCGGCGCTGTTGGGCGGGAAGGAATATGAGGCGTACAAATAACCTGTCTTCGTTTAGCGCGCGCGCCGCGCGAACGCTAAACGAATCAATCAATTGGTCGCGGCCAGTTTCGCCGCGACGCCCGCCCAGCCGTCCTCGATCACCTTGTTCGCCGCTCCGCGAATCAAACCGCTCGGCGCCATCTTCAGCAAGCCGCCCAGGTTCTTGACCTCGGCACGCCATTTGATCTTCGTTCCCGCTTCGTGCGGCTCCAATGTCAACGAAGTCTCTACCTCGCTGGTCGTGCCGATGCCCTTGCTCTTCTGCGTGTAGCGCAGGCTCGTCGGCTCGACGCCATCGAGCACGTCGATGGTGACGTCGAGGCTGCCGCCCATGAAGGAGAAACCGGGGCGGACGGTGCAGACGGCGCGATCGCGCGTCGCCCCGTCGTGCGGCGTGCCGTCAGGAATGCACGCCACGAGAAAGGCGGCGTCGCGCAGTTTGGGCCAAAGCGCGGCGGGAGGAAGCGCGAAGGTCCATTCGCCTTCGAAGGGTTGCATGGCGGAACCTCGTTGGTCGCGGCGCGGCGGTTGACTATGGTAATTGTAGGAATTCCCTTCTTCGTTTAGCGCTCGCGTCACAGCGCCTAATGGCCTGGCGCCGCGCTGCGAACGCTCAACGAAATCAGAAGTCACCCATGCTCACCACGCACACTGCCGACCTGCCCATGCAATCCTTCGATTGGGGCACGCTACAATGGCTCGCCAACGGTGGCCTCGGCGCCGCCCAGACCGTCGGCGTATGCCAGCTCTTCGCGGGCAAGGCCAATCCGCTCCACTATCATCCCAACTGCGAAGAAATCCTGTACGTGCAACAGGGCATGGGCAAACACCTACTCGATCAGGAGTGGATCCCCGTTCGCGCCGGCTCCGTGGTGCGCATCCCCGTCGGCATGAAGCACAAGCTCGTCAACGACGGTCCGGACACGATGATCACTTTCATCGCTTTCTCGTCCGCGGATCGGCAGACTGTCTTCCTGGAGTGACGCCAAGTGAGCGAAGTTCCATGGGACGTAATTGTGATCGGCGCCGGCGCCGCGGGCTTGATGGCCGCCATCAACGCAGCCGAGCGCGGGCGGCGCACTTTGCTGCTGGAGAAGAATCGCCAGGCGGGCGTCAAGATCCTCATGTCCGGCGGCACGCGCTGCAACATCACGCAGGCGACCGACAATCGCGGCATCGTCGCCGCCTATGGGCCGCCGGGGAAGTTTCTGCACTCGGCACTGGCGGCATTCGGCGTCGAGGATACGATCGCGTTCTTCGACGCGGAGGGCGTGGCGACCAAGGTTGAAGAAACGGGCAAAATCTTTCCTGTCAGCAACAAGGCGGCCGATGTGTTAGGTGGGTTACTAGGCAGGCTCGGACGCGGCGGGGCGACCTTGGCGCTGGGTGAACCCGTTCTTCGCATGGGTTTCGAGAATGGCGCGTTTGTGATTGAGACTTCATTGCGAGCGCTAAACGGGCGTCGCGTGATTCTCACCAGCGGCGGGCAATCGTATCCCGGCTCGGGGACCACCGGCGACGGCTATCGCTTCGCGGCCCAGTTTGGCCATCGCATCGTGCCGCCGCGCCCTGCCCTTGTGCCTCTGACAACGACACTGCCTTGGGTCGCCGAGCTGCGCGGCATCACCATGCCGGACGTGGCGGTGCGCATCCTTCACCCCTCTCCCCTGGGTACAGGGGAGAGGGGTGAACGGTTAAAATCCCTTATCCAACGGCGCGGCTCGCTCTTGTTCGCGCACTTCGGACTCTCGGGCCCGGTGATACTTGATGTCAGTCGGATCGTCAGCGGCCATCCCCAACCTGCGACACTCGTGCTCGAACTCGATCTGCTGCCCGCGCAGTCGGAGGCTGCCCTCGACGAATGGTTGCGCACCGAATCGCAAGCGTCCGGCAAGAAGCAGCTTGCGGTCGTGCTCGCCCAGCAGTTGCCGCGCCGCATTGGCGATGTGCTGCTGACCGAGGCCGGCCTGGTGCTCGAGCGCAAGGCAGCCGCGCTGTCGAAGGACGAACGTACGCGCCTGGTGCGCGCCATCAAGCGTCTGCGCATCCCGCTGACCGGCACGCTCGGTTTCAAGAAAGCGGAGGTGACCGCGGGCGGCGTCGCGCTCGATGAGGTCGATTCGCGCACGATGCAGAGCAAGCTCGTCCCCGGTCTCTATTTGGCGGGCGAAATTCTCGATCTCGACGGCCCCATCGGCGGCTACAATTTCCAGGCCGCCTGGAGCACCGGCTGGCTCGCGGGCGCGTCGGTCAATCCATAGGTTATCACGATGCCGCCGCCATCCGATCCACCTCTCGACCCGCCGCCGCGCAAGGCGCAACTACGCCGCACCATTCGCAACATGCGTCGGGCTTATCGCTCGCTGTTCGCGCTCATCATCGTGGTCCTCGGCGGCTGGACACTGCTGGACGCGGCGCGCTGGCCAGACCTCAACGTCGATCAGCGTCTTTTGACCGTCGGCTTTGGCGTCAGTGCCTTGCTCGCGTTTGTCATTCTCCGCATGATGGAGCAGCCCATCGGCCACGAACTGCGCCTGGCCCGACTGGGCTACGTCGCCCAAGGAACTATTGTGACGATCGGCCCGCCGCGCGGCCGGCGCCGCGGCGTGACGATCACCTATTCGTTTCGCACGGTCGCGGGCGCCACACTCGAAGGGCGTTGCGTCGTGCCCCGGCGCATCGCCGTCGTGACGCTGGAGCCGGGGCAGACGCTCGAAATCCTGTACGACCCGGCCCGACCGCGCTTCAACAAGCCGCGCGCCTGGCTCGCTTACGTCGAGTTCGGCGATGTGCGCAAACATGCCTGAATGCGCGGATCGAATTGGCGTTCCCATTCG
Organism: Planctomycetia bacterium; assembly: GCA_005799265.1. Lineage (GTDB taxonomy): Bacteria > Planctomycetota > Planctomycetia > Gemmatales > Gemmataceae > SIAQ01. The sequence goes on along the minus strand of SYHD01000143.1, from coordinate 33,079 downwards.
TCTTTCCTATGTCTAAACGATGTCAGGAAAGCGTCGGCGCCCTCATTTCGAAGATTGGATCCGCCATGAAAATAAGACGACTCCTCGCCGCCGCCGCGCTTCTGGTCCTCGCCGCAAACGTCATCGCTCAGCCTGGCGAGAACCTGCCGAATCGCGCCTTTCAACGGATCGGCGCCACGAAGTTGCGGCACGGCAGCCGCATCCTCAGCTTGGCGTACTCGCCCGACGGCACGATCCTCGCCGCGGGGGGCGGATACGATCCCGTGCGGATCTGGAATCCCAAGACCGGCGCGCTCATCCGCGAAATCAACGAACCCGACGTCACCTGTCTCGCGTTCTCCGAGAGCGGCCTGACCATGCTGTGCGCCGGCTACCAGAAGAGCATCCGGCTCTTCGACATGCAAAAAAACAAGGAGATCGGCCGACTCGATGGGCACAAGGCCGCCATCAAGAGCATCGCCGTCTCGCCGGACACGTCGACCATCGCCTCGGGCAGTCAGGACGGGCTTGTCTATCTCTGGCAGTGGAGCACCAAACGCAAGGATGATGCCGCGCTCGCCGGGCATACCGACGAAGTGACCGCAGTCGCCTTCTCGCCGGATAGTGAAAGTAGCCTGTTGGCGACCGCCGGTTCGGATCGCGTCATCATCTTGTGGAACTATGTCAACCATCAGCAAAAACTCAAGCTCGACGCCGGCTGCGGGGTTTACGCCATCGCCTTCTCGGCCGACGGCAAGACGCTCTATTCCGCGGGGGACGATTACCTGATCCGCCGCTGGGACGTTGGCTCCGGCAAACAGACCGGCGTGTTCAAAGGGCACGACGGCATCATCGTCTCCTTGCTCGTGCGCGGCGACGCCGTCATCTCCGGCGCGCTCGATCGCACCGTCCGCTTCTGGGACGCCAAGACCACCGAGCTGCGTCGCACGTTGCCGCGCGGCGTCGGTGATTGCGATGCGCTTGCCGTCACGAAGGCGGGCGATTTCGTGGCGATGGCGGGCCTGAGCAACACGGTCCGCATCTTCGACACCCAGACCGGCAAGGCCGCCGTCCCCATCACCGGTCCGACCGCAGGCTTGACGACGCTCGCCCTGTCCGGCGATCACAAACGCCTCGCGTCGATCGGCTCAGATGGGCAGCTCCTCGTCTGGGACCCCCTCGACGGCAAGCTGCTGCAAAGCTGGGACTCCAAGCACACGGGCGAAACGTTCCTCGCGTTCGCCCCGGACGGCAAGACGCTCGCCACCGCGTCAAACACCGTTCGCGTGTGGAATGCCGACACCGGCACCGAACTCGCGCAACTGCCGATCAAGGCGACCGATCCCGTCGTTGCGCTCGCCTTTTCACCCGACGGTCGGACGCTCGCTCTCGGCCTGCGCAGTTCGCAGATCGAACTCTGGGACGTGAAGACCGGCAAGGAAGGCGGCTCGTTTACGTATCAAGGCTTTCTGCACGCGCTGGCCTGGTCGCCCGACGGCAAAAGGCTCGCGGGCGCCGGCGGCGCGAAGATCTTCATCTGGGATCCGCAGGGCCGTTCGTTGGTGCGTTCGTTCGATGTCAAGGAAGGCCCCGCGCCGGCCTTTCCGATGGTCGCCACCTTGGCCTTCGCGCCCGACAGCCGAACGCTCGCCGCCGGTTGTTTCGATGCCGTCATCCGCATCTACAACAGCACGGCCAAGACGCCCGCCGACCCGCTCGAACTCAAATCGTGTGAAGGCCATCTCGCCGTTTCTTATGCGCTTGCGTTCTCTACCGACGGCCGCTTGCTCCTCTCGGGCAGCTTCGACAAGACGGCTCGCCTGTGGGAAGCGTTCAGCGGCAAGTCGATCGCGCACTTCAAAGGGCACGTCGGCCCGGTCATGGGTGTCGGGTTCATGCCGAATAGCCGCAGCGTCTTCACCGGTTCGACCGACACGACCATCTATCAATGGGACGTGCCGGACCTCGCCGGGCAAGGCAAGCTGCCGGCGGCGGCGGCGTTCAGCTTTCAGGAACTCGAGAATGCCTGGGCGGTGCTGGCAAACGAGGAGACCGTCGAGAGCCACAAGATGATGTGGCGCTGCGTCGCCAACGGCAAGGAATCGATCGCCCACGTGCTGAAACAGAAGAAGATTTACCTGCTCGATCCCGAACAGGTCAAAAAGCTTTTCAAGGACCTCAACTCGGGTGTTTTCGTAACGCGCCAGACGGCCATGGATAAGCTGTCGAGCTATGGCCGCTGGATGGAAGGCCGCTACGATGCCGCGCTGGCCAATCCCCCGTCGCTGGAATACAAGCGGCGCGTCGAGATCCTGAAGGAAAAACTGAGCAAAGAGGCGCTGTCGTTGTCCGAGGAGCGCCTGCGTCTGCGCCGCTTCATGCTGATTTGCGAGCAAGTCGGCGGCGCGGAAGCGATCGAGGTTCTACAACAACTGGCGAACAGCGGCCCGGAAGAGGACCTGCGCGACGAGGCGAAAGGATCGCTGCAGCGTTTGAAACACAAGTGAACGGCCGCTTGCGGCTTGGCGCTCGGTAGCAAGCACACGGGCGTCAAGCCGCACACGGCAAAGGCAATCATCCTGCCAGCGCGAGCTTGCGCGGCGCCGGTGGCGTTTCAACTTTGGGCTTGGCCGCGTCGATCAAGGCGCGGAACACCTGGATGTCCAGCCCCGACGCGGACGGCGACGCCGGTTGCCATTGCACGCCGACCGCGAACCAGTTGTCGCTCGTGTGCTCGACCGCCTCGATGACGCCATCCAGCGCGGTACACGTGGCCGTGAAACCCTTCGCGACCTTCTGAATCGCCTGACGGTGCTCGCTGTTGACGACGACTTCGCCTTCACCGTAGATCGTGCACATCAAAGTCCCCGGCGTTACGTTGATCGCGTGCCGAAGGCCGGGCTCCGGCGGATGACGATGCTGAAGGGCCTCGGGAAATTCGCGCGGCAAATCGTTGTAGTTGAGCCCGCCGAACGCCGAGTTCATCGCGAGCAGCCCCTGGTCGATGGTCAAGAGCGGAAAGCGATGCGAACGGCACCACAAGCAGAGCGACTCGATATCGCCGAGCTTGCCGGGCACGCTATGGTCGAACCCGCAGGCGACGACGCCGAACGTGCCGCGGAGAATTTCGCCCCACGGTTCGCTGCCGGTCGCGGGCTTGAGGAAAACGGGTTCGGCCCCGGCGGCGACGAGCGTGCCGTGATAGCCGGTGTTCCACAGCCCGACGCCGCGGCCTTTGGTCTTTACTTCGGAACCGTAGACGGCAATGCGGATAGGATCATTGGTGGAGAACATGCGGACTCCTTTCCGAGAGTGATAAAGCCTACCATGGCTTCTTCCGACGCTGGAAGATCAGCTGACGAAAATTATATGCAAATGCCGGCGCGAAAAGCCAGAAAAAAATTGTAAATATTTGGCCTGAGCGGAGAGTAAGTCAATGACCATGATCGATAGCAAACGCATCGTCTTCGTCTGCGTCGAAAATTCCTGCCGCAGCCAGATCGCCGAGGCGTTTGCCCGGCTCCACGCGGGGCCGAACGTTGAAGTCTACAGTGCCGGCTCGCGCCCTTCCGGACAGGTAAATCCCAAGGCGATCGCGTCGATGCGCGAGCTCGGCTACGATCTGACGACGCACACCTCCAAGAGTCTGGATGAGCTGCCCAGGGTCGAATTCGACGCCGCCGTGACGATGGGCTGCGGCGACGAGTGTCCCTTTCTTCAGGCCAAGACGCGCGTGGACTGGGGCATTCCCGATCCGAAACATCTTTCGCCAGAAGAGTTTCGCGGCGTGCGCGACCTCATTGCCGTGAAAATACGGGAACTGCTGGCACGCCTGTGAATTACCCAGTCTTCCCAGGGCACGCCGCCGTGTCGAAGTAGGTGAGGCGCGGTTGACAATTTTCTTCGAAAGAGCGAGAACGGGAAATTGCCCTTGGCGCGCGCTGGCTGGGAGCGGTTCCGCTCGAATGTTCCGCGCGAACGCTAAGGCGACGGGCAGTTGGAAAGATACCCTTAGCCAATGCGACGCGGAGCGTCGCACCACATTGTGGCACGGCGCTCCGCGTCGTGAACGGGTACATTTGATATTGCCGCTCGCCTAAACGAAATTGCGGCTCAATCATGACACAAGGATGACGCATGATAGCGAATCAATCCCCTCCGCCGGCCTCGCTCCCCTCCCCTGCCCCGCGTGCGCGCCGGCGTCTGATTCCGCTGGTGGCAATCGCGCTCTTGCCCCTCTTCTTCCTGTCGAGCGGCTACTGGCTCCTGTGCCAGGCGCCGACGCGGCATCATGAGGAGGAACAAGAAACGCCTCCGGTAAACCAAGACACCGGCGCCGCGCCCAAATGGAACCAATGGCAGAAACCGCTGTTCGCCTTCGTCGTCTCCGGGCAAATGCACGGCTACTACGATCCGTGCGGCTGTTCCGATCCGCAGTACGGCGGGCTCGTGCGCCGCTACAACTTCGTCGAAGCACTCAAGGCCAAGGGCTGGGAGGTCGTCGGCATCGACCTCGGCGAACTCGCCCAGACCCAGGGCATCCAGAAACAGAATCTCCTCAAGTTCGACCTTAGCATGAAAGCCCTGGCGACGATGAACTACCGCGCCGTCGGCATCGGCAAACACGAGATCCTCACGCCGCTGGGGGATGCCCTCGCCGAGACCTGGAACCAGAAACGCCTCTTCCCGCGTCCGATCAGCATGACACTTGCGGATGCCGCGCCGGGCCAGAACTATCACAATCTCAACGCCCGCCCCTATGAGATCATCGCGATCAACGACAAGCTCCCGAAGATTGGCGTCCTCAACATGGTGGGGCCGGACATGCGCGAACAATTGAAAGGTCAGGAGAAGTTCCTCAGCAACATGGCCGAATTTCCGAAGACGCTCGAAGCGTTCGCCGACGCGAAGGCCGAGATCGGCGTCATCCTGCACCATGAGCATCCCGAGATCAATCCGAACATCACCGGCATCGCGCGCATCAACGCGATCCTGCAGAAGCGTAGAGACATGGCGCTCAACGCCGCCGTCTTCGCCGATACGGCTCACAAGAAGAACCCGAAGATCCCGCCCATTCACCTCATGATGATCCTGACCGACGAGCCCGAGCCGCCTGCACTTTTGCACGCGCTTAACCCCAAGGTGCCGACGCATTGCATCGAGATCGGGCATAAGGGGACCTACGTCGGTCTGGTCGGCGTGTATCGCGACCCCAAGGGGGGCTACCGCTTCCAGTATGAGATCGTCAAGATGGGGCCGGAATGGGAAACGCCGAAGCAGAAGAAAGCCGGGCATCCCGTGATCGCGCTGATCGATGAGTACAACCGCAAACTCAAGGCGCAGGACATGCTCGGCAAGGCGCCGCGCACGTTGCACCTGAGCCAGTTGGTGGAACCCGGCAAGAACGGCCTGAAGGCGACCTACGTCGGCTCCGATCAATGCGGCAAATGTCACGATCACGCATGGACCGTGTGGGCGAAAACGTCTCATGCCAAAGCGACCGATAGACTTGAAAATCTCAAGAACCCATCCGGGCGGCACTTCGACCCGGAATGCATGAAATGCCATACGACCGGCTTCCAGCATCCAGGCGGATACAACGATTTCGTCCAAAACCCTGCCGCTTGGGCGCTGCCGGCGAATGCCGGAAAACCGAATGTCGAGGCACACAACAAAGCCTTACGCGGCGTCTCTTGCGAGAGTTGTCATGGCCCTGGCAGCGAACACGTCAAGGCGCCGCGCAACAAGGCGCTTTACCCGCTCATCAACCCGTTCCGCGTCAAGGATGAGGAACGAAAGCTCGTCGCGATGCTGGAGCAAAATCCAAAGAACAAGCAGGTCGAAGCTCAGTTGAGAACGATCTTCAACGCGAAAGGGGGCATGGGGGCGGCCTGCATGCACTGCCACGATCTCGAGAACGATGTCCACTGGGGCAAACCGGGCAAGGACCTTTTCGACAAGTGGATTATCCAGAAGCACGTGCACCACTTGCCGGAAAGGAACCCGCTCCTGAATCCGCCGGCGAAGCAGAAGGAACCGGAGCTCAAGAAGGTGAACGCCACGGAGGTCCAGGGCGCGGAGCCAAGGCCGATCATTATCGATATCATCGAGAAGAAGTGACCTCTCTCCTCCGGCAAGCGGTCGCGCTTGTCTCCTCCGTAGGGCGAGCGGCCGCGCTTGCTTCTTCGCGCCGACAAGAAACTCAAACGAGCCGCGACTGTCAGGGAGCGATTGTGAAATTCGCTTCCTGACGGTTGCGGCTCGTCATGGAAAAACTCAACGCGGATGGAAACCGTTTGGCTCTGTCTGGCGGCGTTCGGCGCCGGCGCGGTCAACGCCGTCGCGGGAGGCGGCACCCTGTTGACCTTTCCCGCGCTCGCCGGCTTCGTGCCGAGGACGATCGCCAGCGCCTCGAGCACCGTCTGCCTCTTCCCCGCGTCATTCGCCAGCGTGTGGGGCTATCGCTCGCTGCTCCCCGCCTGCAAACGCTGGATCCTTTGGCTCGCGTTTCCGAGCCTCGCCGGCGGGGCGCTCGGCGCACTGCTCGTCGAAGAGAAGTCTTTTCGCCTCGTCATTCCCTGGCTCATTCTGCTGGCCGCGCTTCTGTTCCTCTTACAGCCGTTGATCGCGCGCCGGCTCAAACTGGGGCCGAGCCCTCACCCCCAACCCCTCTCCCAGGAGGAGAGGGGAGGAATTTCGCCGCGAACCATCGCCTGCGTCGTCGTGCTGCAATTCTTGATCGGCGTCTACGGCGGCTATTTCGGCGCCGGCATTGGCATCCTCATGCTCAGCTCGCTGTCGTTTCTCGGCCTGGACAACATCCATCAGATCAACGCCCTCAAATCGACGCTGGCGTTCTTCATGAACACGACTGCCGCGATTCTCTTCATGATCCGCGGCATGGTCGCCTGGGAGTACGCGCTGCCGATGGCGCTGGCGTCGATCCTCGGCGGCTACCTCGGCGCCCGTCTCGCCCAGCGCGTGCCGGCCGTGGCGGTTCGCTGGCTCGTCATCGTCATCGGTTTCGGCCTCGCGGTATACTATTTCGTGCAGGAGTTCGGCGTTTGAGCTATTGCAATGCGTTCCGTGATCGCCTAAATATGACGCTGGGGTCCCCTTATCAAACGGCGGCGTGCAGCCCCGTCCCCATGCGCGGCGCTTGAAAGCTCCCGCTTCCCGTTGAGGGCAGGTCATGAGTTTGCTCGACAAACTGGACCGGCGCTTCGGACATCTTGCCATGCGGAATGTGACGCTGGGCCTGATCGTCGCTCAGGTGCTCGTCTACGCCATCAGCCAGGCGCAACACGATGGGGAGCAACTCCTGACGGAGTCGATCAGCTTGATTCCGGAGAAAGTGCTGGCTGGAGAAGTATGGCGGCTGGCGACCTTCCTCATCATGCCGCCGTTCACGAATGTGCTGTTCGCCTTCTTCTTCTGGTATTTCTTTTTCCTCATGGGCAACGCCTTGGAAAACTTCTGGGGGGCGTTCCGCTACAACGTGTATCTTTTCATCGGCTATGTCGCCACGCTCGCGGCGGCGTTTGTCGAGCCGGCGCTTCCTTCGTCCAACAATTTCCTGGAGCTCTCGGTGTTCCTGGCCTTTGCCTTTCTCAATCCCGATTTCGAGCTCTACCTGTTCTTTATTATCCCCGTGAAGATCAAATGGTTCGCCCTGTTGACGTGGATTTGTTTCTTCGTCGCCGTCGTGTTCGGCGCCTGGCTCACGAAAGCGCTGGTGGTGGCGTCAGTCGCCAACTTCCTGATCTTTTTCGGCAAGGACATTCTGCAAATGATCCGCACCGGCCGACGCCGCATGGCCAGCCAGGCCGTTGAGTTCGGCAAGTCGCAGGAACCGGCCTACCATCACCGCTGCTTGACCTGCGGCGTCACCGATCGCGTGGACCCGAAGTGCGAGTTCCGCTACTGTAGCAAATGCGCGGGCAACTGTTGTTATTGCATGGAACACCTTCGCGACCATGTGCACGTCGGAACTGACGCTTTGGGCAAGGAGCAACCATGAAGAAGATCCTGCTATCGGTTCCGTTCGTTCTGCTTTCCTTGTCCTTGATCGGCGCCGCAGCATCTGATCACCTCCCCTCTCCCATGAGTACCGGGGAGAGGGGGGAACGATTACATCCGAAGAAGAGCCCCGTCATCGACGTCCACATGCACGTCTGGAGCGATGATCCCGTCAAGTTCCCGTTCGCGCATCCCTACGACGCCAAGTTCGTGCCGCCGGCGATCCCGGCTTCGCTCGATCGCGTCGTCAAGGAGATGGACGAACTCGGCGTCACCCATTGCGTGCTGGTGCAAACCATCTCGCACGGCTGGGACAATCGCTATCTCTTCCATTGCTTGAAGGCCCACCCGAAACGCTTTCGCGGCCAGGGGCTGATCGACCCGACCGATCCGAAGGTCGCGGAGAAGCTCGCCCTCGTGATGAAGGAGCCGGGCATGGCTGGCGTGCGTTTCAGTCCCATGTACTATCAGGGAAAAGATGACTGGCTCAATGCCAAGGCGAATGACACGCTCTGGCAAAAGGCGGAAGAGCTGGGCGCGGTCTTCAACTTCTTCATCGCCTCGGAGCAATTGCCGAAGCTGGAGGACATGGTGCGACGGCATCCCAAGGTCAAAGTCGTGATCGACCATCTGGCCCGCGTTGACCTCACGGCCAAGGACCCAGAGCCGGAGATCAAGAAATTAGTGGCGCTGGCGAAGTATCCGAACGTCTACGTCAAGGTCTCGGAGCTGATGATCCTGTCGCCGTCGATGAAGTACCCATATCGCGACACGTACGCGCTAGTCAAGAAGGTCTATGAGGCGTACGGCGCCGATCGGCTGCTGTGGGGAACAGGCTTCCCCGGTGCGACACGAGCGCAGGCAGATCGCCCGACGCTGCAACGGGAGTTGGCGTTGATTCAGACGGAGATCCCATTTTTCACGGCGGAGGAGCGCACGAAGATCCTCGGCAAGAACGCGGCGAAGCTGTGGGGATTCGATCGTTGAGCGATCACTTGGCGGGCAGCGCCCGCACGCGCAGATTGCGAAACGCTTGTTCGCCTCCCTCGGCTTGTAGGCCAATGTAGCCGGGCTCCTTGCGTTTGGCGCCGTCGGAGGTGGTGACGAGTTCGCCGTTGAGGAAGACCTGCACCGAATCGCCCTGGACGACGAGGCGATACGTCTCCCATGCGCCCAGCGCCTTGCGGACCTTGGCAACCTTTTCTTTATCAAGCTTGTAGGGCATGTTCCAAAGCCGGCCTTGCTCGGCGTAGTCCTTGACTTGCAGTTCGTAGCGTTTGCTCGGCCAGTTCGCGCCGGCAGCATCCTTGGAGGCGCGGAAGAAGATGCCGCCGTCGCCGCCTTTCTTGATGAGCTTGAACTCGCATTGCAATTCGAAGTCTGCGTACTCCTTGACAGTGTAGCACAGCCAGCCGTTGCCGCCTTTGTAGTGAATCGCGCCGTCCTGCACGGAGAAGGTTCCCTCGCCTTTGCCGAGGTACATCCAGCCCGAAAGGTCTTTGCCGTTGAACATGGCGACGAATGAAGGCCCCTTGTCCTCTTGTGCGCGAAGGCCGCCAAGCGCGGTCAAGGCGATGATGAGCGTTGCCCAGAACAGTTGGTACTTCGAGTAGGCTAACATGGATGCTCCCGTGTTTATCGCTTGCGGCTTGGCGCTCGCGTGCTTCGTTGCGAGCGCCAAGCCGCAAGCGGCAGATGGCATTGTATTCGATCCGCGCCGCAACGCTCATTTCCCAATCGCAATCAGATGATCCGCAAGCGTGCGCCGGGTACGGGTGAACTGCGCGGTCGTCCACGGATTGTTCGCGAGTGGACGCCAGTTCTCGCCGTAGGCGCCGGCGCGGCTCTCGTAGTACGTCGTCAGATCAAGTGACAGATCGGCGCGCAGCTCATCGAGACATTTGCGCGCCGCGAGATTGGACGGGGCAGCACGTAGACGATTTTCAAGCGTCGCCGCATAGCGATAGTCGTTGATCCCTTCACGCAGCAGGATCAGATCGCGCGACGGATTCACCTCGCCATCGACCAGCGATTCCTTCAAGGCGCGATCGACGTTGCAGGTCGTCACGTCCAGGAGCGTGAAGTACGGCTCCCACTTGTAGCTCTCGCGCGCGGTGCCGTAGCCGTATTGCAGGGCGGCTTCGAGCGTGGTGAAGCGGCCCTTCGCGCCGGAGCGCCATAGCCAAAAGCCAAAGGTGAAGCGGCCCGCTTGCTCTTTTTCGTGACGCAGGCCGTCGATGTACCAAAAGTCGGCGCCGTCGCGCTGGGCTTTCTCCATCAGCTTGGGTTCGTCGGGCGTCGCGGGGCCGGCGAGGACGATCCACTCGTGCGGCAACTGAAAACTCGCCTTGCCCTGGCGAAAGTAGAATGCAGGCGCGGTGCGTCCCAGGAGGTCGATGCGCGGATATTCTTTGCGCACACGCTCGAAAAACTCCTGACTGATCTGCGCCGCGTTCGGTTTGCCATAGGCGCCGGGCGCGATGCCGCCGAAGAAACCGCGCGGCGCCTTCGCTTCGACCACGGGCGTGAGCAATTCCTTGTTGTCGAGAAAGGTGCTCCAGCCGATCGGCTTGCCTTTGAACGGGATCGCCGCGTAGCCGAGGTTGGCGAGATAGCCCTTGTAGCCGTGCTTGACGGCCTGATCGTGGTTGGTGTGAAACGTGTTGAAGCCATAGTCCTTCAAACGCGAGTCGTCGAGACTGCTGGCGAGGAAAATCGCCGGCTCGTCAAGCGTGAAGGGAAGCACGTCGAGCTTGATCGACAATGCGGCGAGCGTTTGGCCCGTGGCCGACGCAATGGTGATCGTGCCTACGTATCTACCGGGCTTCGAGTCGGTTGGCACGTGGATATCGAGGTAGATGCGCCGTGCCGCGCCGGGATGTAAATCGAGCCGCGGCCGACGCACGAGATATTGTTCGCAATAATTGTAATCGTGATTGTGATGGCCGAATTGCATGCACTTTTGATGATAGCGAGAAACACGTACATCAATTCGCATGGCTCCCTCTCCCCCTGTACTCAGGGGCCGAGGGTAGGGGTGAGGAGGCGCAGGATCGCTTGGTAGAGCATCCTGATTCTGCGCGGCGCAAAGAGCCCCCTCACCCCCAACCCCTCTCCCCCTGAGTACAGGGAGAGAGGGGAGAAAGGCGCGTTCGCTTTCATCTATCGAGCCTGGCGGTGGGCACGCCTTTTTGTTGTCGCCATTCACGCGCCTCAAGTCGCTCACGATGACTTGCAACCCGGCGACGGCGCGCAACGGCAGCAGGCCCAGCGTCATCGCCGTGCGCTCGCCGCGTGCCGCGAAGAGGGCAACCTCCTTGACGCCGGCTTCCTCCGGCGTTGGGATCGTGTCGGGATAGACGGCCTCGGTCAGGCCACGCTGAAAGGTGACGAAGCCGCGCGCGAAGTCGGTGTCGATCAGCTTGAGCGCGGCGAGCCGGTCGGGAATCGTTTCGGGATACAGCATCTCCCCATGCAGGCCGATGTAGCGCACCTTCTCGGCATAGCCGCCGCGCACCCACGGATGAGAGACATCCCAGCTTTCGGCCAGCAGATAATTGAGCCTGCCGATCTCCTTCATGGCCGCGACTTTTTCGTCCGCGGGAAAGATGAGCAACGCGTGCAGCGACAGGGTGCTTGGCATCTCGATCATGAGATGCTTGTCAATGGCGTCAACATAAAGAATGTTCATGATCGGATAGTACGCGGGCCTGACGAGTGATTCCCACACGCACAACCCGGGCCGATAGTCGACCGCCTCACCGCCGAGGGCCATGCGCCGAACCGCGGCGTCCGCGCGCGGATCGATGAGGCGCTGCTCCTTACCGTTGAGCTTGACGGTCATCCCTTTCGGCCATGCGTAGCCTTGCGACGGTGCGCCGATCATCACATAGACGCCGTACTTTCCGTCAGGCACATCAACGCGCAACGGCGCATCGATGCGCGAGACTCGGCCCCAAAGGATGCCGTTCTCCATGCTGCGAAACGAGTGCCCGCTGTTCAGACGCGTCTTCACCGGCTGCGTCCAGCCGTGGCCGCGCTCGGGCGTGTAGGTCTCGCTTGCCTCGACCTGCGTGAAGCCCGGCCAGACCACCGGCGGATCCTTCGCTTCCGCTCGCCCGGCAAATTGCAGCATGCGGCCGCGCTTGCTGAGGACGGCGGGGAGTTCTTGCTCCATGCGCAGATTGTCAAGGATCAAACGCACATTGTCAGCCGGCGCGGTAACCTCGACGGGAATGCTGTTGAAAATGCACGCATAGCCACGTTCGACGGCGTCATTGGTGCGAACAGCGATCGTGCTCGCGCCGACGGGGACGACGAACGGCACGCCGGCGACGCGCACGCGCAGCTCGACAGTGCCGGGGTTAAACGCGTCCAGCTTGATCCAGCGATAATGCGGCCCATAGCAAGACGCGGTGTGCATCAGATTGCGAGCGCGCAGATACTCGGAGAAGGATGGCGGTCCCACGATGCCCTTGATGTGAACGAGCGCCTTGCCTTTTTTGATCGCCTCGGTCGGGAATTCGACGGCCAGCGCCACCTTTCCCTCGGTGCGCTGCTCCACCGTCCATTGTAATTTGACGCCGCTCTTCGAGTCGACGCTGACGCCGTCGCCGTCGAGTGGATTGAGTGAAGCCGTGTGCGTCAACATGCGTGCGTCATCGAAGCGCTCGATCGCGCCGTCGTGGAAATGATGCCAGCGAAACGGTACGCTCACGTCCGGACGCGCGAGGCCCTTGCCGGTCGGGTAGCCGTGTGGCGTCGTCGCGTAAACGGCGCGCAGTTCGGCGAGACCTTTTGCCTCTTGAGCATGAAGCGAGAAGAATGGCGGGAATGAATAAGCGATAAGGGCGAGCCAGATGGAAAACGCGCGATGCATGGTCGGCTCCTCGGAGAGAGAGGGGGGCCATGCAAAGTATACGCATCGAACGATTGCTCGTTTAGCGCTAGCCTGTAGGTGTCCGTCCCTGGCACATCCCTGCGAGCGCTAAACGGCCGCGCCATAGACGCTCAGTTCGGCGGATTATATGGCGTCGCCTGCGCTTGTGGAACCTTGAAGACCTGCGGCGGCTGCGGCACAGGCGCGTTCGTGATCGGGATCGTCCCCGCCGGTCCCGGAAACTGCGGGCCGGTCAAGATCGGACCGAACACGCCGTCGGGCATCGACTGGCATTCGCACTCGCCTTTTTGACGATGGTTGTGAAACAAGCAAGGTCGATAATGGCTGCGAAATAGTCGCGGGAAGAGTTGGCCGTCTTGGCAAAACGCACAGCATCCCGAACTCGTGAATAGGAGCCCACACGCTAGCGCGAGGCTTGCCAATTTTTGGCGGAGCATCGGAGAGTCCTCTGTTGTCTGTTCCGGATAACCCATTCGCAACGGTGTGCGGCCTCTCGCACGAACCCGTTACATTACCATCATGCGCCCCGTTTGAAACTTGAGCAAATCTTCACGACTTGATTGGACGATTTTTTCCGCGCACAGGTATCCTCGGCAAAGGTCGTGCGGTTCTTACGCATTGCATGGCAAGTGCGGTCCGAGGTCGCTCAAAGAACTCCTGTCGCAAAGTGCGGCAAAGCGCACGATACTGCGAGGGTGGTTTGCAGCGAAAGAGAGCAATTTGGCGAATATCCCAAGATGTGCGTTGCGCGCGCATTAGCGGAATCGAAATGAAAACGCGACAAGCCAGGATCACAACTCGCGCGTTCAAAGGACGTTAGGTCAATTCCTTCACGGGTGCCGATCTTTCGGATCCGTTTGGCATCGGCATTGCTCTACTCATACTGTCGTAAGAGAGCGGTAGCGAGTCCCGGTCTCTTGCACCTTGAGAGCCTCACCCTGCCTTTATGAACTCCCACCCCGGTACGCTCGGGGCAGAGCGGGACGCGAGCCTTCGCTTTGCCCTGGGTAACCATCTCCAGAAACTTCTTGAACTACAACTTCTAGAGTCACTCCCACAAAACAAGGCAGGGGGAGGCTCTTTTCTTCTTCCGTCGTCCGTGTAGTCATCCGCCGCCTATCGCCGGGATGAAGTGTACTTCGCTGTTTTCGCTTACCGCCTCAGACAAGCCGCCGCGCATGATCTGCGAATCGATGACGACCGCGATGCCCGGTTTCAAGCGATCGGCCTGGACGAGACGAATCTTGACGCCGGGATAACGCGCGTCGAGTGCGTCGATCACTTCGGAAACCGTTGAGCCCTTCACATCGATCGATTCCTGCTCGTGAGTCAGATGTCGCAACAGAGCGGGGATCCAGACAGTCGGCATGCGCGCTCACCCTCTGGACGCCTTGGTCTGCCATTCGTCGAGCAGCGTGCCGATGTTTTTGTAGTTGAAATCGAGATTGGCCAGCTCACAGCCGAGATCGACGGCGCGATTGATTTCGCCGGCGCTGGCGTACCCGACGGCCAGGTGGAACATCGTTTCCTTCCTGAGAGACTCCTCGCCGCTGCCAAAGCTTTGTAGCGCCTCCTCGAAATTGCGCTGGGCGAGCCGCCAGTTCTTGTGCTTTTGGAAACACCTGCCGAGGTAGAAGAGCGCTTTGGCGTGATGACGCGGATCGTTGCGGATCTGTTGCAATTCCTTGATTGCCTCTTCGATTTGGCCGACGTGCATAAGACGCAGGCCCATCTCGAAACGGGCGGCAATATCAGTCGGAACGCGATCCGAACGCTTGCGATAATACTCCAGCTCGCGCGCGTTGATCTCCTTGACGAGCTTATCACGGACTTGTTGCAGTTCCTTGTCGTTCGATTTCTTGCGCAACCGTTCCTCGGCAATGGCAAGGTCCTGGCGGAACGGATCAATGGCGAGATCGAAGAGTTCCTGCGTCAGGTCGAAGCCGTTGCCGGTCGGCCCCAAGCCCTCTTCGAGGATCGCCTTGGCCTTTTCGGGTTGCTCCGCCTTGCGATAGACGCGCGCCAATTGCAGGTAGCCGTTGGCGTTCTTCGGGTTCTGCTTGATCTTCTCCATGAGGTTGGCGACCTCGCGCGGATTGCGATCCTCGGATACCGCTTCCTCGGTGGCCTTGTCGTCCACTTGTTCGCTCGGCGACGACGCCTCGCCTTTCAGCACTTCCTCGTAGCGTCCCTTAGCGATCGTGGCGCTGGCGGCCAAGTCCTTCGACTTGCGCGACGCCTCCTGATCGGTCGGATCCGCCTTGCGCACGAGTTCCCACAGGGCGATGGCCTGATTGAAGTTCCCACGCTTCTCGTAGAGCCGCGCAAGAGGTCGATTGACGCGCGGATTGTTGGGGTTGCTGGAACGAATCTGCTCGAGCGTCCACAGGGCGTGATCCGGGCATTCGAGTTCCTCAAACGCCTCGGCCATCGTCAGATGCGTTCCCAAATCCCACGGATTGCGCAGGAAGATCAGCTCGCACAGGCCCAGCGCGGCGAGATAATCGCCGCGCATCATCGCGCGCTTGAGGCGAAATCGGCCCATCAGCGAACGCACGTAGGCAAGCGTTTGGCCGCGTTCGTTGTCTTGATATTTGGCGCGCTGGGATTGCCGCAGCGTCTTGCGATAGATGAGATTGCCGGGGTCGATGGTGCAGCAAGTCAGGAGGAGTTGCAGACCATAGTCAAACTCGCCGCCTTGGAGGACCTGTTTGGCGCGCTCGTATTGGCCGAGGGCGGCGCGGCGCTGCTCGGCGCTCATTTTCGGCAGGGCGTTGGCGGACTTCGACATGGCGGTCTCCCGATTCAAGCGTACCAGACGGTGACGCAAATTCAAGAGGCCGGCAACTCCCCTCTCCCCCTGTACTCAGGGGGAGAGGGGCGGGGGTGAGGGGGACGAAGCGCCAGGAGCTTGAGTCTCAGACCATTTTACTGTGGGATACCGCAACTGAATGCGCAGCCCCCTCACCCCCGGCCCCTCTCCCCCTGAGTACAGGGGGAGAGGGGAGAAATCCGCCAAGCGGCAACCGACTTTGCGTCCCCGCCGCCAGCGCGATACGCTGACCCATGTGAACCCACATCGCTCCTTGGCCCTGTTGCTCGACCCATCGCTCGTGTTGCGGGCTCAAGACCTGACGCCCGATCCGTGGCAGCGCGATCTGCTCCTCTCACGCGAATCGTACCTCCTCCTGAACTGCGCCCGCCAGACCGGCAAATCGACGACCGTCGCCGCCCTCGCTCTCACGCGGTTGCTGACGAAGCCTGGCGCTCTGGTATTGCTTGTCGCGCCGTCGGAACGCCAGAGCCATGAGCTGTTTCGCAAGGTGATTCACGCCTATCAAGCGCTCGGGCAACCGATTCCGTCCATCAAGTCGAACCAGAGCGAACTCGAACTGTCCACCGGCGCGCGGCTCGTCGCGTTGCCGGGACGCGAGGAGACGATCCGCTCCTTCTCCGGCGTCGATCTGTTGATTCTCGACGAGGCGTCGCGTGTGCCCGATGACCTTTATCGCTCGGTGCGGCCCATGCTCGCGGTGAGTCAGGGTCAACTCCTCGCCCTGTCAACTCCGTTCGGTCAGCGCGGCTGGTTTCACGAGGAATGGGTCGGCAGCGGTACGTGGCGGCGCATCCACATTCCGTGGGCGCAGTGCCCGCGCATTCTGCCCGAGTTTATCGCCGAGGAGACGCGCGCCCTGGGCCAAGCGTGGGTCGATCAGGAATACAACGGCGTCTTCACGACGATGGAGGGGCTGGTATTCCCTGAATTTGGACAGGTGGTTCTGGATTGCAAGGATGAAGGCGGAAGGATGAAGGATGAATCGCATTTATTTTCATCCTTCATCCTTCCGCCTTCATCCTTGCATGTCGGCGGCATCGACTTCGGTTGGCGAAATCCGTTTGCCGCAATCTGGGGCGTGCTCGACGCGGACGACGTGCTGTGGATTCTGCACGAACGCTATCTGCGCGAGACGCCGCTGTCGGATCACGCGGCCGCGCTGCCGCGCGAGATCATGTGGTACGCCGATCCCGCGGGGCGCACCGAGATCGAAGAATTGCGCCGCGCCGGCCTGAGCGTACGCAAGGGCGACAACAACATCCGCCGCGGCATTGCCCTGGTCACTGCGCGCATTCGCACCGGCCGATTGAAGGTGTCGCCCCGTTGCGTCAACTTGATCGGCGAAGCACGGCTCTATCGCTATCCGACGCCCGCGGAACGCGCCGAACTGGGCGAGAACCCGATCGACTCCTACAACCACGCGCTGGCGGCGTTGCGTTATCTGGTGTCGCGCATCAGCCGGCAACCGGCGGCGGTCAGCAGCCCGACGGTCAAGAGGCCCGATCCCGGCGACGACGAGGGGTTGTGGACTTCGCTCTGACCGATATCGCAACTGACTTTGCACGATCGCGTTGGATCATGTTACCATCCACTCACCAATCACGGATGAGTCATTCATCCCGCAGGTTCCTTTGTCGCCCGTGGGCTTGGATTCCCCTATTCACCTTGAGCGCTCACTTCCATGCAAACTCTCCTGCACCGTCTCGCACGCTGGCTCATGCGCAAGACCGCGCCGGCCTCCCTCATTCCATCCTCGACATCCAGCTTCATCGATGCCTACCGCCGGCGCCAGCCGCCGTCCGCGTCGGAGCTGCTCGCGGAACTCAAGAACACCGCGTGGACGTGTGCGTCGATCAACGCCTCGGTGTGCGCGTCGTTCCCGCCCAGGCTCTACGTGACGACCGGCAAAGCGCAGGCGCCCCCACGCTGTGCGACACGCCCGCTCGAACCGGCGCCGCTGCTGCGTCTGCGCGCTGCCCAGCCGATGCTTGCGCGCCAGCGTGTCGAGGAGGTCGTCGATCATCCGCTCTTGACGTTGTTTCGCCAGGTCAATCCGGTGCACAATAGTTTCGATCTATGGGAAGGCAGCGAACTTTCGCTCGAAACCGCCGGCAGCGCCTACTGGCTGCTCGACTTCGATCCGCTCTTAAACATCCCCGGCGCGATCTGGATCTTGCCCGCGCATCTCGTCACGCCGAAGCGCTCGGCCGACAGTACGCGGCTGGTCGATTACTACGAGTACCACGGCCAGCAGGTGCAGCGGTTCGCGCCGGAGCGCATCGTCCACTTCCGCTTTCCCGATCCGCGCGATCCCTACACCGCCGGCCTGAGTCCGTTGCGCGCCTGCTTCGAGCAAGCCGCCCTCGCCTCGGAATATGCCGCGATGAAACGCAGTATCTACGACAACACCGGCCTGCCGAGCGTCGTGCTCACGCCGGCGGAGTCGATCAACCCGGACGAACGCGCCCGTCTGGAAAAACTGTGGCACGAAAAATTCGTGCGCGGCGGGCAGGGCAGGGCGTTGATCGCGGACTCGGCGATGTCGGTCACGCTCCTGTCGCAATCGATGGGCGATCTCGCGGCCTTGGCGGACATGAAGGCGACGAAGGAAGACATCGCCAACGCGTTTCACATCCCGCTCCCCTTCCTGACCGGCGAGACCAACCTCGCGAACATGCAGGCGGCCGATCATCTGCACAAGACGCTCGCCATTCTGCCGCGCCTGCGCCGCCGCGATGAGAAGCTCAACGAACAACTCATCCCGCTGTACGATCCGACCGGCCGGCTGTTCTTCCATTCGCCCGATCCGACGCCGGCGAATCAGCAGTTCCTCCTGCAGCAAGAACAGTCAGACCTGCGCCACGGCGTGCGCACGATCAATGAAGTGCGCGCGTCGCGCGGGCTGCCAGCCGTCGCGTGGGGCGACAAACCTGTTTAGCCGCAAGCGGCAATCTTCTGGAGCATCATCATGAACTTCCTGAAATCCCACTTCGACACCGAAGGTCCCTTCGGCGTCCCCATGAAGGACACCCAGGCAAAAGTGCTCGAGGAACGATTGCGCGCGTTGCCGCGCGAGGACGCCTTCACGCTGCGGCGGCATTCGTTCGAGCGCGGCGTATCGGAGCTACAGCCAGGCGAACGCGCCGACGTGTCGTGGATCACCGAGGAGACGCCGGATCGGCTCGGCGACGTCGTCCTGGCGAGCGGCATGGACGATTCGCACTTTCAGCTCAACCCGATCGTCACGCTCAATCACGCCTACGAGCAGCCGCCGGTGGGCCGATCGCTCTGGCGCCGCAAGGCGCGCGATGGCGACAAGCGCGGTGTCAAGGCGAAGACGCACTATCCGCCGCGGCCGCACGGCTGGACCTTGAGCGATTGGCCGCCCGATCTCGCGTTCGAGCTGGTGAAGGCGGGCTTGCTGCGCGGCAAGAGCATCGGCTTTCTGCCGTTGAAGCTGCGAGCGCCGACGGCCGACGAGATCGCGAAGAACGTCGAGCTGGCGTCGGTGCGTTACATCATCGAGGAATGGCTGCTCGTTGAGTACGCCTGCTGCTATCTGCCGATGCAGCCAAACGCGGTGGTGGAGACGGTGTCGAAGTCGATGCCGGCCGCGTGGGCGGAAGTCTTGGGTTTGCCGACGCCGCCGAGCGTTGCGTTCACGCCGATCGAAACGCTGGAGGCGGCGGCGAAACGATTGCTCGATTCGCCGTGCGTCGATGCGTGGCTGCAATCCTCGTGTGAACAGGCCTGGAGCAAGGCGCGCGGGCGCATCGATTGAGCGCGCCGCCTCGATCTCCGGAATTCGCCGATCCCAATCAACCTCACGCAAAGGCGCAAAGGCGCAAAGAAAACAGGATGACTCGGTGGTGGCAGCTCTCTCAGCCATCAACGTGTCAATGTCCAACATTCTTTGCGCCTTTGCGCCTTTGCGTGAGGTTATTTTGACATCGTGCCGGAATCCGCGGGCACACCCTCGAATGAAGCGAGGCAGGAATAGAGCTTGGCGCACCCGAACCGGCGGTTATACTTTTGATATCGTTTCAGGAGACCATGCGATGTTCCGCCTCTGCACGAATGGGCCGAAACTGTGCGATCGCTTGACGCGCCGCGAGATGCTGCACGTCGGCGGTCTCGGCCTGCTCGGCTTGACGCTTCCCGCGACGCTGCGCGCTCAAACCCCTCACCCCCAACCCCTCTCCCCCAAGGGGCGAGGGGAGAATGCCCGTCCCAAATCATGCATCGTGCTCTTCCTGATGGGCGGGCCGCCACAACATTCGACCTGGGATCCCAAGCCCGACGCGCCCGACGACGTGCGCGGTCCGTTTGGCCCCATCGCGACCAACGTGCCGGGCATTCAAGTCTGCGAGCTGATGCCGCGACTTGCCGAGCGCATGGACAAGATCGCGATTCTACGTGCGATGTCCACCGGCGACAACGCGCATTCGTCGAGCGGCTATTACATGATGACGGGGATGGCGCATCAGCCGATGAACAGCGAGAACGCCAATCCCGGCGCGCCGAACAATTGGCCCACGCTGGGCGCAATTGTGCAGCGCGTGCGCGGCAACGCCGGTTCGGTGCCAGCGGCGATGCGCTTGCCGCAGCGCATCTTCAACTCCGATGGCAGCGTTTGGCCGGGGCAGGACTCAGGCTTCCTGGGCATGACTGCCGATCCGTGGCTATTGCAATGCGTGCCGGGGGATGCGTCGATGCGCGTCAGCGAGTTCAGCCTGTCCGCGGACCTGCCGTCGGGCCGGCTGGAGGACCGTCAACGCTTGCTCGACGCCGTCAATCGCAGCATCGACACAGCCGATCGCCACCTGGATCGCTACGACCGTCAGACGCAACAAGCGTTTGACATGCTGCGCTCGGCGCGCGCCGGGCACGCCTTCGATCTGGCGCGCGAGCCGGTTACCACGCGCGATCGCTATGGCCGCAGTCCATTCGGGCAGAGCGTGCTGTTGTCGCGGCGGTTGGTCGAAGCGGGCGTGTCGCTGGTGCAGGTCAACTGGTATCGTGGGCCCGGCGAGCCGAGCGACGCCCCGGTGTGGGACACGCACGCCAACGAACCGGAACGCATGCGCAACGTGCTGATGCCGCCAATGGATCAAGCGTTCTCTGCTTTGCTCGACGATCTGTCGCAGCGCGGCATGCTGGACGATACGTTAGTGGTGTGCATGGCGGAGTTCGGCCGTACGCCGCGTTTCAACGCCAGGCGCGGCCGGGATCACTGGGGCCCGGTCTTCAGCGTGGCTCTGGCGGGCGCGGGCATTCGCGGCGGGACGGTGCATGGCGCGTCGGACCGCATTGGCGCCCAACCGCGCGACGGCCGCGTGCGCCCCGAGGATCTGACGGCGACCATCTTCCATTGCCTGGGACACGCGCCCGATAGTGAGATGCATGACACGCTTAATCGGCCGATTCCATTAAGCCGCGGGCAAATCGTTCGGCAAATCGTGGCGTAAACGGAGAGCCGAGGCGCGCAACCCTCCACATGCGCATGCCACGCCGAAAGCGGCCATGATTACGAACCCATGATCTCGAAGATCGCCTCCACTTCCACGGCTGCCCCGGTCGGAAGAGCCGCGAACCCCAGCGCGCTGCGGGCGTGGTAGCCGAGATCGTCTTTGCCGAAGAGCTGATGGAAGAGGTCCGACGCCCCGTTTACGACGAGATGTTGATCGGTGAATTCAAGCGTCGAGTTGACGCAGCCGAGCAGCTTCAGGACGCGCAAGCCGTCGAGCGTGCCGTGCATGTCGTGCACCGATTGCAAAATCTTGACGGCGCATTCCCGCGCCGCCTGCACGCCTTGCTCGACGCTCAGGCCCGCGCCGAGCTTGCCCTTCATGTCGCTGACGTGCCCGGACGTCATCAAGAGATTGCCGGTGCGCACGCACAGGTTGAGGTAGCCTTTGTCCTTCTTGGGAAACGCGATGCCGAGGTCTTTGGCTTTTTGTTCTGCGCCCATGAGTTACTCCAATTCGAGGAAGCGAATTCAACAAGTCTCACGCAAAGGCGCAAAGAACATGCCGAATTTCTTTGCGCCTTTGCGTGAGACTTGTTTTATCGCGACTCAGTTTTTTTTCTCGCCCAGGAACGGCTTCAACAAATCGAGCGGCAACGGGAAGACGATCGTCGAGTTGTTCTCGGTCGCCACTTCCGCGAGCGCCTGCAAAAAACGCATCTGCAGCGCCATCGGATAAGGCGTCATGATCTCTGCGGCTTGCTTCAGCTTCTCGGCGGCCTGGAACTCGCCCTCGGCATTGATGACCTTGGCGCGCCGTTCTCGCTCGGCTTCCGCCTGTCGCGCCATCGCCCGCTGCATGCGCTCGGGCAAATCGACGTCTTTGACTTCGACCGTGGAGACCTTGACGCCCCACGGCTCCGTGTGCCCGTCGATGATCTCCTGCAGTTTGCGATTGAGCCGATCGCGCTCGGAGAGTAGCTCGTCCAGCTCCGCCTGCCCGACCGTGCTGCGCAGCGTCGTCAAGGCGACCTGCGAGGTCGCGTGCAGATAGTTCTCCACTTGCAGCACCGACTTCATCGGCTCGACGACGCGAAAATACAAGACCGCGTTGACCTTGATCGAGACGTTGTCGCGCGTGATCACGTCCTGCGGCTCGACGACGCGCGTGACGATGCGCAAGTCCACACGTACCATGCTGTCGATGGGCCAGTACAAGATGAACAACCCCGGCCCCTTCGGCGCCGGCAAGACGCGCCCCAGACGAAAGATGACCGCCCGTTCGTATTCATTGAGGATGCGCAGACTACTCAACAGATAGAGCGCGAGCAGCACGAAGACGATCAAGACGCCGAGAGCGATTTCCATGGTATTTTCCTCGATTCAAGGCATCGGTTTGACGTACAAGGTCAGGCCGTCGTAGGACTCGATCCGCACGGTTTCGCCGTCTTCCAACGACTGCCGGCAGCGGGCGCGCCAGAGTTCGCCGGCGACCAGGACGAAGCCCTCACCGTTCATATCGCCCTGGACGCGCGCATGCGTGCCGATCATCTTGTCCATGCCGGTCTGGACCACAGCCTTGTGAGCGCGCACGACGTTGTGGACCAGCACCGACATGATCAAGGCGATCGCAATCGTCAGCGGTGCTACCGCCAACCAGTGGACGCGCTCGACGCCCTGCGACGGATCGACCAGGAACGCCGACCCCGCGACCAAGGAGGCCAGGCCGGCGACAGTCAGGACGCCGGTGCTGTGTACTTTCACTTCCAAGAGGACCATCAAGATACCCAGGACGATCAACGCCACGCCGACGTAGTTGATCGGCAGCACCTGCATGCCGAAGAAGGCGAAGATCAGACAGACCGCGCCGACGAGGCCGGGAACCCAGCCGCCGGGATGGGTGATTTCGAACGTTACGCCGGAAATGCCCACCATCAGCAGCACGTAAACGAGCGTCCCATTGCGCAGGACCCCTTGCAGACGCTCGATCCAATTCAGTTCTCGTTGTTCAACGAGCGGTTCATGGCCGAGAGCGTCGGCCGTTAGAAGAGATGCCAGCAGCAGAGTCAAAACGCAACGGTGAATCATGTGATAACCGCCTATCGTTATTATAGCGGTCGGGAATCAGGAGAAATACTGGCACGAGCGAAAGCGATCGGTTAGTATCGATGGACACTCGCACTCCATCCGAAAGGACCCTCCCATGCGTCGCAAGATCACTCGCCGCAAGTTCCTCGCCGCCGGCGCCGCAACGATCGCGCTGCCCAACATTATCCGCGCTCAGAACTCGCCCAATCGCCTCAACATCGCCGTCATCGGCTGCGGCGGCCGCGGCGGCGCCAACCTGCGCTCCGTCAGCGGCGAGAACATCGTCGCTCTCTGCGATGTCAACCAGGCCGCCATTGACGCGGCCGCCAAGGACCATCCGAAGGCCAGGCAATGCAACGATTTCCGCACCCTCTTCGATCACCAGCGCGAATTCGACGCCGTCGTCGTCAGCACCTGCGAACACACGCACGCCTTTGCGACCATGCTCGCCTTGCGGCACAACAAGCACGTTTACTGCGAGAAGCCGCTCACACACGGCATTTGGGAAGCGCGGCGCATCCGCGAAACCGCCGCGCGGACGAAAGTCGCCACGCAGATGGGCGTGCAGATTCACGCCCAGGCGAACTATCGCTCCGTCGTCGAGCTGATTCAGGCGAACGCGATCGGCGCCGTCCGCGAGGTCCACGTCTGGGTCGCGCGCGCCTGGGGCAGGCAGAGCGCCGCCGACGCCAAACGCTTCAACGACATCGTCCGCATCGACGAGCGTCCCAAGGAAGCCCAGCCGATCCCGCGCGGCCTCAACTGGGACCTCTGGCTCGGCCCCGCTCCCGAACGCGCTTTCCACACGACCTACGTCCCCGGACCAAAATGGTATCGCTGGTGGGACTTCGGCTCCGGCACCATGAGCGATCTCGGCAGCCACTGGATCGACCTGCCGTTCTGGGCCCTGCGTCTGCGTGCCCCGTCCGCAATCGAAGCCAGCGGCCCGCCGGCCCATCGCGAGCTTGCCCCGGCGACCATGAGCGCGACCTACGAGTATCGCCAGCAAGGCAACCAGCCCGCCGTGCGTCTCACGTGGTATCAGGGCGACATGAAGCCGGAGATCTGGCGCAAAAACGGCATCCCGCAGTGGGCCAACGGCTGCCTGTTCATCGGCGCGCGCGGCATGCTTCTGTCCGACTATGGCCGGCATGTCTTATTGCCGGAGAAGGACTTCGCGAACTTCCGCCGCCCGGACCCGACGCTGCCGCGGATCACGAGCCATCACGCCGAGTGGATCCGCGCCGCGAAGACCGACCTGCGCACGAGCGCCGACTTCGAGTATTCGGGCTGGCTGACGGAAGCGAACCACCTGGGCAACGTCGCGTATCGCCTGGGACGCCGCATCGAATGGGACGCGGAGAATCTGCGCGTCACGAATGCTGACGCGGCGAGTCTGGTCCGGCGTGCGTATCGCAAGGGGTGGGAACTGTGAGACAACGATGGCGGGAGGCGATGAATGCGGCAACACGCGGTCGAATTCTTCGTCTCCCGCCGAGCCGCGCCCTGGTGATAGAATGGAAACGCGGGAGAAAGGAGAAAATCATGCTGACAACGATTTCCGTCGAAGAGGCCCAGGCCCATTTGAAAGAGCTGATTGGCAAACTAGGTGCCGGCGAGGAAATGGTCATCACGCAAGATCATCATCCCGTCGCGAAGCTCGTCGGCGAACCAACGAAATCCGCCAAGCCGCGTCCCGGTCCTGGGCTGTGCAAGGGCAGCATCCTTTTCATGGCCCCGGATTTCGACGCTCCGCTCGAAGACTTCAAGGAATACATGGAATAGAATCTCGACCTTGCCCCTCGACGGAGTTTCGCGGTGAAATTGCTTCTGGATACGCACGCGTTTCTCTGGCACGCGGAAGGCGATCCGCGCATGAGTCCCCAAGCAACGGCGCTGCTCATCGACCCGGCCAACGAATTGTTCCTGAGCATGGCGAGCGTGTGGGAAATCGCCATCAAGGTCGGGCTAAATAAATTGACGTTGTCGAACCCATTCGTTCCGTTCATGACAAGAGCAATCACGGGCTACGGACTGACAGTCTTGCCGATCGCATTCGAGGATTGCGCGGAGTACCAAAAATTGCCTTTTCCGTTGCCGACGCACCGCGACCCATTCGATCGGCTAATAATCGTCCACGCCAAACGAAACAATCTTGGCATTCTCGGCGTGGACGCGGATTTCGACGCCTACGGTATCGCTCGATCTTGGTGAGGCTTCCCCAGGTGTAGAGGGACCTATTTTCGCACGACCATCTGCCCCCTCTGCTTCGGTGTTTCGGCGGAGTTGGGTGAAACAAGGAACGCATTCAACCAATCGAATAAGGAGCCGGCATGTCAATCCTTCGACCCGTTTCTTGTGCGGCAATTCTCGCCGTGCTCGCGCTGGTCGCAGCGAGCCAGGCGCAGGACGCCAAGGACGTACGCCGCATTCCGATACCGCATCGCGAGCACGGCTACGGCAACTTCAAGTCGCAGGTCATCGCGACGCAAGAGCAGCTCGACGCGTTCCTCAAGGCCGTCGAAAAGCAACCCGGCTGGAACAAACGCGGCGATTTCGTCCAAGCGCTGCAGAAGGCCAAGCTCGACTTCGCAACCGAGGCGCTCGTTCTCATCCGACAAACGGAAGGCTCCGGCTCCAACAAGGTGACATTCGCCTCGCTCGAAATGAAGCGGGACAAGCTGATCTGTGCCATCGAACGCAAAGTCGCGGAGATCGGCACCGCGGACATCGCCGACTATTGTCTCGCGCTGGCGGTGCCGAAGAAACGGGTGGCCCAAGTCGAAGTGATCGTGAACGAGAAGCAAAGCGAGACTTTGAAGCTCGAGGCGAAATGATCTTTCGTGAATCAGCCGGTGAAGTCGTTTAGCAAACGTGCCGCGCGTTCCATCTCCTCTTCCGTGTTATAGAAATGCGGCGCGACGCGCAGGTAGCCGCCGCGCTCGGTGCAGACCACGTTTTCTTTCAACAGCATCCGGCGCGCCGCTTCCGCCCCTTGAGGTACGATCAGCGACAGGATCGGCGTGCGCAGCAACTCCGGCGCGAACACCGGGCGGGCACGCGCGTAGTCGAGCGCGCCGAGAAACACGTCTTGCAGGCGAAAGATCTCCGCCGCAAGCGCTTCTTGGCCGTAGCGCTGGGGCACTTCGCGCAGGCAACATTCCAACGCGGCAGCAAGGGCGATCGGGGAGGTGCTGTACTCGAAGCACTTGGCCGACGCGAAGGGATCCCAGGTGTGATCGAGGTACGCCGTGCCTTGCCGCATCGATTCGGCGCCGACCATCGTGAGGTCGAGCCGCTGGCGAAATCGCTCCGACGTGTACAACAGCCCCGAGCCGATCGGACCCATCAGCCATTTCCATCCCGACGACACGGCCGCCGCGACATGCAGTTCCTCCGGATAGAACGGCAAACAACCGAGCGACTGAGCGACATCGAGCACCAGGTCGATGCCGTGCGCCCAGCAAAAGTCCGCGAGCGGCGTCAGATCGACGGCGTATCCGCTCGCGAACTGCACGTGGCTCAAGGCGACGATGCGCGTGCGCGGCGTGACGGCTTTCTGCAAGTCGTCGAGCGTCCACGCCACCGGCTGCTTTGGCGGAGCGCGGCCCGTGATGTCGCGATCAGGCAATAACACCAGTTCGACACCGCGCTTCTCTTGCAGCTTCCACGGATAATGGTTGGCCGGGTACTCGTGAACGTAGCTGACGATCTGATCGCCGGGTCGAAACGGGTAGCCGTTGGCGATCAGATTGATCCCCTCAGAGGCGTTCTTGACGAAGGCGAGATTGTCCGGCACGGTCTTTAACACGCTCGCCGCGGTTTGGCGCAGCCCGTCGAGAATGGCGTCGTATTGCCGAAAGACGAGGGCCCCGGTGCGCATCTGCGCCTCGGCGATCTCGTACTCGCGCTTCAAGGCGTTGGAGTAAAACGGGGCGATGCCGCAGTGCGTAAGGAAGACATACTGGTCCTTGATGGGGAACAGGGTATTAGACTTGTCGAACATGAAGTGTGTTGGACAGAGGGGCCATGTTTTAGCCGCGCCGCGCGGCGCGGAAAATCACGTCGATCCTTCAACGACGCAGTCAGGTTAGGCCGGGGCCTGAAGCGGCAGCGAAGATGAGCCCAACCTTCGCTGCCGCTTCAGGCTCTGAATTACTTCATCTTGACCGCCATCACCCACGTCACGCTCTTGCCCACATCCACCGTGTGAATGCGCGTCAGCGTTCCCTTGTCGGCGTCGACGCGGAACACTGCCAATTTGCCGGAGCCTTCGCCGGCGCCAAAGACGTATTGCCCATCGGGATCGATCTCGAACGAGCGCGGCGTTTTCTCCGTCGGCGTTTGGCCGAGGCTAGTCAACTTGCCGCTGAGCTTTTCAATCGCGAAACCGGCAAGGCTATCGTGGCCACGGTTGGAGACCCAGACGAACTTGCCGTTGGGATGTACCTTCACCTCGGCGGTTGTGTTCTTGCCGGTGAAGTCTTTGGGCAGCGTTGACAGCGTTTGAAAGGGTTTCAAGCCGTTGGCTTCGTCGAAGCGGTAGGCGGTGATGCTGCTACCGACTTCGTCCGAACTGAATGCGAGGCCGATGGCGGGATGCAGCGCGAGATGGCGCGGCCCGGCCTTGGGCGTGCCGCCGGCCGCCTTGCCCGCGTCCGATAGCTGGCCGGTCTTGGCGTCGAACTTGAACTGGAAGACCGCATTCGGCGTCACGTGCGGCACGAAGACCCAGCGGTTGTCGGGAGCGGCGACGAAGGCGTGCGCGGTCATTGTTGTTGCCACGGTTTGCACGGCGGGCGTCGTGATCTTGCCGGCGTTGAGCTCATGCACGACGACCTTGCCCGCCGCGTAGGATGCCGAGATCAGCCAGCGGCCGCTGCGATCGGTGCCGACGAACGCCGCGTTTTCGCCCTTGGGCAACTCGGCCGTGCTGAGATGTTTGAGCTTGCCGGTATTCGCGTCGATGGCAAAGCTCGCCAAGGAACTGTTGGTGCGCAGCGAGGCGTAGAGAAATTTCTTGGCGGGATCGACGGCCAACGATCCGGGCGCCCCGTCCACCGCGATCGACTCGACCGGCGTGAGCGATCCATCCTTCGCATTGAGCCGATAGATCTGAATCTTCTGCTCGGGCGCCATCGAGGCGTAGAGGTAAGTGTCGGCCCGTGCGTTCATCGCGGCGCCCAGGAAAAGTAGTGATGTCAGAAACCATCGCATGGTAGCATCCTTTGGTGAGGGGACAACGGTTCGCTCGTCCACGTGGCATTCGATGCCACGGCGCTGATACATCATGACTCGCCGACGCACCGTGTCAAGCATGACCGCGCTGAATTTGATCACATGGCCGGCTTCTCCACGCGCTTGTCAAGCCACGCGCGCACATCGTCGATGAACCGATCCGGCTCCGGCTCGAATTCGAGCGTGTGTTGGGCGCCGGCGTACTCGATGATCGTCTTGTCCTTGGTCGCAAATCGCTCCACGTAGGCACGCACCTTGCCGTTGCGGATGATGCGGTCCTCCGACGCCAAGAGCAGCAACACCGGCACGTGTACGTATTTCGGCGAGAAGCTCAAGTAACCGTCGAGACGCACGCTCTCGATGAGAAAGCGTGACGTGGCGTCGTGCAAGCGCAACGGATCGTCGCGCAGGAATTGCTGCCAGCGCGGGTTGGCGGTGAAAAGCTCCGGTTCATTGAGCGGGATCGGATAGAGCGTGCGCGGGCGGAACAGGCGCGCGAAGAAGATGCCGAGCCGTTGCATCAGCGTTGGCCGCACCTTCGCGTAAAAGCCAGGGCACATCAGGATCAAGCCGTCAACCAGTCCCGGATGCCGGCGTTCCAGGGCGACCGCAAGCTTGCCGCCCCACGAGATGCCCGCCAGGAACACAGGCAGCCGGCCTCGTTCCGCGTTGCGTGGCAACGTCGTCAAGAACTCGGCGATGTCGTCGATCAGCCGGCGAAAGCTCGGCGCGTCGCCGCGCGCGTCGTCGTTCAGTCCCGAACCGCGGCGATCCAGAAAAAACACCTGATACTCGCGTGCCAACTGCGTACAGGAATATTCGTACCATCCGCCGTGGCTTTGCACGCCGTGGATGAAAACGACAATCCCCTTCGGTGCCGCCGGCCCGGCATAGGCGCGATACTTCCAGCGATATCCATCCCCCGCGGCGTGCTCCACGATGGCAGCCTTTCTCCCCTCTCCTTCTGGGGGAGGGGGTGGGGATGAGGGCGTCTTTGCGTCAGCCAAGAAGCACCTCCTTGCGAATCGCGACGCGCGCAAGCGCCTTGGGATCGATGGTGATGCCGAGTCCAGGGCCTTCGAGCGCCGGGGCCCAACCGCCCCAGCCAAAGGTGAGGTTGGTCGTGGCCAGCGCCTCTTTCACGAGATGGTTATCGTAGGAGCCTTCGAGGTAGCGGATGTCCTTGACGCTCGCTGCGAAATGCCGGCCCGCCGCGGACAGAATCGCCGTCTCGCCGACCTGGCAGCCGAGTTGATAGCGCAGGCCGTGCCGCTGCGCGAATTGCGCGAGCCGAAGCGTCGCGATGAAACCGCCGCACTTCGAGAGCCTCAGATTGAAGAGATCGCACGTTTCGCCGCCCACGGCTCGCTCGGCGTCGATCATGCTGCACAGCGATTCATCGTGCATGATCGGCACGCCGACATCCTTGCGAACCTCGCGCAGCACCGCCGCGTCGGCATGAGGCAACGGCTGCTCGACCGCCGTGATGCCGAACGGCTTCAATTCGAGGATCTTCGCGCGGACGTTGGCGGGCGTCCAGGCTTCGTTGGCGTCGATGCGAATATCCATGCGTTTGCCGACGCGCCAGCGCACCGCGCCGAGGCGATCGACGTCATCTTGGCCCGAAATGCCGACCTTGACCTTGAGTTGCTTGAAGTTGTACACCCACATCTTCCACGCGGCGATGCGAATTTTCCTTCCCTCCGAAGAGGTAATGGCGCCGCTGTATCGCACATGCGCCTTGGGCTCGAACAGATCGTCATGTGCGAGCAGCTTGGTCACGTCCGAAAGCGGATGCCGATGGTGTTTGCCGAAGGCGTCGAGCAGCGCGAGTTCGACGGCACAGCGGGCGGAGTTCCCCTGGCAGCCGCGCTCGTCGCCCGGAATGTCGGCGAGCCTGAGCCGTTCCGCGAGGGCGAGCGTCGACTTGAAGCTCGTGCACTCCTCCATCTGTTCGGGAAGCTGGCTTCGTTTCAAGAGGGCAAGAGCGGAGTCGATGGTCTCGCCGGTGACGTATTCGCGCGGCACGCCTTCGCCGAAACCTTCGGTGCCGTCGTCCAAGACGACGCGTACAACGAGGTTGTCGGTCTCGGTGCGCGTATGCGACGCATGCTGGATCGGCTTCTTCAGCGGAATGAGGACTTGCCAGGCAGTGATTTCCTTGACGCGCATATGCGTTGTTATAGGGTGGTGAGTGGTGAGTGGTGAGTGGTCATCAAGCCCGCAGGCGAGCGCAGCGAACCTGCGGGGTCACGGCCTATTTGCCATGCACCCCCTCATAACACACCCATAATCCCATCAACGTGACCAGGATCGCACTGACGATCGGCAGCGCGTGAAGAACGCGCCCGCTGCCGAAGCGCGTCTCGATGACTTTCGGCACCTGCACGATGAGGACGCCGATAACGACAAGCACGACCGCGAGGCCGGCGCTGAAGACGGCGACCGCGGGCAACACGAGCCAGATCTCGCTGGTGCCTATGGTGATGAATAGCACGCCGACCGCGTCCCAGCACGGGATCATACCACCGGTGATGCCGAGGATCGTCAGGCCGCGCCAGCCAAGCGTGCGCGGCTCGTGCGTGGCGCCGTCATGGTGATGATGAAGTCCGCCGCCGACGTGGACGTGATCCGCGCGCCCGGCAAGGCGTTGCAGGAGCAGCCAGAAACCCATGCACACGATAATGAGCCCCATGACCAGGCCGAGGCCGTTCTCGATCCATGTCTTGATTTTTTGCTGCATCTCGGGCGACGCCAAAGTCAGGACCAGCGCCAGCAGCATGACGACGCCGGTATGCGTGAGCGTGGTGACCAGACCCAGGTAGAGCGCGTGCCACACGGTGCCGCGTTCGCCGACCAGATACGCGGCCACGAGCGTTTTGCCGTGCCCGGGCGTGAGGGCATGCGCGGCGCCAAAGACGAACGCCAGCAGCATGACGAGGCCGATGCCGTAGTCGGTTTGCAGGATGAGCCGGCGCAGGTCGAACCAATCGTCGTGATCCTTCGTCGCCTTGCGTGGAGGCGGCGGCGGCGTGGTAACTTCGTCCTTCAACATCGGCGCCGCCGTTTTGTCAATTGCTTTTGCCGGCGCTGGAATGGGCGCCAACTGCAACAGGATCTCGCGCAGGCGAGCGTCGTCGCCGGGCTCCTGCTTGTCGGCTTGCATGCGTTTCCACAAGGTCTCGTCCGGCGCCGTCCTGCTTTCAATCGCCAAGCCCGCCTCATTCGCCAGGCTCAGAACGATTTGCCCTTTTTCGAAGTCGTAATTCTGCTCGCGAAAAGAGAGCTTCATCGGACGGTCCGTCGGCAAGTCGATTGTCGCCTCGTACACGAAATCGCAGCGGAGATGTCCCAGCCCCTTGCCGTCTTCGTCATGCAGTCGCTCCTTGTGCGAGAGGCAGTAGAGTTTCGCGGGTTCGCCCTTGTCGATGCGCGCGACCAGATGAGACGCATAGATCGGGGCATAGATCTCGGCAAACTTGGCGTAGTACTTCATCGGATACGTGCGATAATCAATCGCTTTCACTTCGTCGCGATAGGGCTGCATGTCGTTTTCGTAAATCGTCCACTCGTCGACTTCGAGCCGGTATTCGACCCGCACCTGGATTCGACTCGTCGGCGTATTTCTGTGCTGGAAGAGAGTTGTTGTCCCGAGAAGAGGACCACGGCCCAAAGGAGCGCTCATCGATGCGACGATGCTTGAGCAAGTTTCCGGCAGCAGGGGCTTTTGCAAGCGCACGATGATGGTGCGATCATGGCTATTTTTGGGAACAGGATGGGCCCCGGCGCTGGCCGCGCCAATCAAGAAAGCCGCCAGGCTGCACAAGTGACGAAGGTTCGTTGGCATGCCTTTATTATGAAGTGGATCTCGGCTGCTCGCCAATGGGAAATGCGGAAAAACAAAACCCCCGCGGTTTCCCGCGGGGGTTTTGATAAAGCCGGCGATGACCTACTTTCGCGTTGTTCACACTATCATGGGCCCCAAGTGCTTAACGGCCGTGTTCGGAATGGGAACGGGTGTGGCCACTTGGGTATGGTCACCGGCAAGTCGAGGTAGTGGTCAGTAGTCAGTGGTTAGTGGCCAGTGAAGACCACAGAACACACCGTCACCTACCACCGGGAATATCAAAAAGGCAGCGGAGGAGTCGTCTCTGGATGCGCTCCTTGTCAGGTCATGCGGGCATGCGCATTTCACTGACCACTGGTCACTGACCACTGGCCACTGATTCTGCAAGGAGAGGATCAATGCGGTCAAGCGTTTGGCTGTTAGTACCGGTAAGCTGAGTGCATTGCTGCACTTACACATCCGGCCTATCGACCCGGTAGTCTTCCGGGAGCCTACGTACAAAGTACTGGAAACGTCATCTTGCGGAGGGTTTCACGCTTATATGCCTTCAGCGTTTATCCTGGCCGCACGTGGCTACCGAGCAATGCCGCTAGCGCGACAACTCGAACACCAGAGGTGCGTCCTCTCCAATCCTCTCGTACTAGGAGAAAAACCGCTCACGTTTCCTGCGCCCACGACAGATAGGGACCGACCTGTCTCACGACG
>SYHD01000142.1 GCA_005799265.1 Planctomycetia bacterium | reverse complement strand
TGCGTCGTCTCCCTCTGTGGGCGAAACCATGACTCTGGTCGGAGAGCCGGATGCGGGAGATCCGCCCGTCCGGTTCGATGAGCGGGAGGTAGAAACGGAGCAGGGTGGGATACTCTGGCACCGGCAACCGAAAGGGCCGGCCACCTGCATGGCCCACCTAAACCGCCGCGCTACCTCTCGACTCTACTGGTATAGCAACTCCTGCTGGTCGCCTTAACTAATTCGCGGTCACACGCTAAACTCAGGCCGGCGTTTCGCGAGCTGTTGTTGCAGACGAGTAACAATGCTCGAGTGCATCTGGCTGACGCGCGATTCGCTGAGATCGAGCGTCGCGCCGATCTCTTTCATCGTCATATCTTCGTAGTAGTAAAGAATGATGATGAGCCGTTCGTTGCGGTTGAGTCCGCGCGTCACGAGTCGCATGAGGTCGCGATTCTGCAAGCGATGCGTGGGATCCTCGGCTTTTTTGTCTTCGAGGATGTCGATCTCACGCACGTCCTTGTAGCTGTCGGTCTCGTACCATTTCTTGTTGAGGCTGACGAGACTGACGGCCGTCGCGTCGCCGTGCATCTTGTCGAATTCCTCAAGCGAGACGCCAAACCTTGCCGCCATCTCATCCGGTCGCGGCGGCCGCCCAAGCGACGCTTCCATCGATTTACGGACATCCTCGAGCTTGGAATGTTTGCTGCGCACGAGGCGCGGCACCCAGTCCATCGTGCGCAGTTCATCGAGCATGGCGCCGCGGATGCGCGGCACGCAGTAAGTCTCGAACTTGACGCCGCGCTCGAGGTCAAATGCTTCGATGGCGTCCATCAAGCCGAAGACGCCGGCGCTGATGAGATCGTCGAGATCGACGCCGTCGGGCAAACGCGACCAGATGCGCTCGGCGTTGTATTTGACCAAAGGCAAATAGAGTTCCACGAGCTGATTTCGCATTTCTACCGTTGGTTCGGTCCGGTAGTCGCGCCAGAGCTGCGGGACATCCACGTCCACATGTGTCACCATGGATTCCTCCCTGATGAGATCAAGCAGAAGTGGCCGCAGCAGCGCGAGTTCCATGGTGAATGGAACGCCCGCGCGCCGATTTCAACATTTCGCGAGAGGGATGCTTGCCCAAAGCAGAAGGAAAAAGTTCAAGGGAGAAAGTGAGTCTCTCTCTTCCCTTTTTTCATTTTCCCTTTTGCCTTGGCAGCGACCGCATCCACCCCTGGATGCGTTTGCGCCAAGCCTCACCTCGTGAGCCGTCGAATGCTGCCAGGTTCCGCCTGTCTTAACCCCGTCTCTTGAATTTCCATCCGACCAAGCGTCGCAACACATGATTGTGCGGCGCGGCGCCAGTCCCCCTAAATGGAAACCCGTTTTGGATAAAACCACTCGCTTCGTTGTTATCGACCCCGCTCTCTCCATGCTTGAGCGAAAACAGTCGAGGCAACAAATTCCGCCAGAAAGACGTCGGCACAAAACGCGCCATTTCTCCGAGCGTGTCGGCCAATCGTTGACTCGCGTTCATCCCCCGATGAACGCGAGCCTGCCATGGCGTTTCGTGCTTCGGTCTTCCGTGCGGTGTTGAGTGGCAATTCGAGCGGGGCTATACGTGATGTGTTGCGGTGTGTCCAGAGGAAAGGAGGGGAAAAAAACACAATCGGTTGCCGTTTAGCGCTCGCGTGACGCCAAGTGAGCGCTAAATGAATACAAACCAATGGCACCTACGGTGTCTTCCCAGATTGCCGCATTTCCTTGATGTTCGCAATCGGCGTCTCGTCTTCGCGCAACGCTTCCTCGTTGGTATTTAGGCCGCTCGCGGCACGGATGCGATCGACCTCCATCATCACCTCGTCGATGATCCGCGCATTGGTCGTCACGTTGCGAAGCTCGAGGCGAAACGCCCAGAGATTGATGGCGAGCGTCAAGAAGCCCAGTGTCATGTGAACGTACCACGGCCAGGCTTGAAGTTGCGCTCCGGCCCCCGCGGCGGAGGCGGCGATGCCGATGAGCATCGAGTACAAGGCCGGCGGGAACGTCTGGCGTTTCAATTCGCGCGTCTGTTTGTGCCAGGGTTCGTCGGGCATGCGGTAGGCCAGCGTGACCTCTTTCACCCACCGACCTGTGCCGAGGAAGTAGATGAAGATCAAACAGTGTACGAACAGGATAATGATCGAGGTGGAGAGCCCGAGCACGAAGTGGATGATGAACGCATCCTTGTCCATGCGCGGGCCCGGCGTGAAGAACGACCAGAAGCCCACGCCGAGCGTGAGAAGTATCGCGACCGTGACAAAAACGGCCAGGCCGCGAAAGGTCTGTGTCATGGTAGTGCCGCGGAACTTCCTTTGACAAGCCGCCACCGCGAGGTTCGTTGCGGTCGCGGTTCATGGCGATCATGCTTCAACGGCTTGCATCCGTTGCTGACGGGGTCGGGAGACCGCCGTATCGACTCCGACGGCAGCGAGATCGAACCATTGGATTTCGCCATCGTCAAGAGTATCCAGGCCGAGCCAATGAAGTACGCGCGGCTCATCCACGTCCAGTTCAAACGTGGCGACGGTGGGGGTTCCGTCCATAAAGTGAATCCGACCGACATTCCCGGTCCGCAACAGGTAGAAACGCCGCACACGATAGCCGGGAATGCGATTCAGCCCGTCCTCGCGTCCTGACAGGGGGAAACACACCATATTGACCAGCTTTTGCTGGCAACCCGCGAGGTGTTTGCCTAGTCCGAGAAGGCGGAGCCCGTGTTTACACAGGGCATCCATTCCGACAGCGACCGGACGGCCGTCGGGCCAGAGAGGCTTGTAGCCTTCAAAGCGGATATTCTCGGTCTGACGATCACGAGACGGATCACGACGGAAGAGGAGGATCAAGTTGCGTGACATCCAGGGCCGCTCTCCATTTAAGGTTACGATATCTCCAATGCGGCCGGGGAAACCCTGGAACATCCCTTCTCCCGGACAACTCCCACAACCGCTGTAACGCCAATCAAGGTGTACAGCGTCGTCGTCTTTAATCTAGCTAAGCCGGATAGAGTCGGCTAGACAAACAGACAACCTACTTGCGATAATAGTGTAATTGCGTATATCATTCTGGCGAAGCGAAGCGTCCGATGAGAAGTGATCTACGTCCGTGTTCTTCTCGTGCAGGTGGGTGGCAGCCTTTGCTCCCTGAATCGGAACTAATCAGTTTACTGTTTACAACGGTGGTATGATATGAACAATTTATGCGAAGAGAAGTCCTTGCGGGGATTCGGGATCGGTTTTTTTTGGCTGTTTGCCCAGGTGCTGAAACGCCTTTAATGTCGCCATTCGGCCGCGCGGCGTGCGGACGAGCATCTGCTCGCGCAGGAGGTATGGCTCGATGTCGTCGCTCAAGGTGTCCACGGACAAATTCATCGTGGCCGCCATCGCCTCGACGCCTGCGGGGCCTCCCTCGAAGACGTTGATGATAACTTCGAGATAACGACGGTCCTGCTTGTCCAGTCCTGACTCGTCGACCTCCGCCATCTTCAGGGCGGCGAGAACTAGCTTCAGGTCAATCGCACCATCGCTTTCGCTGACCGCATAGCTGCGAGCCCACCAAAGCCGGGAGTTCGCCACGCGCGGCGTGCCGCGAGCACGCTTCGCCAGCTCGTGGGCGGCGTCGGGCGTGATCGGCGTATTCAGCTTGCGAGCGTTTACCGTCACGATCTCGGACAACTCCTCAAGCGTGTAATAGTCCAAATGTTCGTGAATTTTGAAACGATCTCGCATCGGACCTGACAACATGCCGCTGCGCGTCGTCGCGCCAATCAGCGTAAAGCGTTTCAGCGGCATCGATAACGTCCGAGCGTTCAAGCCGTCTCCAAGGACGATATCGACGCGAAAGTCCTCCATCGCCGGGTAGATGAATTCCTCCACTACCCGTGGCATGCGATGGATCTCGTCGATGAACAGAAACGACCCCTCCGCCGCGTTGGTCAGGAATGGCAGCATGTCCGCCGGCTTGGTCAGAGCGGGACCGCTCGTCATCTGAATGCTCGTGCCCAATTCGTTGGGGAGAACGGTCGCGAAGGTCGTCTTGCCCAGGCCGGGGGGACCGTCGAAGAGCATGTGGGACATCGGCTCCTTGAGCTTTTTCGCGGCCCGGAGCAGGATCTCCATGCGTTCCTTGACCGACTTCTGGCCGATGACTTCGCGCAAGAGGCGCGGGCGCAGGGCGGCGTCGCGTTTCTTGTCTTCGTCCGGGGGCTCAGCTTGTACGATCGGTTGACGGGCCATGAGTGTGGTTTTCTCTTGGAGGCTATTTCTGCTGGTAGATGGCCATGAGCATGTCTTCAACGCTCTTGTACTTCATGCCTCCCGCGAGCGCCTTGTCGAGCCGTTCGCGTGCTTCGTGGGGATTGTGTCCAACGCTCAACAGCGCTTGATAGGCGTCTTCGAGCACGTTGGCATCGACGTTGACCGGCGCCGCCTCGCCTGATGGGCCGGGGCTGGCCATGAGGGCGAACTTCGTCACCTTGCGGCGCAGCGTGGCGACGATCTGCTCGGCCGTCGCGGCGCCGATGCCCGGGAGCGTCGTCAGCCACTTGGCGTCCTGGCGCTGAATGGCGTCGGCGATCTCCTTGATGGGCCGCACGAACGCCTTCATCGCCTTTTTGACGCCGACCTTGTCCACTGTGCAGAACAGATCGAAAAACTCTTGCTCCGCCTCGGTCTGAAAGCCGATCAGCCGCGGCACCATGCGGCCATGCGCGGGATTGCCATCGAGATAGTGCCCGGTGTGGAGGGTAATTTCTTCCTTGAGCCGGTGCTGCAGAGCCCGCCGAACGATTTCCGGGACGAGGATCTGATACTCGAGCGGCCCGACTTGCAGGCGGATCTCATCATCGAGAACGCGATTTACACAGCCCGTGATCTTCGTAATCATGATATCCTGCGATGCGTGTAATAGTGGCACAGCGCCACCGCGAGGGCGTCGGCAACGTCGGGCGGATCGGGCAACGCGCTCATGCCAAGCTCATGCTGAATCGTCCGCTGCACTTGCTCCTTCGACGCCCGGCCGTTGCCCGTGATCAGTTTCTTCACCTGCGTCGCCGCATAACTGACGACCGGGATCTTGTGCTGCGCCGCCGCGAGGAAGATGACGCCGCGCGCATGACCCATGAGGATGGCAGTGCGCGGATGATCGTAATGGGCGTAGAGCTGTTCGACGGCCATCGCCTCGGGCTGAAACTGCGCGATCACTTCCACCACGCCGTTGTACACGGACAGGACCTTTTCCGCCATGTCGTTGGCGTCATCGTCGGCGGTGCGAATGATGCCGGCCTCGCGGAGGACTGGCAGGTTGGCGGCAATTTCGATGACGCCGTAGCCCGTGATGCCAAGGCCGGGGTCGATGCCGAGGATACGGCGAAGTTGGTTCATGGCCTTTGTTTAGCCGCGGGTCGCAGACCCGCGCGGGTCCGCGGCCAGCCCCTAAACATTTACTCCTTCCGCCAGATTGTGCCGCCCGGCCGATCCTCCAAGGTTACGCCAAGTTCACCCAGGCGCTTTCGAATCTGATCGCCCAGCGCGAAATTCTTCGCCTTGCGCGATTCGGCCCGCAGGTTGATGAGCAACCGAATTAGCGCATCGAGCGAATACACTTCTGGCGGCAGCGTTCCGCCGACGTCGTCAAGAATTTGCTTCACGCCGGCGATGAGCTTCCGCGCATCAGGCGGCCCCGTAATAACGGCTGGCGCATGCGCGGTTATCGTCAATTCACCCGACGCCGGCTTGGCCTCCGCTCGTGGCTTGTCGAATACCCCAAGAAGCTGGCTCAATTCCTTGAGGAACGAGACGCCGCGCTCGAAGGCGTGCAGGTCTTCCGCGGCCGCCTTGCCCGATTCGAGTTGGCACGTGTCGGCACAGCGATTGAGCGCGGATAGCAATTCGTACAGGACGCCGATCGCGCCGCCGGTGTTGAAATCGTCGTCCATGTGTGCGAGGAACTTTTCCCACAGGGCCACGAACTCGGTGACGAACGCCGCGCTCGGCGCGCCGGCCTGGAACGGTCGGCGCACTGTCGGCGCGTCGAGCGTGTAGAAGCTTTTCTTGGTGATGCGCTCGAAGCGCTCGAAGAAACGATAGAAGCCGTCGAGGGCTTTGCGCACTTCGACAAGGCGATCGTCGCTATACTCGATCGGGCTGCGGTAGTGGGTGTTGAGCAGGAGAAAGCGCACGGTCTCGGCTTGATGGCGTTGCAACAGATCGGCGATGTTGACGACGTTGCCGACCGAGCCAGCCATCTTCGCCGCGCCCATTTTCAGAAGGCCGTTGTGCATCCAGGTGCGTGCGAAGGGTTCGCCCGAAAACGATTCCGATTGGGCCAGTTCATTCTCATGGTGCGGGAACTGCAGATCGAGACCGCCGCCGTGGATATCGAGCGTCGTGCCCAGGAGATTCATGCTCATGGCGGAGCATTCGATGTGCCAACCCGGCCGCCCCGGCCCCCACGGACTATCCCAGGCCGGCTCGCCCGGCTTCGACCCCTTCCAAAGCGCGAAGTCGCCGGGGTTGCGTTTCTTGTCGCTGACTTCGATGCGTGCGCCGCCTGCCATCTGCTCGGGATCGCGATTACATAGTTTGCCGTAGTCCGCGTCCTTGAGCACGTCGAAATACACGTCGCCACCGGCCGCGTAGGCGTAATCCTTGGCGATCAGGCCGCGCATGATTTCGAGCATGCCCGCGATGTGGTCGGTGGCGCGCGGCATGTGGTCGATGCCCGTGACGTTCAGGCGTTTCAGGCACTCGAGATAATCGACAGTCATGCGCTCGGCGAGGTCCTTGACAGTCGTGTTCAACTCGCGGGCACGCACGATGAGCTTGTCGTCGACGTCGGTTATATTGACGACCCAGGTGACTTCGTAGCCCAGGTAGGTCAGGTAGCGTTTGACGGTGTCGAATATAACCGGGCCGACCATGTGTCCAATGTGGCTCGGCTTGTACACCGTCGGGCCACACACGTACATGCTGACCTTGCTGGGGATGAGCGTCTGGAAAGGCTCCTTTTGGCGGGTCAGGGTGTTGTAGACACGCAGAGTGTGTTCCATCGTCTCCCTCGTTCCCTGGGCGCGAAACTGCAAGCGCGCATCGGATTCAACTGTCGATCAAGACAACCACGTGGCAGCCAATTGCCTCGGACCGGCCGATCGCGCCGACTTTTTCGCCCGTCTTGGCCTTCACGTTAACGTCGTCCACCGGAAGACCCAGCATGACCGCCAGGTGTTCGCGCATCTTTGCCTTGATTGGTCCGAGCTTGGGCTCCTGGGCGAAGATCGTCAGGTCGACATTGACCACACGGTAACTTTTCGCGCGCAAACGCTCAAGGGTTTCCGTGACGAACACGCGCGAATCGCAGTCCTTGTACTTTGGGTCAGTGTCGGGATACGCATCGCCGATATCGCCCAGGCCCGCGGCGCCAAGCAAGGCGTCCGTGAGCGCGTGCAGCACTACATCAGCATCGCTATGCCCGATCAGGCCGCGTGAATACTCGATCCTGACCCCGCCGAGAATCAGCGGGCGATCCGGTCCGAGCCGATGGGTGTCGTGTCCGATGCCAACGCGCATGAGAAACTCTCTGACTACATTACTACCTCCCCTCTCCTCTGTACTCAGGGGAAGGGGGCGGGGATGAGGGGTTGGGGCGCCGCGCAACTGCCTGTTCGCCCCCTCAGCCCCGGCCCCTCTCCCACTGAGTACAGTGGGAGAGGGGTGAGTTTGAACTAATTCGCCCGAAAGAAGAACGCATCCTTGACGCGCAGATACTCCGATTCGATCAAGATCCTTTCGCCTGCCCGATAACCCAACACGGGCACGCCCAGGGTCTCGCGGCGCAGCACCTTGATGCCATGCTTGCCAAGGACGGCGACGATGCGATTGCGAATCGTCGCCAGCTTCTCCCACGCCGCGGGGGACATACGCGCCTTGGCGGCGCCGTCCTCGACTTCAGCGGGCGCCTCGTCGTCCTGAAAGTGCAGGTTGAGTTCGAGATGATCGATGGTCCCATTTGGGTAGACGGCAATCGTATCGGGCACGAGCGCGGCGACCGGCGACACGAACGAGATCGCCACCGTCCAGCCCCAGCGAAACTGGCCGCGCACCGTGACCGTCTCGCCTGCTTTGTTCTCGACCAGCGTTTCGCACGGCCCCTCGAACGAGCTCCCCTGCGGCCCCACGAAAAACAAATAATACGAGCGCGGAAAATCCCCCTCGGACGGCAAATCGTCCATATCAGCGGAGATCCAGGCATCGCCGACGATCGGCGCTCGTTCGTGAAAGGCGCAATCGGGTTCGACGGTAATGAGGTCGGCGCGGAGACGATCGACAACCCCCACCAAATAGGACGAGTCGAATTGCAGGCGTGCGAAATCGATGACGCGATCGGGCCAGGCTTCCTCCATCCACACGGTGATCGCGGGGGCAAGTGGGATGGGCTTGGCGAGAGGCGCCGTCGGTTTGGTGACATGCGCCGGCGCCCCCTTCACCGGCTTGGCAACCCTCGCCGGCGCCCGCTTCACCGGCTTGGCGGCGGGCTTGCGTTTCGTTTTCGGCGCCGTCTTCGCGGGGGCCTTGGTCGGCTTCTTGCGTGCGGGTTTGGCCGCCTTCTTGGCAGGGGGCTTCGATTTCGACGCGGGCTTTTTCGTCTTCTTCTTGGCCATGGCGGTTCCTCTCACCCTTGAAGTCGGAGGTCTAGACGTAGGCGCCGGTCGAATGCTCAACGGCGTGGTTCTCGAAGCGCATGTATTGCTTGACGTACATGAGGTTCACGTCCCCCGTCGGGCCGTTGCGCTGTTTGGCGACGATGACCTCGATCAGCCCCTCCTGCTGCCCCGGCTCGTGATAGTCGGGCCGATGCAGCATCATCACGGTGTCGGCGTCCTGCTCGATCGCGCCCGATTCGCGTAGATCGCTCAGACGCGGGCGATGGTCCTGGCGATCCTCGGAACTACGGTTGACCTGGGCCAGCGCAACGACGGGAACTTTCAATTCGCGGGCCAGAAACTTCAAACGCCGCGAGATGCCAGCGACCTGCTCCTGACGACTCTCGCGGCGATCGTCCGGGTCGATCAGCTGCAAATAATCGATGATGACGAGGCGCAGGTCATGCCGTTTCTTCAACCGCCGGGCGTTGGCGGCGATACGCAACATGCTTTGGCCGGGCGTGTCATCGATGAACAGATGTCCGCGGCTCAACGTGTCGCCGGCTTCCATGATTTTCGACATGTCGTCCGTGCTGAGATGGCCGCGCCGCAAGCGATGGCTGTCCACGCGCGCCTGGCAGCAGAGCAAACGCTCGGCCAATTCGACGCGTGCCTGTTCGAGGCTGACGAACAGCACTGGCAGGTCCTCCTCGACGACGACGTGCCGGGCGATGTTGAGCGCAAACGCCGTCTTGCCGACTGATGGCCGCGCCGCAAGGACGATCAACTCCGAATTCTGGAATCCCGCCGTCAGGTTGTCAAGATCCAAAAAGCCCGTGGCGATGCCGCTGAATTCATTGTCGCCTTTTTGCTTGCGCTGATCGAGCCGGGTCCAGGCCTCTTGAATTGCGTCGTGCAGCGTCACCGTGTCGCCCGTGATGCCCATCTCGGCAATTTCAAGAATGCGGCGTTCGGCGGAGTCTAACAGTTCGTTCGCTGGCTGGCCTTGATCGTAGGCCTCGGCCTGCATCTCGGTGCAGGCGTGGATCAGGTTGCGCACGATCGCCTTGTGCCGAATGATCTCCGCGTATTGGCGAAAGTGCGCGGCGCTGGGGGCGGCGTCCCACAACTCGGCGAGATAGGAGACGCCGCCGACGTCGTCGAGCAGCTTCGCCTGGGTCAGATATTCCGCGACCGTCACGATGTCCGCCGGCTTGCCGTCGTCGTCGTTCAGCTTCGTGATCGCTTCAAAGAGCTTCTGATGGCCGAAAACGTAGAAGTGCTCGGCCTTCACGAGATGGATGATCTCGTTGATGATTGCGTTGTCGCGCAGCATACTGCTGAGCAAGCTGCGTTCGGCGTCGCGATTGTGCGGCGGCAGTCGGTCCGTGACGGACGGGTCAGGGTGCATGCCCGTGCCTCCAGGCTTTGTCGATTGCGGCTACGCGTTCGTATGGCGTTGAGCGAGCGCTAAACCGCAAGCGGCAAAAAATCAGCCTGACCGATGTGGTCAGGCTGACTATTTTAGCAAATTGCCAGGCCACCGCGGCTACTTCTTCTCGGCGGTCTTCTGCGGCACGACCATGACCTTGACCTTGGTGGTGATCTCGTAGCCGAGGTTCAGATCGACCTCGTAAAGGCCGCACTGTTTGATCATGCCCTCGAGTTTGACCATTTCGGTCTCGACTTTGAGGTTCTTGCCCTTGAGCGTCTTGGAGATGTCCGCCTCGCCAACGGAGCCGTAAAGATGGCCTTCTTCGTTGGCGTTGGCCTCGATCGTCAGCTGCGGAACGCGGGCGATCTGCTCGGCCATCGCCTTGAGGTCGGCGATCTTCGACTCGCGTGCCTGCGACACGCGCTTCTTGTGCGATTCGAGCAGCTTGAGATTATGCGCGGTTGGCGTCGTCGCCAGCCCTTGAGGCAAGAGATAGTTGCGGCCATAGCCTCCCTTGACCTCGACGAGATCGCCTTGTTTGCCGAGGTGGGCGACATCCTCGGTGAGGAGGAGCTGCATGCCGCCGTGTTTGCCTTTGAGCACGTGATTGCGTTTTCGGGTTGCCATTGGAGTGTCCGGTGGTTGGTTATCGTATGTTTCGTTTAGCGCTGCCAACGCCCAAGGAGAATCGTCAAAACGGAATGTCGCCTTCCTGTGCGGGCGGCGGTGCGTTCATCGGCGGCTCGGGACCGGAATCATAGTCCTGCGCTGGCGGCGGCTCGTCCTGGCGTTTCGCGGGCATGGCCCCGCGTGATCCATCATCCTTACGTCCTTCCAGGAACTCAAAGTTATCCAGGACGATCCTTACCATGGAGCGTTTTTGGCCGTCTTGCGTGGTCCACTGATCCAATTTCAGATGCCCTTCGATGAAGATCTGACTTCCTTTGCGAAGATATTGCTCCACCA
This sequence comes from Planctomycetia bacterium, assembly GCA_005799265.1. Taxonomy (GTDB): domain Bacteria; phylum Planctomycetota; class Planctomycetia; order Gemmatales; family Gemmataceae; genus SIAQ01. The sequence continues at coordinate 7,018 of SYHD01000142.1, read as the reverse complement.
CGTCGGCTTTCCTGCCTGTTTCACCGCGGTTGAACGCGTCCACCTCAAGGAACACCGCTTCATCTTCCCATTGTCCGGTTTGCTGGTTTTTCCGCTTGTTGTTGACCGCGAAGCCGAACTTCGCGACCTTGCCGCCATTGGAAAACATGCGCACTTCTGGGTCGCGGGTCAGACGTCCGATCAGCATGACCTTGTTGAGATTCGCCATGACCGTTCACTCCGCTGAGGGGATATGAAATCACGGGAGCTATTTTAGCAAAAACGCGGCTCACCCGCGGCCTTCGCGTCGTCCCCGGCGTTGGCCGTCGCCGCCGAAGTCGACGGGCACGCCATCCTCCGCCGCCGGCTCTTCCTGCATATTGTGCAGCGCGACCGCGTGTTCGCCCTTCGCCAAGGACAACATCGTCTCGACGAGCTTTGGATGAATCTTCAGCACGAGCATGCGCAAGATCATCTCATTCAGTGCGCAATCCTGCTCGATAGGCACCAGGTTTTTGCCTTCGGAGGAGAAGTAGGTGAGGTAATAAATCCCTTTTTTGTGATTGCCGATGGGATAAGTGAACTTGCGTTCGTCCCACGGCCGGCAGACGAGAACCTCGGCGTTGTTCTTTTCGAGAAGAGCGCGGAGTTGCTTGTCCGCGGCTTCGATGTTGCCGGAGACCTTGCTCGAATCGAGGATAAACATGCACTCGTAAACATTCGCTGCCATGGATCGTCCCTTCTCTGCCGCTCGTCAGCGAATGCTGAGTCGCAAGCGGTCGAATTATGCATTATATTGATTCATGCATTCCTGCACACCCTGCCGTACCCACTTGGCGACGCCCTGGACGGCCAGTTGCAGCGCGTCTTCTATCACAGGCTTCTCGCTCGGCTTGAATTTGCCGAGCACATGGTCGATCGCGCCCTTCTCGCCTTCAGGCACATCCACGCCGATGCGCAATCGGCTGTACTCGTTGGTGCCAAGGTGCTGCTGGATGTCGCGAAGCCCATTGTGCCCGCCGTGCGTGCCGCGTGCTCGAAAGCGCAGTTTGCCGAGGGGTAAAGCCATGTCGTCGCAAATCACCAGCAGATCGTTCACCTCAACCTGATAAAAGTCCATCGTCTGCCGAACCGCCCGGCCGCTTAGGTTCATGAACGTCAACGGCTTGAGGAGGAGAACTCGTTCGCTGTCCTCGCGCCATTCGGCGATATCGGCATCGAAGCGTTCCTGGAAGCTGCCAACGCCTGGCGCGGCCGCCAGGCGATCGACAACGGCGAACCCAACGTTGTGGCGTGTGCCGTCGTACTTTTTGCCAGGATTGCCGAGGCCGACGACGAGCTTCATGACTACTTCTTCTCGGGTTTCTTCTCGCCTTCCTCTTCCTCGCCTTCCTCGGCCTTGACGCGCCCAATGACTTCGGGCTCGGCCGATTCGGCGGTCGGAGCGCCGGCCACGGCGGCGGGTGCAATTTCTTCGACGATCTTCAGCGTGACCTGGGCGATGATCGCGTCCGGGTCGTTTTTGACTTTGACGCCTTCGGGGAGCTGCAATTCGCGTACGTGAATCGCCTGGTTGAGTTGCAACTCGCCAACGTTCACGCGAATCGATTCGGGGATATTGATGATCAGACACTCGACCGTCAAGCTGTGGATCTGCTGCACGAGTACGCCGCCGGCTGCGATGCCGACAGCAGTGCCGCGCAACTCGACCTTGACGTCGAGGGTGATGGTCTCATCGGCGCGGACGCGATAAAAATCGGCGTGGAGAATATCGTGCCCGAGCGGGTCCCACTGGAGGTCGCGCAACAGCGTCTTCTGTACCGTGGCGCCGACCTTCACATCGAAAATACGTACGCCGTGCCGGACGGCTTTGTAGAGCGCGTCGCCCGGAACCGAGAGGGACGCAGTGCCTTCGCCGTGTCCGTAGATGACGGCGGGGACTAGTCCTTTCTTACGCAGTTGTTTGGCAGCGTTGGTGCCGCGGGAGGTGCGTTCTTGGACTTCGAGAACAAATGCTTCGGCCATGAGATCCTCAACGATTTATCAAGGGGATGAAATCAACCCCCACCTGTCAATCGCCAATTGGGGAAGAGATATTATTTGAATCCGAGCATGGGGTTGCAAGAGGAGGGACGAAAAAAAGTCCGTATTGTTTAGCGCTGGCATGGTCCGTGCGAGCCTAAACAGACCCCTCAGCGAACGCCAGCGCGCACAATGGCAAGGAAGTCGTCCGCTTTCAAGCTCGCGCCGCCGACGAGGGCGCCATCGACGTCGGGCTGATTCAGAAGCGTGGCCGCGTTGTCGGGCTTGACGCTGCCGCCGTACTGGATGACGAGCGCGTGGGCCGCCGCGTCGCCGCACAGCTGAGCGACGCGCCTGCGGACAAAGGCGTGGGCGTCCTGTGCTTGCTGCGGGGTCGCGTTGACACCGGTGCCGATTGCCCACACGGGTTCGTAGGCGATCACCATCTTTGCCAGTTCGACACTCGTGATCTTGGCGAGGGAGCCGGTGAGCTGAGCGTCGAGAACCGCCTCGGTGCGATTGGACTTGCGATCGTCGAGTGTTTCGCCGATGCAGAGGATAACCTGCAAGCCGGCCTTCAATGCGGCATGGACCTTGGCGTTGACGAAGTCATTGGTGTCATGAAAGAACTGGCGGCGCTCGCTGTGGCCGATGATGACGTAGGCGCAGCCGACATCGACGAGCATGGCGGGGCTGACTTCACCGGTGAAGGCCCCGTCGTCCTTGGGATAGCAGTTCTGGGCGCCGAGGGCGACGGACGTCCCCTTGACGACCTGGGCGATGCGTGCGAGAAACGGAAACGGCGGGCAGACCGCGACGGTGACGTTCGAGCCGCTACCGAGTCCCTTGACGACGTCGGCCGCGAGCAATTCGCCATCGATGCTGCGGGTGTTCATCTTCCAGTTGCCGGCGATGAATTTCTTGCGCATGAATCAAGGTCCTTCGTGAATTCGTTTAGCGCTCGCATGGCGCCATGCAAGTTCTAAACCGATTCTATGAAATTCGCCAATCAATCTCGGCCTGGCTCCATTCGCGCAGCCTCACGTTGATCTTTGAAAACGGCTTGCTCCCGAAGAAGCCATTGTAAGCCGACAGTGGCGACGGATGGGCCGCTTCGAGGATGACGTGTTTCGCCGCGTCGATCCACGATCGCTTGGCCTGGGCCGGCTTGCCCCAGAGCACGAAGATTATCGGATCAGAACGATTGCTTAATCCGACGATGACAGCGTCCGTGAACGTCTCCCAGCCTTTGCGGCGATGCGAATTCGCTTCATGCGCTCGCACGGTTAGCACGGCGTTGAGCAAGAGGACGCCCTGCTCTGCCCAGCGCGTCAGACAGCCGTGTTTCGGCAATGGATGGCCGAGATCGTCGTTCAGCTCTTTGAAAATATTGCGAAGCGATGCGGGGATCTTGACGCCTGGCTGCACCGAGAACGAAAGGCCATGCGCCTGGCTGATGTCGTGATACGGGTCCTGTCCGAGGATCACAACACGCACCGATTCAAAGGGGGTCAACGCGAAGGCGGCGAAGACGTGTTCCTGGGGCGGAAAGACTTGATGTTCTGAGCGTTCGGCGGCAATGAATTCTTGCAAAGCGCGGAAATAGGGTTTATCCATTTCGTTGGCCAATGTTGGCATCCAAGATGGCGGCAAGTGCATGTTGGGTTGTTTCGTTGCAAGGCGCCGCGCGAGCGCAAAACGAAGACGGTCAGAACGTCCTTCCCAATATCTCTGCCAACTTGCGGATTTGCGCCATGACCTCGGCGTATTTCGGCGGCAACAGCGCTTGCGGGCCGTCCGAGAGAGCCTTCTCCGGGCAACTGTGTACCTCAATGTGAACGCCGTCCGACCCCGCCGCCACCGATGCCATCGCCAGCGCGGGGATGAGGTCGGGCCGGCCAGTCGCGTGGCTCGGATCGACGATGATCGGCAGGTGGCTCTGCCCCTTCACATTTGGTACCGCGCTCATGTCGAGCATGTTGCGCGTCGAGTCCTCGAACGAACGGACGCCGCGCTCGCACAGGACCACGTTCGGATTGCCTTCCGACAAGACGTACTCGGCCGACATCAAGAGGTCTTTCACCGTCGCGCTCATACCGCGCTTGAGCAGGACCACTTTCTTGGTTTGGCCGATCTCCTTCAAGAGATCGAAATTCTGCATGTTGCGGGCGCCGATCTGGAACATGTCGGCATAGCGTTCGACGAGCGGGATCTGACGTGGATCCATAACTTCCGTGACGACCGGCATGTCGTGCTTGACGCCGATGTCGCGAAGATACTTGAGCCCGTCCTCGCCAAGCCCCTGGAAGCTGTAAGGACTGGTGCGCGGCTTGAAGGCGCCGCCGCGTAGGATGTTTGCTCCCGCCTTCTTGACGGCGCCGGCGATTTCGTCGAGCACCGCCAGGCTTTCGATGGCGCACGGCCCCGCGATCATGGCGAGCGAACCGCCCCCGATCTTGACCTTGCCGAGCTGCACCACCGTGTCTTTTTTGTTGAACTCCCGGCTCGCCAGCTTGAACGGCTTCATGATTGGCAGCACTTGCTCGACGCCGGGGATGGCTTGCAGGGGCTGCGTTTGCAGTTTATTCTCGTCGCCGATGACGCCGATGATGGTGCGATGCTCGCCCGTGGAGAGGTGCGGCTTCAGACCGAGTTCGCGAATGCGTTCGAGGACGTGGTCGATCACGGCCGCGCTGCTGTTGGGTTTTAAGACGATAATCATGGCACATTTCCGGCGGGCGGCGATGGTCGTTCAGGAGGAGCGATACGAAATGATGCGCGGGGCGCAATCCGTGAGTGGTGAGTATTTAGTGGAAACTAATCCGAATCCGCTCACCACTTTTTCGCCCAGCTTTCTTCCCGTTCGCTCAGCTGGTGGTTGCAATTGGAAAAGAGCCGAGCACCACCAGTTGCTCGCAGTGGCCGTCCAGCGCGCCCAGCGCTCGCTTCACCTTGGGGTCCTCGACATGCCCTTCGAAATCGACAAAGAAGACGTATTCGTTCTTGCCGCTCTCGGTCTTGGCCGGGTAGGACTCGATCCAGGTCAGGTTGAGTTTGTTGTTCTTGAAGACATCCAGCGCGTCGACGAGTGAGCCGGGATGGTGCGGGACTTTGAACATCAGGGCGGTCTTGTCGGTCCCAGAGCGTGTAGCGTCCTGATGGCCGATTACGGCAAAGCGTGTCTCGTTGTGCGGATAATCCTCGATCTCGGTGAAGTGAACCCGTAGCCCGTATTTCACCGCGGCCTGTCGACTCGCCACCGCGGCGGCGCTTGGCTCCTGCTGGGCTAGCTGCGCGGCCACGGCGGTGCTCGATACGTCTTTCAAATCCGCGTGCGGCAAGTTCTTGCTGAGCCAGTTACGGCACTGCGCCAGAGCTTGCGGCTTCGAGTAAACGCGGCGAATCTGCTCCTGATCGCAGTTCGCCAGCAGATTGTGATGAATCCGCAGACGCACTTCCGCGCAGATCTTCAGGTGTGGCAAACGCATGAACATGTCGAGGGTGTCGGAGACGCCGCCGTCGGTTGAATTTTCAAGCGGCACCACGCCGTAATCGACATGGTTGCGATTCACTTCCTCGAAAACCGACATAATACTGCCGACGCGCATGTACTCAACCGCATGTCCGAAACGCTCTACTGACGCCAGGTGGCTATAGCTGTATTCCGGGCCGAGATAGGCGACCTTGATGATCTTCTGCAACGCCCGCGATCCGCTGATGATCTCGCGAAAGATGGCGCGAATGGTGACCTCGTCCAGCGGCCCTTTGTTGGCGTCGATGACGTTGTGGAGCACTTCCTCTTCTCGAACGGGTGAAAAGACTTCCGCGCTATTCTCATTCTTGAGCTGGCCGATTTCCCCCGCGGCGTCGGCGCGCTCATTCACCAGTTTGAGGATTTGCAAATCAAGCTTGTCGATCTGGGATCGCAGCGATTTCATCTGAGCTAGAACCTTTGCGGAAACCACAGGTTCGGACTCGTTCTTGCGCGCCATAGGTCGGGTCTCGTAAATGGATGCCGTGCGCGGGGTTCCTCTCAATAATTTAGACAGCCATCCCACAGCCGTCAACGAAGAAACAACCATAATACACAGGTTTTACGGCATTTTTTCGCTTTTTGCGGATTCTGACGACCCGTTGGACGCGTTCCACTCTCTGACTGCCTATTTGACAGCCCGAATGCTCAAATCCAATGTTTTTTGCCCATCCCCAGCTGTTAATGTTGCCATAACAAATTATCGTGTAAATACTTGCGTTTGTCTTGGCCTTGACTTATTTGACGGCACGATTGTTGCTATTTCCAACACCATTCGTGTCCACTTAAATAAGACATGTCATTCCGGTCTTGCCTGCGTGGAATGCCCGAAAGGGTGGAACGGCTGAAAGGAACCATAAATGACAACTGAAAAAATCATCGGCATTGATCTCGGCACCACCAATTCGGTGGTCGCGGTCATGGAGGGCGCCGAAGTCAAAGTCATCGCCAATCAAGAGGGGCTGCGCCTGACCCCGAGCATCGTCGCGTTTACCGACAAAGGCGAGCGTCTCGTCGGCGATCCGGCCAAACGGCAGGCCGTCACCAACTCGCGGCGCACCGTTTACTCCATCAAACGCTTTATGGGCCGGCGCCACAATGAAGTTCAGAGCGAGGAAAAGCTCGTACCTTACAAAGTCGTCGGCGGTGAACAGGAACTCGTCAAAGTTGATATCGACGGCAAAGCGTTTACCCCGCCCGAAATCTCCGCGATGATCCTGCGCAAACTCAAGGAAGCCGCCGAGGCGTACCTGGGCCATACCGTGCGCAAAGCAGTCATCACCGTCCCCGCGTACTTCAACGACTCACAGCGCCAGGCTACCATCGACGCCGCCCAGATCGCCGGCTTCGATACCGAATGGGAAATCGAAGATCCGCAGACCAACAAGAAATCCAAGCAGCGCATGCGCATCATCAACGAACCGACCGCGGCTTCGCTGGCGTATGGTTTGGAAAAGAAGAAGAACGAAAAGATCGCCGTCTTCG
>SYHD01000141.1 GCA_005799265.1 Planctomycetia bacterium | reverse complement strand
GTCAACACCGCTTCGGTGCTCGGCATCGGGGCCTTGAATGGCTGGTCGGCGTACGTCGCCAGCAAGCACGCTGTCGTCGGGTTGACCAAGGCGGCCGCGCTCGAATACGCCACGTCGGGCATCCGCATCAACGCGGTCGCGCCCGGCCCGATCGACACGCCGCTGCTCCATCGCGCCGCCGCCGGAAATCTTGACGCCTACGCGCGCTCGGTGCCGATGAAGCGCGTCGGGCAGCCCGACGAGGTCGCCCAGGCTGTCCTGTGGCTGCTGTCGGATGCGGCGTCGTACGTGACGGGGCACACGCTACCGGTGGACGGCGGCTATTGTGCTCGATGAAGTCATCGATTAGCGCGAACCTTCGAGTTGCTGCAAGATCGCCTGGGCCGCAGTCGGGTAGTCGGCGGCGGTCGCTTCGAGAGCGCGCAGGCCGCCGGTCGGACCGCGCGGCACGTAGCATGTCAAACGCACGCCCTCGGCAACCGCGTCCCGTTTCTGCTGCAAGACGCCGCGCGATTGCAGTTGCTTGAAAAGCCCCTCTTCCGTCAGCGCGGGAACGGACTCCGCAGGCTTGTTGATCTGGGGCGCCTTCCAATCGCTGATCGGCGCGAGATTCTGCGGCGCGGCAAACGCGTCGGGGACCGGCTCGACACGCGGATTCGGATTGGGCGCGGGAAACCCCGACGTGGGCGCCGGCTTGGGCCCCATTTGCCCCGGCGCGTAGGTCCGGCCTTCATCGTCGATGGCCAGCGGCCGACCCAGCGGGCCTTGCCAGCTCGTGCCTGCCAGTGTCGCATTGTTGGTTGCGGAGTAAGACGTGGGCAGCGCCGACACGCCCGTGGCCGGTTGACTTGCGGAGGTGTTCGCCGGCTTCGGGAACTGCGGCTGGCCGGGCGGCGTCAGGTGCCCGTGGAGGGGATCGATATTCTGCTTCGCGGTCGTGGGCGCTTGCGAGCAGCCTGTCAAAAGCATCCATGTCAGCCCAATCGACATGGTCGCGAGAATCCTCACGCTTCGCCGCGTTTGCCCAGTTTGTCGTTGTGTTGCCATATTCGCTGTTCCACGGATCTTGTGAGGCGCGGTTTCTCCAATAAAAAGGTATCGGCTGATGGACCTCTACATCTTGAGAAGATGATGAAAAAATCCATCTGCTTGCGGCTTAGCGTCCGCCGGACGCAACGCAGACGCCAAGCGGCAATACGTCCCCCCCCTAACCGAACGGGAGCAATCTGACAATGGCAACCGCGAACATCGCCGTCATCGGCGGCGACGGCATCGGGCCGGAAGTGATCGAGCAAGCCATCCGCGTCACCGACGCCGCCCTCAAACGCCAGGGTGCAAGCTTCACCTGGAACCGCCTGCCGTGGGGTTCGGCATTCTACAAGCAGACAGGCAAGATCCTTCCCGACGATGGCTGGGACCTCCTCAAAAAGCACGACGCCATCCTCTTCGGCGCAGTCGGGTCGGCCGACGTTCCCGATACCGTCACCGTGCATGGCCTGTTGCTGCCGATGAGGCGGCGCTTCGATCTTTACGTCAACCTGCGTCCCGCGTTTCTCTTCGACGGCGTGCAATCCCCTTTGCGCGACAAGGCGCCCGGCTCGATCGATATGCTCGTCTATCGCGAAAACACCGAAGGCGAGTACGCCCCGACCGGCGGCCGACTGTACACGGGCACGCCAAACGAAATTGCCGTGCAGACCGCCGTCTTTACGCGCAAGGGCTGCGAGCGCATTTTGCGCGCCGCGTTCGAGGCCGCGCGTAAGAGACCGCGCCGCAAGCTGACGTCGATCACGAAGTCGAACGCCCAGGTGCACACGCTCGGACTGTGGGACGACGTTTACCACGCTGTGAGAACGGAGTACGCCGACGTGCAATCCAACTCGCTGCTGGTGGACGCGGCCGCCATGGATTTCGTGCGCAAGCCGGAGGTGTTTGACGTGGTCGTGGCGTCGAATCTGGTCGGCGACATCCTCACCGACTTGAGCGCGATCATCACGGGCAGCGTGGGGCTCGGGGCAAGTGCGAACATCAATCCCGAACGCGCTTTTCCGAGCATGTTCGAGCCGCTGCACGGTTCCGCGCCGGACATCGCGGGCAAGGGCATCGCCAATCCGCTGGCGGCGGTCCTGTCGGCGAAGCTGATGCTCGATCACCTCGGGCATGAAAAAAGCGCCGCCTCCCTACAAGCTGCGGTGGCGCGCGTATTGAAGGAAGCGAAGGTGCGTACGCCTGACCTCGGCGGCACAGCGACCACGACGCAAATGGGCGACGCGGTGCTGGCAGTGCTGGCCTCGTAGTGCGGGCGGCCTCTCCCCTCTCCCCCGGTACTCCGGGGGAGAGGGGTTGGGGGTGAGGGGGACGAATCGCCAGCAACCTGGCTCTCAGACCAACTGACTGTGGGATGCTGTCGTTGCAAGTGCGGCCCCCTCGCCCCCGGCCCCTCTCCCCCGGAGGACAGGGGGAGAGGGGAGAATTCGTCACCCCGCTTTCGCTACCGCCAACGCCGGCGTCGCATGTGTCGCGTCATCCGGATGCCAGAGATTGAGCTTGAGTTGGGCCCGTTCCGCGAGCACCTCGATCTTCTCGGGCGAACCCGGCGCGGCATTGGTCGGGAAGGCCGGCAACGGCCGAGTGCCATAGAAGTTGCCCACGCCGCGCCGGCCGAACTTGCTCGTCGAGGGATACAACTCGCGCACGCCGGGCCTGTAATAGCACGACCAGCACAGACGACGCGGACGCGAAATCGGCGCGCGGTGGCAATGGCGACAAATCATGACAGTTGCTCCGAAAAAATGAGCCGTGGTACACGGTTTCGATGTGCGGTACTACGCCGCGTTGCGCGTGCGCATCGCCAGCGCGAGATTCACTTCTGCCAGCAGTTCGCGGCGCATCTCGGCGCGCGGCGTCTCGTCAAACCAGTTGAGAAAGTAACGACACCCCGCGGCTTCATGGAGTGCGGCATCCGCGACATCACAAACGTGGACGAAGTAGGCGTCGACCTGTTCGATGCGCGTCAAACCGTCCCCTTGCCAGCCGGAGAAACCAATCGCACAAGCGCCGCCGACGGCGCACTTGCCAAGAAGGTCCAAGGGGGGTGGAAAGCAAGTCACGCCCTGGACGAGCCGAATGTCATCGTTAAACAGCGCCGATTGCAGAGCGCGAAGGCCGGCGCTCGATAGTTGCGGCGCCAATCCTTCGCGCCAAATGCGACGCCATTTGTGCATGGGAACACCTCAAGCAATCTAATCTCAACGTAGGTCGTCATCAATGTTATTGTAAATATGTACATTATAAATGTCAATGTATTTGTGCAAAATAATGATAAAATGTATATTTATTATATTTTTACAGATAAATCCAGGTGCGGAATGGTCGATGATCTTGAAGTTGTGAACCTGATCCCGCCTGACGTGGAGGTGTGTTTTGGCGACAGGCAATACCAGCTATACTGCACGCGGTCAGGATTGACTCATTCACTAGCCCGCAGCGCCAGCAAGGGATGTCCGTGATTGCCCTTGCTAGCGCTGCGGGCTAGTGAGGCAAATGTGTCATTTCCGCCCGAGCGCAGTATATACCAACCCAAACCGTAAGCGAGACTGCGTGAATCCCTCGCTTGTGCTTCGGGCCAAAGCAAACATACTTGTGGAACTCAAGACTACGCCGGCCTGGCGCGTCTTGACGTGTCGCGCCGCGCGGGTGTCAACTTCGGTGTGGTTGCCCGGCGCCGGCGCGCGGCTTGTTCCACGAGTGCAACGATAAACTCACTGTGGGGCATGCCCGCCGAGCTGAGAGCCTCCGTCAAATCGCTACCCACGCTGATTTCCGGGTTCGGGTTGACTTCCAACAGGTACGCCTTGCCACTGGGCGTCACGCGAAAATCGGCGCGGGCGTAATCCTGGCAGCCCAGCAAGCGATAGGCCTGCATCGCGAGTCGGTTCAGCTTGGCCAGTATCGCTGCAGACAGGTCGGTCGCCAAACGCGACTGGGTCTCCTCGTATTCAGCAGTGCCGCGATTCCATTTTCGCCCGTACGTGTAAATCCGCCAGGAGCCGGTGGGCACGAGGAATACCGTCTCCATCGGCACCAGCGCCTGGAGCTCCGGTAGCTCCACGAGGCCGACGTTGAATTCTCGGCCTTCGATGTACTCCTCGATGATCGCGGGCGCTCCGTAGGTCGCGAGAACATAGCGGACCCGTTTGGCCAGCTGTGCCTTGTTCGTGCACACGCTTTCCTGGTCCAGACCGACGCTGCCGTCCTGTTCGGCGGGTTTGACGATGACGGGGAATTCGAGCGTGCAATCCGGCACGGGCAGGGCGTTGACAACCTGGAAATCCGCGGTCGGCAGGCCGGCCCCCTTGAGTAGGTGTTTTGTCGTATGCTTGGCGCGGGCCAGCGACAGCGCTGCGTACGGCGAACCGGTGAAGGGAATCCCGGACCATTCGAGCAGCCCCGCCACGAACGATTCGGTCTGCGTGTTGTCCGCGTTGCCTTCGTAAAGGTTGAAAACCACATCCGGTTTCCGCTTCGCCAGTGCGCGCCACAGCACGGTGGGGTCGCCGCCGAGGCCAAGCTGATGGACGCGATAGCCCGCCTCTTCGAGCACCTTCGCCATCTCTCCGGCGATTTCGACCACGGTGTGTTCCGATTCGGCGTCCGGATGATCCCTCGGCAACACCGGTTGATTGTGCAACACCAGCACCGATCGCAATGTCATGAATCACCTCAAGAGTGAACCACGGGGAACACGGGGGGCACGGGGAAAGGCTAGAGAAATATTGTGTTGACAATAATCGACAACGCCGCGTTCCTCTTGTGTTCTCCTTGGGTCGCTCTCCTTGTTCTCCCCCTGTCCCCCCGTGTTCCCCGTGGTTCACTCTCTCGTCCTGGCGCGGCTCAATGCATGCCACAGCGCTTCCGCGCTTCATGGACAATCTGGGCCACCAGCCTCTCGTACGACCAACCCATCAGGCGGGCCATGATGACGAGGTCGCTGTCCACGGGATTCAGGCCCGGCAGCGGATTGACTTCGAGGAAGAAGGGAACACCGTCGCGAACGCGAAAGTCGACGCGGGCAATATCCCGACAGCCCAGCGCGCGAAAGGACGTTCGCGCCGCGTCGGCCACTCGGTCCAGAACGGCCGGGGGCAACAGCGGTGGGCATTGAAAGGTCACGTGCTGGCGATAGCCGCGTTTGACTTCGAGGCTGTAGATGAAAGGCTCGGTCGCGCAGTTGGGCACGACGCGCAGGATGCCGAGAATGTTCGGCACGCCGTTGCCGTACAGCCCGACGGTCAGTTCGTCGCCTTCGATGTATTCTTCGAGGAGGAGGGTCTGCGCATGGTCGCGGCGAAGCGATTCGACAACGTTGGGAAGCGCGCTCGCTTGCGTGACGAGGCTTGTGGCGCGGATGCCTTTGCTGGAACCTTCCCACGCCGGCTTGACAATGAGCGGGAACTTGAGCGCCGCCGTCGGGATGTTCGCCGTGGGCATATCGGGTTCGAGCAGGAAACTGTGCGGAACGGCGACGCCGGCGAGGGCGACGAGTTTCTTGGCGCAATCCTTGTCGAGCGTGACCGCCAGCGTGAACGGATCGGAGCCGGTGTAGGGAATGCCGAGCAGGTCGAGCACGGCCGGCACGCGCGCCTCGCGCGAACGGCTGATCCCCTGCCCTTCGGCGAAGTTGAAGACGAAGTCGGGCGGCTCGGCAAGCACCTTGTCGAGAAACGCGCGGCCATCGCCCAACAAGACGACCGCATGCCCCAGCCCGCGCAGGACACTGGCGATGGCCTCGATCGTTTGCGGGCTGTCGAATTCCTCGTCGGCGTCATCGGGCGCGTTCGCGGCGCGCGGCGTGGAGCCTTTGAGATTGAAGGTGATGCCTATCTTCATGATGGGTTTAATGTACGCGTCACGCGCCAAGCGTCTAAGAAAAACGCTCGCCCGGCCTCGTGTGAAGCCGAGCGAGCGTTGGCGTTTTCCAATGGCTTTGCGACGGGTTAGCTCCGCCGACTCTGCATCAGCGCCAGCAGCACATAGTAGAACAGCATGGCCACCGACGCGAACAGGCTCAGCGACGCGGCGACGTGCTGGTCCGTCCGGAAGTGGTGAATGATGTTCGACGTATCATAAAGTATCGCCCCGGCGGCGAGTACAATCATCGCCAGCGAGAACAACAGACCGAGCGAGAAGCCGAAAATAAGCGCACAGACGACGACCCCCAACGCCACGAAGCTGGCGATCGCGATGATCGGGCCAAGGAATGAAAAATCCTTGCCCGTGAAGAACACCACCGACGTCAGCCCCGCGAACAGACACAGCGTCAAGATGCCCGCCTGGCCGACCAGGTCGAACTGATGCCCCGGCGCGGACGGAATCATGAACATCGCCACGAAGAGGATCGGCACGAAGATTAGAGCCTCGGCAACGACATACAACCCGAGCCCCGCATATTGCAGGGCCGGCGAGCCGCCGTTATTCGCCCAGTAGCGGGCCAGATAACTGACGCCAATGAACGCGGCCATGACGATCAGCCAGGAGAATTGGCTCTGGAACATGACGCTCAGCATTTGGCTGAAACCGTCGCCCATCAAGGGCCGGATCAAGCCGAAGATGGCCGTCTCGACTGCGAGGAACGCCAGAATCGCCCCCGCCAGGTGGGCGTAGGTTCGGCGAATGAACGCGGCTCGTTCGCTGCGATCGGTTTCGATCGCCAGGGGAGCCATTTCGTAACGCATGGATGATCTCCTTCTATGCGGACAGGACTCGATGTGTTCCAACCGGGATTTTGACCATTATCACTTGTACTCCATTATACGCCGCTTGTCAATGGACAGCAACTTCAGGTCATGGATCTGTCTGGATGTGGTCCGGTCACTCCGTGACCGGCTTTCCGGCCACGGCGTGACCGGAGCACACGAATATCTCCTCTCACCACTTCAACTGCCCGCCGTGCCACAGCGCCAGTAGGTCCATCGTGATCGCGACCGTGACGTGTAGGGCCGTGCCCAGCCAGATCGAGCGTGTCTTCAGGCTCATGAAGCCCAGAGCGATGCCGGCGATGATCGCGCCCAGGGTTTCCGCCATCGGTTTGCCGAAGTGGATCATGCAGTAGGGAATCGTCATCACGAAGATCGAGTAGCAACCGAAGCGCAGCCGGGTGGCGTGCAGCATGAAGCCGCGGAAGAAGAACTCCAGGAAGAAGAATTGCAAAAGATACGCGATCTCCCAGATGCACAGGTAGGGCCAGAGGGGCTCGCCGGGCGCCAGGCGATAGTAGGGATAGGTCGCCCGAAACGACGGATGAAAGGATGCCCGCACGACGAACGGCATCACCACGGCGATCATCAAAAGATAGAGCCACCAGCCGGCCAGGACGCCCGTCAATTTGGTCCCGTAGTCGCTGAGCCGTTCGCGGAACACGAGCCAAACGATCAGGGCGGGGACGAGGAAGCCGAGCGATTGCAGCACGCAGAACGGCAGGAGGCGGCAGAGTTGGCCGTGGATGGGATCGAGCGTGGCGCGCTCGAACGTCGCCGCAAGGTCCGCGGCGCCGACGGCGCGCATCACCCACGGAAATCCAGAGCCGTCGAGGTAGTGTTGCACGGTCACGATGACGGCGACCGTCACCAGGGTGATGATGACTTTCGCGTCCACGCCGCGCGCCGCCGGCGAGGAGAGGAAGACGCGCGACTCTTCATCGACGTCGCGCAACGGCTGGACGATTTCACGATCCCAGAGCTTGCGGAGAAGCGCGAACGGCCCGCGTGGATTGGCAGGAAAATCTCCCATGCCGTTGTGATGTATGGAAAGCGGCGGCGGGACGCAAGCACTATGGGGCATGTGACGGCTTGGGCGACCGGCAGGAAATCGTAGACCTCACGTTCCGCGTGCGAAACACCTCTTCACACGAAGCGTGGGGTCTACGGTGGGTTGGATATCTCCCGCCGCTCGCCTTACGGCAGCAGTTTGCGCAGTCTCACCTTCTCGTTCTTGCCAGGCTTGCCAACTCCGTTGCGCGGATGAGGTGCATCGCAACCCGGCTAGAATCGCAAATCGCCGGGTGTTATAGATAATTCACGCAATGGAACGCTCGGAACCCTGGAAGGAGTACGCAAGATGAATCTTCACCGTTCGCGGATCGCGGGCATCACCCTGGGAATTGCCGTCGCGCTCGTCGCTTCGTCGGCGTCGGCGCAAGGCACGGTCGCGCCCGCCCGCGCCGAGTTGTCGGCGCTCGATCAGCCCATCGCCTGGATGACGGATGCGAAACGCAATTACAGCGCCGTCAAGGATTACACCTGCGTGCTAGTGTCTCAGGAGCGCGTGCGCGGCAAACTCGAAGTTGAGAACGTCATCGAGTTCAAGATGCGCCCCGAACCGTTCAGCGTCGCCATGCGCTGGCTGACCCCGAAGAAGACCCAGGGCCAGCAAGTTATCTACGTCCAAGGGAAGAACAACAACCGGATGCGCGTAAAAAGCACCTTCTTCGGTGCGAACGTCGTCGGCTTCGTCTCCGTCGACATCAACGATCCGCGCGTCATGCAGCACAGCCGGCACACCATCGTAGAAGCGGGCATCGGCAACATGATCGACACGGCCCTGCGCCACTGGGAAATCGAACGCCGCCTCGCCAAGACCGATGTCAAGATTGCCGAGTACAAATTCGACAACCGCCCCTGCTACAGGATTGAGTTGACCCGCGCCGAAAAACGCAGCGACGTGCACAGCCATCGCACCATCATGTTCCTCGAAAAGGAATCGAAGATTCCGATTCACGTCGAGAACTACGAACATCCGCGCGAGGGCGGCCCCCCCGGCGGCGATTTGCTCGAGATTTACAGCTACACCAGCCTGCGCTTCAACGTCGGCCTGAAGGACGCCGAGTTCGACAAGTGAATCTCAACGCGCGGTTGTAGCGCCGCCTCGCGCGGCGCGGCATCCACTTGCGCGGCTCCTCTTTCGATCAAGTCCTGGCTCTCCGCCATCGATGTGGAATAATCTCACGCAAAGGCGCAAAGGCGCAAAGTTGAAATTGACACAAGCTTATTGCCTCAAGTGTGTTGCATTTTTCTTTGCGCCTTTGCGTGAGATTCTTGTTTCCACCAACTTGACGGAGAGCCCAAGTCCTCCAAGCCTATGCCTCGATGGATGGCAACGAGTTCGACGCCATCAATTTTCGCGTTGCTGGGCCACTATCGCAGCTGGTGCGGTGAGATGGTATTTCGTCGGGCCGCTCTGGTTTAACGCTTGAGCGGCGTCTCCCGAGCGCCAAACGGATACTGGCGATTTGTTGCTTTTCTCCTTCCCCAATACCGATTAATCAAGTACAATCTTACCAGCGGATACTCCGTTCCTACCTTTAATACGAGAATCCCGCCATGATCGGCTGTTCCGACCTCCGCAAGACCATGACTCTCGACCGCCGCAGCTTCGTCAAGGCCGGGCTGCTCGGCGCGACCGGGTTGTCGCTGTCGCAACTTCTGCAATCGGAAGCGCGCGCCACGGCAGCTGGGCAATCGACGCGTCGGCCGTCCGTCATCATCCTGTGGATGCGTGGCGGGCCGAGCCACATGGACATGTGGGATCCCAAGCCCGACTCCCCCGTCGAATATCGCGGCGAGTTTGGCGTCAGCGACACGAACGTGCCGGGCATCATGCTGTCCGACATGCTGCCGATGTGCGGCCGCATTCAGGACAAGTGGTCCATCATCCGCAGTTTGCACCATAACGACGCGGGGCACTCGTCGGGCGATCAGATTTGCTTCACCGGTTATCCGTCGGGCCGAAATCCGGATGAGAACACCTATCCCAGCTGCGGCTCGATCGTCGCCCGCCAGATCGGCGCTCAGACACCGCATATGCCCCCGTATGTGATGATCCCGCGGCACACGCCCGGCGTCGGCCCCGGCTATCTCGGCACCGCGTACAAGGCGTTTGAGACGCAAGTGGACCCCGCGGTTCCGGGGCCGTTCCGCCTGCCGAATTTCTCGCTCCCCGCCGGCGTGACCATGGAGCAAGTCGGCGATCGCCGCACGCTTCAACGTTCGTTCGATAGCATCCGCCGCGATATTGATGCGACGGGCCAGTTGAGCGCTCTCGATCGCCATACGGCCCAGGCGTGGGACATCCTTACCTCGAACGCCGCCCGCGACGCCTTCGACATCGACAGCGAACCGGGTGTCATCCGCGAGCGTTACGGCTTCATGCCGGCGTTTGACCCCGGCGCCGCCAATCGCTGCGGCGCCCCCGCGTGGAGCCAGCGTATCCTGCTTGCACGCCGCTTGGTGGAAGCGGGCGTGCGGCTCGTCACCGTCGATCTGCGCTGGTGGGACACGCATGTCCTGGGCTTCGATTCATTGCGGCGCGGTTTCTTGCCGCGCTTTGACCGGGCCTATTCCGCACTGATCGAGGATCTCGACCAGCGCGGCCTGCTCGAATCGACGATGGTGATCGCATGGGGCGAATTCGGCCGTACGCCGCGCGTCAACAATGACGCGGGCCGCGATCACTATCCGAACGTCTTCAGCGCGGCTCTGGCGGGCGGCCCGGTGCGCGGCGGCCGAGTGGTCGGCGCGTCCGATTCGCGCGGCGCCTTCCCGCACGCCAACGCCAAGACCTGCCAGGACGTGCTGCAGACGATGTACCAGCACCTCGGCGTCGATGTGAACGTGAATTACACCGATGGTTCCGGCCGGCCGCATCCCGTGCTGTCGAGCGGGCGCGTGATAGACGAACTCTCTTGATTTGGGTAGATCGCCACACTAGCCCGCAGCGCCAGCAAGGGTAACGACCAATGCCCTTGCTGGCGCTACGGGCTAGTGAAATTATTGGTGGGCATTGCAGATGGTCTGTCACATCGTACGACTCACGCCATAGATCCGTCCAATCCTAGCGCAATTAACGAGATGAGGCAGCCATGAACGACCCCGGCGCGCCGAATGAATCAACCCTGCGCCAACGCCCGACGCGGGTGCGCTGGGTGATCTTCGTCCTGGCCTGTGCCGCGAGTTGGCTCCTCTATCTTCATCGCTATGCCTGGGGAGTCATGAAGCCGTCCTTCCACGCCGAGAATCCGGAACTGGACGACATCGCGATCGGCTGGCTCGATTCGGCGTTTCAAGCTGCCTACGCGCTGGGGCAGGTTCCCGGAGGCATGGCGGGCGATCGCTTTGGGCCGCGTGCGATGCTGTCGCTGCTCACGCTCTGCGGTTCGCTGGCGGTGGCGGGGGTGGCCTTCGTGGGTGGTTTTTGGCCGTTCGCCGGGACCCGCGCCGTCTTTGGCCTGGCGCAGGCAGGCGTCTATCCGATCGTCAGCAAGATGACGCGCACCTGGTTCCCTCTCGCCACGCGCACGTCGGTGCAAGGCTTCGTGACCGCGCTCGGTCGCATCGGAGCGGCGACGGCGCCGATCGTCATCGCCACCGTCTTGATGGGGATGCTCGGCCTCACCTGGCAGACAACGCTCATCGTCCTGATCGTGCCGGGCGTCGTGCTCGCCGTCGCGTTTTGGTTCATCGTGCGCGACACGCCGCGCGAACATCCGTGGGTGAATGCCGCGGAGTGCGCGGAGATCGCGGATCGTCTGCCCACCTCACTTGCAGACGACTCGATCCGCGCGGGCGAACCGCCGATCGTGCGGAAGCCCGGCCTCACATTCAAGGGCGTCGCGTCTGTCAGCGTGGCGATGATGCTGCTCTACGCTTTCGCGAGCACGTTTCAGGATCAATTTTACGTTTACTGGCTGCCGTCGTTTTTGAAGGACGGACATGACTTCGATTTGAAGGAGATGGGCCTCTTCGCCGCGCTGCCGTTGTTGGGCGGAGCGCTCGGCGGCGTGATTGGCGGCATGCTGAACGACCTGCTGATTCGCCGCTGGGGCAATCGCCGCTGGTCGCGCGCCCTGGTCGCACTGACGGGCAAGACGCTGGCGGCCGGGCTCGTGCTCGTGAGCGTGCAAATGGCGGAAGGCCACATCGCTCTCTTGGTGCTCGTCGCCGCCCGCGTGTTCGGCGATTGGAGCCTGCCGACGCAATGGGCCGCCGTCACGGACATGGGCGGCCGGGCCTCCGCGACGCTGTTCGGCCTGGTCAACACGATCGGCGCCGTCGGCGGTTTCGCCGCCAATCCGATCTTCGGCTACCTCAAGCGTGAATATGATTGGCCCGGCGTATTCGCCGGTGTCGCCGCGATGTGCCTGCTGGCCGCGGCGACGTGGCTGTTCATCGATTGCACGAAGAAAGTGGTTGACGACTAGACGGGCGTCAGGCCGAAAGGTGCTTCAAATAACGAACGCTGGCGGGATTGTCCCTCAGCACTCGCAGATAACGGTCCATCGCGCGATTCTGCACCAGCCGGCCGCGCTCCCAGCGGGATATCGTCGCCAGGCCGATGCCCGTAAGATGTGCAAATTCCTCCTGGGTCAGACGCAGGATTTTCTCGCGCAAATCAAAGATCTCGCGCGGCGTGAGGAATCCGAACGTTCGACACACGGCTTCGTGGTGCAGACGTGACGCCTCTGGTCCGCGAAACGACTCGGCACATTCCGTGCAGGTGTCGATAGGCACATCCTCAACAAGGACCGGTCGGCGAATTCCATCTTCTTCGTGGACGAATCGATCCCTCACGATTGTCGTTTCCAGCCAGCCTTGACCACATGCGGGACAGCGCCGCCGCTTCGACGTTCGGGTCGTCTTCTTCATTTTCGCAAGCTTGGTTCGTGTCATTGGTGGAAACTCAGAACATACACGAGGCCGTCCTCGATTTTGATCTTGATGTAGAGATTGTCGAGAAAGCCGCCCTTCATCACGTGGGCGATGCCATGAATCCCCTGCGGTTCGCCCATGCCGATCGCTTTGAGCGGATGATCGGTCCGCAATAGCTCAAGGACTTTGTCAACGACCGCGCATTCCGTCGGAAACGGCACGCCCAGCGTTCGCATAATCGGCCTGGCGTCGTTGCGTGCTCTGGTCGTGACGCGCCAATCATCATCTTCCAGCAGGCGAACATACTCTTCGCGGGCCTCCTCGAGTGCTTTCGCGCTGTTGGCCCGCTTGATGGCTTGCTCCAGGCGTTTGATTTCATCCTTGTCCGCCATCGGGTTCTCCCTTGGAGCATGACCTGCAACTAATCATATGATTGGTGCGGAGGTCTGTCAATTACGGACGCGAACGCATATGATTGCCGCAAGCGAATCGTTCCTCGTGTCAAGGACCCTCCCATGAAAATCACCAACCTCCACGCCTGCCGCGTTCGCATCCCGCAAAAGCCGCCGATCGCGCCGTACCAGAATCGCTACAAGGCCGGCACCTACAAGGAGAGCCTGCTCATTCGACTCGAGACCGACAACGGCCTCGTCGGCTGGGGCGAGACGCCGGATGATTGGATCAATCGTTCCTTCGAGGGCACGCCCGAAGATCGGCTGCGCGGGCAGACGCTTGGCCGCGATCCGTTCGATCTCGAAGCCTTTTACGCGGAGAACACACTCGGCACGTACTTGGCCAGCGGCGTCGAGATGGCGATGTGGGATATCATCGGCAAAGCTACCAAGCAGCCGCTCTACAAGTTGCTCGGCGGGGCCGTCCGCAGCAAGAAGATCGAGCTAGCCGCGTGCATGGGCATTCGGCCCTACGACGAAGCGAAAGCCATCGCCAAGCAATACGTGGACGACGGCTTCACCACGCTCAAGACGAAAGCGGGCCGCAACGCCGAGGAGGATCTCGAAATGGTGCGCGGCATCCGCGACGGCGTCGGCGATCGGCTCAAGCTGCGCATCGACCCCAACATGGGCTACGAGCCTGAAATCGCCTTTCCGCTGGCGCGCGATCTAGAAAAGTACAACCTCGAATACTTCGAGCAGCCGATGCCGTTCAGTTGCCTCACGGAATCAGCGCGCTTGCGGAAGTTGACGAAGACGCCGTTGGGCCTGAACGAATCGGTGACGACGCTGGAGATCGTGGCGCAAATCCTCGCGCTGCGGGCCGCCGACGTGCTCCTGCCCGACACGTATCAGAACGGTGGCCTCCTCGGCGTCAAAAAGGTCGCGACCCTGTGCGAGGCCGTCGGCGTGCCGTGCGTCTTTCATTGCGCCCACGATCTCGGCTTGAAGACTGCGGCCATGCTACACGTCGTCGTCTCGACGCCGAACTTCCCGCTCGCCAATGATTGCACCTACTACGGCCTGGTGGACGACATCGTTGCGCCGCTGCACGTGATCGAACGCGGCCACATGAACGTGCCGGAAGGGCCGGGGTTGGGCGTGAATGTGGATGAGGCGAAAGTGAAGAAGTATCAAGTCAAATAGCCCCCGTTTGCGGCGGGGGCTTCAAGACCCGCCATCAATGGCGGGCGATCAATTAGCGGATTTCAACGTCACCAATGTCACCTCCGGCCGACACGCGAAGCGCACTTGCCAGCTCGCCATGCCGACGCCGCGATTGGTGTAGAGTGCGAGATCGCCGAGGTGATAAATCCCACACGGATATTTGCGCGCCCACGGCGGATACCAGATGCCGCCGACGAACGGGACGCGCACCTGGCCGCCGTGCGAATGACCTGAGAGCTGCAGGATCACGCGCGCATCGTTAGCGACGACGTCGGCGTAGTCGGGCTCATGTACCAGGGCGACGACCGCGGCGACCGGCGGGATGCCGGCGAGTGTACGCGTGAGATCGTGTTTGCCGCACCAGACGTCGTCCACGCCGGCGAGATAGAGCGTTTGGCCGTCGCGCTGCAAGGGATGAGACCGATTGCTCAAGACGGTGATGCCCGCGCCCCGCAGCGCTTCGACGACGGCTGAGGCGCCGCTCCACCAGTCGTGGTTGCCGAGGATCGCGAAGACGCCGTGCCGGGCCCGTAAGCGCGATAGCGATTGCACGATCATGTCCGGCTCGCCGTGTTCGATGCGCGAGACGATGTCGCCGGTGATGACGATGACGTCGGCATCGAGCGCAAGAATGGCATCGATGGACGGCTCGATTTCAGCCGGCCCCATATAGGGTCCAAAATGAATATCGCTGATCTGAGCGATCGTGAAACCGGCGAACGCATCGGGCAGCTTCTTGAGCGGAACGTCAAGATGAACGACGTCGAACCAGTGCGGCTCGATGGTTCGGGCATAGGTAAACGTGCCGGCGGCGCCAGCGAGCGTTGTCAGGCCCGCACCCAAGAAGTTTCGGCGCGTCGGTTGGAGCATGATACAAACTCCGTTTCGCCTCGAAGGACACGCGGCCTCGTTTGCCTTCCGGTTCCACCAGGAAGAGGCCAGCGAGGCCGCCTGCCCTACTGGCTCATGGACACTCTACCATTTTTTACCGACACGGGAATAGCGGCAAATGCCAGGCATTCGGCGCGGGAGGCAAGGCAAATGGGGCAAGTGTATCCTGACAATACGGGTTGTGCCGATTTCGCGGGGGTTGCGATCAAGTGCGCTGGGCCGGAACGCCGATGAGAAGATGTGGATTACCCATCGTTCCATGGCGCCGAGCGGAAGCCGAGTTCATGACGGATACGAAGGAACTGCTGATTAGGATCGCCGCGCTGAAGCAGCGTCTGAGCACGGACGGCGCGCCGGGCGTGGAGCACGCGGGCGAAACGGCACACGCCATCGAAGAGAAACTGCAACACGGCACGGAGCACGGTGCGTTGATCGACACGGCGTTGCAAGCCGCGCTGCCTGTCGCTCCGGGACCTTTGATCGGCGGTCCCGTCCGGCTCGCCGGGCGCGGCGCTCGACTGTTGCGGAAGGGGCGCGACGCCTTGCAGGCGCTGCGCACCATCGCGGCGAATCCCGAGTTCCAGGACCCGGAAGGCAGCAGCACGCTCGAGCAGGTCCATCGCGAAGCCACGTCCATGATCGAGATGATCCTGCGCACGGTTGGCGCATTTCCGACGGAGATGAGCACGCAGATGCGCATGTGCGACGGTTTGGAAATCGTCCTGGCAGAGGTCGATGAGCGGATCGCGCTCTTGAGCGCCGGGCTGGAGCAACGCGCTCTTGCCTCGGCCCAGGTGAACGAACTGGCAGAGTGCCTGCGTCTGTTGGCCGCCAAACAGCCTGTCAGCTTGACACCATTGCAAACGTTGGCCGACGCGCTGATTGCCGAAGCACGGTCGGCCATGCCGTTGCGCGTTCTCTACGCACGGCCGACGGAGCCGGCGCGTTTCGCCGCCGCGCATGGCATCAACGTAGCGCAAGTGCTGGCTCGGCTGTTGCTGGGTGATGCCGAGTGGCAGCCGCAGATTCAGCTCGCGGTGATGGCGGCGCTGGTCCACGACGTGGGCATGGTGTGCGTGCCGGCCGAGGTACTGTCGGCGACGGAGCCGTTGAGCCCCGAGGATCGGCGGCTGATCGAGAAGCACACGACCGTTGCCGAGGTGATGCTCACGCGGCTCTGGCCCGGCGGCGGCTGGCCTGTGGAGGCCGCATCCCAACATCATGAACGCAACGACGGGGCGGGTTATCCGCTGGGCGAAAAGGCGACACGGCTGTCGACGTTCGCGCGATTGATCGCGGTGTGCGACGTGTATGCGGCCTTGTGCGCGCCGCGTCCGCATCGCCCGGCATTCGACACACGCACCGCCCTCACCGAGACACTGCTGCTCGCCGAGCGCGATTACCTCGACAAATCTTTCGCGGAACGGCTGCTGCTCTTGACCTTCTACCCCGTTGGCACGGCGGTCGAACTGAACGATGGCGCCATCGGCTTCGTTCTGGATACGCCCCCCGGCGCCGACGGCATGACGCCGCCGGATCGGCCGATCGTCCATCTCGTTCACGCGGGGCAAGGCGCGCCGCACGCCTGGCCGAACGTCGTCGATCTGCGCGGGTCGAAGGATCGCCGCATCATCCGCGGTCTCACCGTCAGCGAACGGCGCGTCCGGCTCGGCAAGTTATATCCGCACATGCTGTAAGCACGCTTCGTGGCATACGATTCCAGGCGTGTGATTGAGCAAACCCACACGATTGAGCTCGTATGCCACGCTCAATCCGGCTCCGTCCACATGCCAAGCGACGCCAACGATTACTGGAGCGCGACGAAGCATCCCTGGGCGTGCATTCTCTTCGTGTTGCCGCTCTTGGCGATCTACGAAGTGGGTCTGTACGCGCTGGGGCACACGGCGCCGGAGGAACTGCGCAACGGCGCGGACACCTGGCTGCGCTCGGCATTGTCGGCGCTCGGCGTGTCGCCGGTTTACGGCGCGCCGCTGCTCTTGACGGTCGTGTTGCTGGCGTGGGGATTGCTCCGCCGTGATAGCAAGCCCCGCGACAAGATCGGCGTCTGGGTCGGCATGATCGGCGAAAGCGCGGCGTTCGCGCTGCTCCTCATGGCGCTTGCCCAGGGGTTATGGCTCTTGTTCGTGCGCGCCGACGGACTGCTCGGCCAAGCCAGCCAACGCATCGCTCTTTTGCAGACAAACATCACCGAGCCGGGGCCTATGTGGGGCCAGATCGTCAGTTACCTTGGCGCGGGCATCTACGAGGAGACGCTTTTTCGCCTGATGATGTTCGCAGGCCTGGTTCGGCTCTTCGCATGGGGCGAGCACCCTTCGCTCTGGCCCACGGTACTCGCGGCGTTCGCATCGGCGCTTCTCTTTGCCGGCGCGCATCACATTGGGCCGGGCGGCGATCCGTTCAACGCCTACGTCCTGTCATTCCGCACCTGCGCGGGCGTGTACTTCGCGTGGCTCTATCAGATGCGCGGCTTCGGCGTCGCCGTCGGGGCCCATGCGGGGTATGACGTGCTGGTGGGGCTCATTCTGCAGCCGGGGTGAATTGGGTCACGGCGCTTTCACGTCTGACGCCGGAAAATTCAAGGCAGTTCCAACATGGATGATGCTGATGCGCGCGTCGACGGCGTAGCCCGCATAGGCGACTAGGTGCTGACCGTCCGCGGAGAATGCGAGATAACTGGAAGTGCGACTGTGCGGAACACTCGCCAGGTGCTTCCAGTCGGCCGCGCGCCAAAATTCGACGATGCCGCTGCGACCCGTGAGCACGACGTAGGCGCCGTTGGGAGAATAGGCGACGCGCGACATGAATAGAGCGGATCCCTCGAGCGCCTGCGTGGCTTGTCCGGTCTTCACGTCAACGACATACAGCGTGTAGGGGGCCGGCGACTCGAGCTTGTTGGGATCGAATGTACTGACCAGACACGCGAGCTGTTTGCCATCGGGCGAAAGGGCCATGTCCTGCATCGACCGGAAACGCGCCGCGGCCGGTTCATCACCAAGCGGCTGCGACCACAACACCATGCCGTTCGCGGCCGACAGCATCGTCACTCCCGTGCCATCGCGCACGGCGATGCCCTCGACACGCGCAGTATAGATCAAGTGACCGGGAGGCAGACCGTCGATGCCACGCGGCAGAGTCCAGGCGGCGACAGTTTTGCTCGTGCCGAGGTCCACTTTGCGCACCGTCTTCCCATCGACCTCGAAGCGATGCTTCTGGTCCGGCGTGCGGCACTCCTTGACGACATGAGCGGCGACCAGCGCTTTCAACTCCGTGCTGTTCAGGTCATATGCCTTCTTCTGTTCACGTCCCGCCAGACGAAGCGAGATCTTTCCATCCGGGGCAATCTCCGGTAACCACAGCCCGCCAGTCAAAGTGTCAAAGAAGAACGCTTTTTCCGCGGAGGCATACGCCGAACTGCTGCCGATCAAGTATTTACCGCTGGGGTCGAAGGCGATGCCGGAGGTCCCCTGGCCGGTCATGAACGAATGCTCGATCGGGTCGGGTCGGTCCATCTCCGCGGCCAGCTTGAGCGGCGGCCTGGCCTTGTCCTCGAAGTTGTAGTCTTTGCCGTAGAGCGCCTTGATCTCGTCGAGCTTGAGCCGGCGATTGAACAGAGCCACCTCGTCGAGCTTGCCCTCGAAGCTGTCGCCGATGACGCGCTCGCTGGTCTTCAAATCGACGGGCCGGCCAAACGACTCGCCGGCCACAAGCTGACCGTCGATGTAGATCCAGAAGTGCCGCGAATCGTCCAGGAGGAGCGCAAAGTGATGCCAGCGGCCGTCGTTGAGCTTGCGGTCAACGGCGATGTCGGGGTGCTGCGCATGCCATTGGCCGGACCGATCAGGGAGAAAGGCGATCAGCTTGTTGTCGCGGAAGCCGAAGAAAAGCTCGGAAGGTTCTCCCTTTTCATCGGGGACGCGCGGATTGCGCAAGCGCAGCAGCGCGCCCGACTTGGTGTTGGTGGTCTGAAACCAACCGGTGAAGGTGAACTGGCCGTTCTCGCGGAAGTCGAAGCGGCGGGCACGGCCGAAGTCGAGGCGCGCCTTGCCGTCGAATTGGATCGCCTTGCCGCGGATGCCGGCGATGCGTTTGCCGCCGTGGATGGCGGCATGGTGCGCGCCGCCCGCCGAATCGCGCGCTGCCTTGGCATCCTCGTCGTCGAAGGACCAGTAGCCGAGCAGCCCGTCGAAGCTGGTGGCCGCGGCACGCACGGGGTACTTGATCTTCAGGGAGCTGAAGAACTTGACGACGTCGGGGTGCTTATCCGTAAAGTCCTTGCCGACGGCCGACACCATATAGAACCGCTCCTCGACCATATACAGCCGCAGGATGGTGTGCCCCTCTTTCGCCTCCTGAATGACCAGCTCTTGGCCGGGGTAGCCGTCGATGTCGATAGACGTGGCCTTGATGAGGCTGCGGCCCAACGGCTTCTCGACTGTTCCCTTGGCTACCGCGTCGAGCCGAGCTTCCGGAGAGACCCTGGTCTGGTCGGGCGGAATGTCGTAGTAACTGACGAGAAAGGCGCTGGTCTTCAAATCGACGAGGTGAAGCGTCATCACCACCTCGGTCCGGGGCACCGGGTACTTCTGGAACTCCGGCTTGCCCGGCATGGTCACCCTGAAGCGCTTGTCTGGCGACACGTATTCCGCCCAGCTCTCCTTGGGAAGCAGGCCCGGTTCCTGCCCGCGCGCGCGGCCAGCCAGCAGGCAGAATAGAGATAAAAGAATCGCGTGCTTGGTGAGAGGCAGCATGACCACCTCGAATGAGAAAGCCTGCGGCGCCGACGTGATTCTACGCGGGAAAAAGCTCGCGATTCGCCATCACCGGATTCCAAGGCCGGATGACGTACTTCACGAAGACGCCGGCGTGGTTGAACGGGTCCGCCTTGAGGAATGACTCCGCTTCTTCCTTCGTGGCCGCTTCATAGATAATGAGGGCGCCGTAGTCGTCGGTGAATGGCCCCGTGGCGGCGATCTGGCCCTTTTCCTTGAGGCCCGTGAGGTACTGCCGATGCACGGGACGCACCTCGGCGATCTTCGCTTTGTCCTGAATGTATTCGATGATGGCAGCGAATTTCATATTGGAGCCTCATGCACTCGGGGCGGCCACGGGCGTCTGTTCCGGTTGTGCCATGCGCTGCACCAGTTTGCCATGGGCCAGGAGGTAGATCGACGTGAACAGGATGTCGCCCAGGATCGTCCACACGATGATGAAATTGAAGTCCGAAAGCAACACGAACGGGTGCTGCATCAATGGCGTGTCCCCGCGGTAGAACGGCAAGGCGGCCACGAAACACTGAATCAGACCATCGAGATCGCGGGTGTAGCGGAATGCCTCGGGGACCATCTCGTAATACAGCGGCTGAAAAAGCCAGGTGCAGAAATTCGTCACGATGAAGAATTGCAGCCCGCCCAGCGTCCCGGCGAGCGCGACCGCGAGAATCGAGTTCTTGTCGAACAGCCAACGGCCGATCCAAACATAGATCATGAAGCTGCCGTAGACAAAGAAACGCGAAGGATGTCCCAGCGAATAGTTGAAATCAAATCCGCTCAGAACCCACAGCACCAGATCGCTGACGATCATCACCGCCAGAGGTATCAGATACGCCTTCCAGCCGCGCACGCGTGCGCCGCCAAAGAGGCTCACGGCGCCGACCGACGAAAAACTGGTCGGGTGCGGCACCACGCGCAGGACCACCGCCAGAAGCCCGCCCACGAGCACAACGCCCCAGGCCAGCGGACGCGAGGAAGTTTCTTGCTCAGAAGGAGGTTTGTCGTTGTTCATGCCTTCATCCTAGAAATCGCGACGGACGGAAGCAACCAGAGCCCCGGCGCATTCGTTTAGCGTTCGCCCGGCGCCGCGCGAACGCTAAACAAATACGGGCGTCACTCCTTGCCGCGCAGCTCGACGAAGCGCTGATAGTTCGCCGCCACGTCGCCCGAAACTGCGTCGCCGGTGTGCAGCAGCATGCCGTAGCGGAGCACCAGGTGTTTGCCTTTTTCGAGGCGCACCAGCTCGTTGTTGCCCTTTACGGCGGGGAATTTCGCGTGCTTGTCGCGGCCGAAGGGATTCGCCGCCATCAGCCCGTAGCCGCGGACGTGCCAGCAGGACGGATGCGGATTCTTCGGATCGGCCAGGACCGCGAGGCCGACTTGTTTGCCATCGACGGGGCCGGAGTAATCGCACCAGTTGGAGATTTGGCCCCAGCAGTCCTTTTCGCCGATTTTGCCCTCGGCGTTCTGGATCTTGCCTTTGCCCGTCTTGCCGGCGTTGATGACGTCGTTGATGCGAATGCCGAAGGCGCCTTCCTTGGTGTCGCCGAAGGTGATCGGGCAGACGCTGGCGTGCAGGTCAATCTCGACGACGATCAGCCGGGCCTGGCCAAGATCGTACAAACGAATCGTGCGGGTTTCATCCATGATCGTGGTCCCACTCGCGGTGTTCCATTTGTTTTGAGATTTCAATTCCACATAGCCCTGTTTAGGATCATCACGAATGGCCACCTTCTCCAGCACGATCTTGCCATGCCCTTTGGCCTCCGACCAGTAATCGACGCCGATGACGTTCTTGATCGGACTCTTGAAGTCGATCCCTTCCGGAATAACGTCGCCATGGCAGAACCAGGCGGATTTTTGATGCGGATGATCGGCCGCCTGACCTTCGGGGGGCGGATAGTTCCGCGTGAGGGGAACGCCTCCCGGCGCGTTGACGGGCCAGAAGATTGGCTTGGCGTAACCTGCGGCATGGTAGCGCGTCACCAATTCGGCGCCGACGTAGAATTCGTAGGCGTCCTTGACGCTCTTGATCGTCACTTTGCCGCCCTGCGCGTGAGCCGCCGGAAGGATCGTCAAGAAAGCCATGATGAAGCCGAGGAGAGGTTTGCGAAGCATGCGCGAAACTCCTGAAGGGGTCGATACGAGGTTGTAGGAATGATTTCACTGGATCGGCGCGCGAATTACCAGTGCAAAGTCGAGAAAAACCGGGAGCCCGTCCTTGCTTGGCGTTCGCGCGGAAATGCCTTGACGGCGCCGCGCGAACACCAAAACAACCGGCAGATTAGATCTGCCGGTCGCCTGACGTAGAGCATCAAGACCCGGCAACCACCAAGCGCGCCGGGCTCGATTTCCGCTTCTTCAGGTCGGCCTTGGTCAGCCCGAGGTCGGCCAGCGCGGGCACACAGACCTGGAAGAAAAACACTTCCTCATCGAAGATCTTCAATGCTCGAATCTGTGCCATGCGCTGCTGACTATTCACGAGCAAGCCGACTGCGGGCATCCTGAAGTCGTACACGACGCGGTGGAGATGCTCGAGCGTCGTCTCGCGATCTCGTTCAAGATACAGGGCCACGATTTTTCGAAAGAAGTTATAGTGGGCCCGCTCGTCGATGCTGAGGAGGGAAAGCACCTTTTCGAGCGCCGGGTCCCCCCCTTCGTCCTGCACGATCCGCCGCAGATGAACGTAGTTCTGCCAGGTCGCCAGCTCCTGCATCATCGTATAGCACAACGTCCCCAGGGCGGTATCATATGGGAGCTGAAATTCATTGGCGTACACCTGGTTATCCAGGTCGGCCATCTGTTCGTCGCTGCGCTGACGCGACTTGAGCAGCCAATCACCCAAGACCATCGAGTGCTTGCTTTCCTCATAGCCCCAGTTCGCCAGGAACCATGCCTTGCCGCGATTGTTGCGCACCATCGGCATCTGTTTGCCGAGGTAGTCGGGGAGATACAACTCGACCGCACAATAGGTCTCGATGATATCTGCGACCACTCCGGTGAGACGCGGGTTGCACTGGTCCCAGGGAATGTCATCGTCGATCGACCAGCGTCGTTTCTTTTCCGCCAGCCTGAAATACTCGCGAAACAGCTGATAGGTGCGCGCGAGGAGCACGGGATCATCCGTGGTGGTGAAGTTCATGGGTGCAAAGCTCCCGCCACTTATTAAGTGGGTGCAAAGGCTTGACGCTTCGAGCATCGACTAAGCCTGGTGACTTGCGCTGGTAGGAAGAAGAGGGTGTATCCGGCCAAGAACCCCGTATCGTCAATGTTCTACGAAAGTAATCGGATCTTGCAAGATAAAAGTGCTCATGTGCGACTTCTGCACGATCCGCCGAGTTATCCATCGCTCCAGCTGTACGGATACCCCGCATCGTCCATCTCCAGCGCCTGCTTCGTCAACAAGAGCGGCTTGAAGGTGTCGAGCATCACCGCCAACTCGTCGGTGAACTTCGCGTCCTTGCTGGCAACGATTGTTCCGGGGTGTGGACCGTGCGGGATGCCGTGCGGGTGCAACGTGAACGACGCCTCCTCGACGCCGCGCCGGCTGCCGAAACGGCCGCGCACGTAGTAGAGCACCTCGTCGGCCTGCACGTTGGAATGGGCGTAGGGAACTTTGATCGCGTCGGGATGCGTGTCGAGCAATCTAGGTGCAAACGTACACACCACGAAGCCTGGCGCCTCGAACGTCTGGTGCACCGGGGGCGGCTGATGGATGCGCCCGGTGATCGGCTCGAAATCGTCCGCGTTGAACGTGAACGGATACACCATGCCGTCCCAACCGACCACGTCGAACGGATGCTGCCCGAGCGTGTAGCGCGTCAGGCGTTGTCCATCCTGCACCAGAACCGGCGTCGGCCCCTCCTTGTCGATGACCGCGAGCTGCGTGGGGCCGTGCAAGTCGCGCTCGCTGTACGGAGCGCCGAGCTTCAATTGGCCATCCGGGTTCACGTAGTGCGGCGGCACGGACAGCGCGCCGATCGATTCGATCACGAGCAGGTCGGCGTCTCCCTCAAAGACGATGCGATACGTCGTGGTGCGCGGAATGACCACGTAGTCGCATTCCCGAAACGGCAACGGCCCGAACATCGTGTGCAGCGTCCCTTTGCCATGATGCACGAAAATGACTTCGTCGGCGCTCGCATTGCGAAACAGCTCATTCTGCGGCGACGCGGGCCGGCAGCGCGACAGAATGACGTCGTCGTTCGCCAAGAGCGGCACGCGCCCCGAGATCGGATCGCCCGCTTTGGGCATCTTCCCGCTCTTGAGATGATGATGCCGCAGCGCCGCCTGCGGCACGATTTCGAGCGGCACGTTTCCCGCTGGTTCGACCTTGGTGACGCGCGTCGGCGGCCGCAGATGATAGACGATGCTGTACGCCCGTCCGAAGCCGCCGACGGTGACGACTTCCTCGTAGTAGATGCCTTCGCCCTTGTGCCCGCCGCCTGGGCGATGGGCGATGTGGCGCTTGGGAGGGATCGAGCCGAGTTGTTTGTAGGGAGGCATGGTTTAGTCCACCCAGTTCTCAATGCGAAGTCGTGGCATCAAACGGAAGTGCTTCACATTTCGGGAAATCAAAGTTGCATCGCGTGCCAGGGCGATACTCGCGATAAGAAGGTCCGCCCGCCCGAGCTTCTTGAGCCCTTTCGTTTGGTGCAGCGATTCAAATTGCGCCAACGCTCCTTCGTCAAGAAAAATCGTGGGCATTTCTTCGAGCTTGCTTGCGGAAGTTTGCAATAGTTCTTGTGCGTGCAGAAACTGTTCTTTGGAAGCGGCTTTCATCAGGTAGTCGAATCGGCCGCGCATGATTTCGATGACACTGATGATCGTGATGGCAACATTCTCGTCCTGGCAGGCTGCCAAATGGCGGGCGATTGCGGGATGCTCCGCATGGGCCAGCGTCACGATGTCCGTGTCCAGAATAATCATGCGTCTTCTTGATCTTCAACCATCGGCCGGCCACGCGCCCGGTAAATCTCTTCAAGCATGGGCATGAGTGTTTCATCATCCTTGAATACACCGACTTGAGACAGCATGATTTCACGCCCGCTCGGCTTGCCGCGTAGCCACTCTTCCAAGGCCTGACGCAAGAAACGCCATTCACCGTCGATCTCACGCGCCGGCACGCGTCGCTCTTTCGCAAGATTCAATAGCTTGCTCTTGCTGACGCGCAAGAATCGCGCCGCTTCGGCAAGGGTCAGGACCACATTCTTCGTGACGATCTGGTTCATGGTGTTATCATATCGCAAAACCGCACTTGTTAAAGCGTCCCGCGCGTCGCTTGTTCGCGTTCGATTGCCTCGAACAGCGCCTTGAAGTTGCCTTTGCCGAAG
>SYHD01000140.1 GCA_005799265.1 Planctomycetia bacterium | reverse complement strand
GCAACTCATCAGCTCGGCAAGGAAGCGGACATCTTCAAGGCAGTCGTCTGGCATTCGATCATTCTTGCTTCGGTCATCGGCTTGATGACACTGCTGCAAGCGTACGTTTATCCGTTCACGCTGATGGTGCCGACGCCTTGAAGGTCGTCCGTGGTACGTTGCAATAAGAATTATACTGCACGCGGTCAGGATTGACTCATTCACTAGCCCGCAGCGCCAGCAAGGGATGTCCGTGGTTGCCCTTGCTAGCGCTGCGGGCTAGTGAGGCAAATGTGTCATTTCCGCCCGAGCGCAGTATATAAGAGATACATTCTAAACCACGGGCCACGAACCATCTCCCAGAGTGTGCCGATTCCCCATTTTGGCAGCACGATCGTGGGTTCGCAAACCGCACTTGATCCATTCTTGCTGCGGCGTTAAGAACGCCTGCGGTGGCGAACCTCGCTTCAGCCAGGATGGTGCGTATGCGAATTTGTCTGTATACGGATACGGCGCTCCCCAAGGTGGGGGAACAGGAACTCGTCATCGATGCTCTGGCGCGCCAATTTCTCGCGCTCGGACATGAGCCGGTCGTCCTGGCGCCTCGGCCGCGCAAGCTCTGGACCAATGACGAGGCTTTCCCCTATCCGGTCGTCCGCCATCCGCGTTTTTTTTCGACGCGGTTTTTCGTTTCCTGGTACCGCTGGTTTCTCGAACGCCAATATCGCCAGCGGCCTTTCGACGTGCTGCATTGCCATGGCGTCTACCCGCCGAGCTATCTTGCGGCGCTAGCCCAGCCACGGATCCCCGTGCCGGTGGTGGTGACCAGTCACGGCGGCGATGTGTACGAGCAGAATGTTCGCCTGAAGAAGCCGGCGATCGGCGCGCGCTGCGCGAAAGGCCTGGCAAACGCCGCGGCGCTGGTCGCGATCAGCCGCGTCACGCGTGAAGGACTGACGCGTCTGTGTCCTCAGGCCGCTCCGCGCATCGTCGATATCCCCAACGGCGTCCAGCTGGCGAACTTCAGCAAGGCCGTTGCCCGTCCCGCCGACATGGATCCCACTGTCGAACCGGGGCGATACGCGATCTTCCTGGGCCAGTTGAAACATCGCAAAGGGGTTGACGTGCTCCTGCAGGCGTTGGCGCGCACGCCGACCAAAGGCAAGGTGCAACTCGTCATTGTCGGCGACGGCGAGGAGCGAGCTTTTCTTGAAGTGCTGTGCGATCAGCTTGATTTGCGCGAGCGCATGCGTTTTTTGAGCGCCGTCACCGGGCCCGGCAAGGCGTGGCTGCTGCAAAACGCCCGCTTTGCCGTAGTTCCCTCGCGGCAATGGGAGGCGTTTTCAATGGTTGTACTGGAGAATTTCGCCTGCGCTCTGCCCACGCTCGCCACGAACGTGCCGGGCCTTGCCGACATGATTCAGCCGGAAAGGACGGGCCTGCTCGTGCCGTCGGAGTCGCCGGAAGACATGGCGGCGGCACTGACCAGACTATACGACGACGACGCACTGGTGCAACGCATGAGCCGATGGACGCGCGAGGTGGTACGGGCGTATGATTGGTCCAAGATAGCAGCCAAACACTTGGATCTTTACGAGCGGCTGCTGGGCAATAGCCAGGCCATCGCCGCTTGATATCGAACGAGCAGTGGACTTCAAAATTCGGGATACAAGAAATGGAGCTTGTGGACATGAACCTACTTCGCTTCCTAGGACTCACGAAGAAAAAAACCGAAAAACGACAGATCAACGTTGCCTTCGAATATGGGACACACCTTCCGGTTCTGCGCTCAATTGTTGAAGTTTTTCACCCACGTGGGGTGCTTGAATTGGGCGCGGGAAAATTCAGCACCCCCATGTTCTACCAAAGCGTCAAACATGTCGTCACCGTGGAATCCGACGCCAAATGGATTGAGGAGGTCGCCAAGACGCTACCGCCCCGGGAGGGCTTTTCCCTCGTGCATTATGCTCGGCCGGGCATTTCCGGCAGAACCCGGTTGAATGCTTTGTCGCAGCGTCAGAAGACGGAAGCTGTCGAATACTATCAACATCTTCTCGCCAAGAATCCGGGGCTAGATTTCCTGTTCATCGACCATGTCTCCGGACTGCGGGCCTTCACCCTCGCCCAATTGTACGACCGGTTCGACTTCATCGTTTATCATGACGCCGAGGAAAAGGGGTACGGCTACGAGCAGTTTCCGTATGAGCAATCCGGCATGTATTTTCATTACATTCTGCAGGCCTACGTCCCTCATACCGGATTCTTGATTCACAAAAAATTCTCGGCTCGACTGCCGGAGTTCCTGCGCATTCTCGAACGGAACGCCCAGGCCTATGTCATCGAGCACTACCGGTTCGATCTTAAGGATCTATCCGAACCGCGGGCGAACACCGCATGCGCCGGTTGATTCTGGAATGATGATCAAGAGAATTACAAAGGTCCGGAACGCCGGGTCGGACTTGCGCACCGCATTCCACGAGAAACCTCGATGCAAGACTCCCTTTTCTCCGTCAAGGATCAGATCGTCCTCGTCTCCGGCGCCAGTCGCGGCATTGGCCGAGCCATCGCGCAAGGTTTCGCCGAGCGCGGCGCCAACGTCATCATCACCGGGCGCGAGGCCGCGACGCTCGAAAAGACGGCCCAGGAGATCGGCGCAACCCCGATCGTGTGCGATGTCGCCAAGAAGGACGACATCAAGCGCCTCGTCAAAGCGACGCTCGACGGCTTCGGACGCATCGACACGTTGCTCAACGTCGCCGGCGTCAATCGCCGCATGTTGGCCGAGAAGCTCGGCGAGGACGATTACGACTACATTCTCGACATCAATCTCAAAGGCCCGTTCCTGCTCTCGCAAGCCGTCGGCAAGGCGATGCTTGAACGCGGCAAGGGCAACCAGATCAACATCGTCTCGCTCAACAACGACCGTCCGTTGAAAGGCGTCATGCCCTACGCCATGAGCAAGGCCGCCTTGAGCCACATGACGCGCTCGCTGGCGCTGGAGTGGGGACCGCGCGGTGTCCGCGTCAACGCCATCGCGCCGGGCTTCGTTTTGACCGACCTCACGACCAAGCTGTGGTCGCAGCCAAACATGCAGGCGTGGGGCGAGGCGAATACGCCGCTGGTGCGTCTGGGTCAACCCAAAGACATGATCGGCGCCGCGATTTTCCTGGCGTCGGAGGCGTCGGCATGGATGACGGGGCAGACGCTGTTCGTCGACGGCGGCTTCTCGGCGGGGCTGGCCTGGCCGATCGATTTTCAGAATCAATAGCGGCTCTTTCTCACGTAACTCTCAGGATCCTATCGTCAATTCGAGAAAACCCAAACATTTCTGGCGAATTTTCGCGCAATCTCATTACCGTGGGCCGTTCCTTGGGTGAGGCATGAACCAACCAACACACCAAGAAACGAAGAAAGAGGCCCGCCATGTCACTGAAAACTGGTTTGCTCGCAATGGTACTCGGAACGGCAATCCTCGGCGGCGCGAACCGCGCCCAGGCTCAAAGCCATGGACACATTGACCGACTCGCCGTCCGCCTGCAACGCGAAACGGCGGACATGCATGCGGAAGTTCATGCTCACTTCCGACGCACGCCCGACTATGTCCACCTGGACCGCGATGTCGCCGAGATGGAGCGACTCGCACGCCACATTCACGAAGTGGCGCATCGCGGCGGCAGCGTGGCTCACCTGCGAGCGGATGTCGAACAGCTTGATCGCCTATTCCATCACATCGAGGATGTAATCGACCGGCTGGCCCGGACGCGGCAAATTGGCCCGCGCACCCTGAGCCACTTCCGCGGCGTCATGGGCAACATCAGCGAAACGCTGCACCATCTGCGTGACGACCTGGCTCGCATGCATGATCATGACCATGGCCATCATCATCATCGCCATGGCTTGACCATCCCTCGCCTCGGGATCCAGATTCGCTGGTAGACGCCGATGACGCCAGTGAGGATCCGTCGCTTGCGGCTTAGCGCTCGCGTGATGACACGCGAACGCTAAGCCGCAAACGGCGATTACAGGATAAACTTCGACAAATCCTCTTTCTCCATGATCTCCTGCAGCCGGCCGCGCACATACGCAGCGTCAATCGTCACATTCTTTACCGGCAGATCCGGCCCCTCGTAGCTAATCTCCTCGACGACGCGTTCCAGGATCGTGTGCAGACGCCGGGCGCCGATGTTTTGCGTGATGCGATTCACCTCGAACGCGATATCCGCCAACGCCTCGATGCCGTCCTGCGTGAAATGCAACTTGACACCCTCGGTGTTCAGCAGCTCGGCGTATTGCTTCGTCAACGAGTGCTTCGGCTCCGTCAAGATGCGCAGGAAGTCCTCCTTCTTCAGATCGGTCAGCTCCACGCGGATCGGGAAGCGGCCTTGCAGCTCCGGCATCAGGTCCGACGGCTTCGACAAATGAAACGCCCCCGCCGCGATGAAGAGGATGTGGTCCGTCCGCACCGGGCCGTAGCGCGTGTTGACGGTCGTGCCCTCCACGACGGGCAAGAGATCGCGCTGCACGCCCTGGCGCGACACGTCAGGACCGTGCGAACTGGACGGGCCGCACACCTTGTCGAGTTCGTCGATGAAGATGATGCCATGATTTTCGACGAGCGCGACCGCTTTCTCGTTGACGGTCTGGCGATCGATGAGGGCCTCGGTCTCCTGTTCCATGAGGATCTTACGGGCATCCTTGACGCTGACCTGGCGATTTTGGTTGTTCTTGGGCATGATCTTGTCGAACATGTTTTGAAAATCGACATCCATGTTCTCCATGCCAAGGTTGGAGAAGATCTGCACCGGCACCGCCTTCTGTTCAACGGTGAGCTCGACATTGCGATCGTCGAGTTCGCCGGCTTCGAGGCGAATGCGCATCTTGTCGCGCGTGCGCTTTTGGCGTTGGCGCTCTTCGCGGGCCAACTTGCGGCGTTCCTTCTCGTCGTGATCGGTTTTGTCCTCGGTGTTATCCTCGTCGTGATCGGTTTCGTCCTCGGAACTACCAGAGTTGGGGATCAACAGGTCGAGCAGGCGTTCGTTGACGCGCTCCTTGGCGGCGGTTTCGACGAGGCGGCGCTGCTCGGCCTTGATCATGCCGATGCCCGATTCGGTGATGTCGCGGATCATGCTCTCGACATCGCGGCCGACGTAGCCGACCTCGGTGTACTTGGTGGCTTCGATCTTGAGGAAGGGCGCGCCGACGAGCTGAGCCAAACGCCTGGCGATTTCGGTCTT
>SYHD01000139.1 GCA_005799265.1 Planctomycetia bacterium | reverse complement strand
CGTCGCCGAAATCGAATACGGTCTTATCGGCAAAGCTCTTGAAGCCGACAAGTTCCAGGCGTTTAAGCATGTCTATCGTCCTGGCCGAGAATTCCAGCGGCGGTCGCATGAGGCGCGACGCTGGTCCTATTCTATAGGACCGGTGTTCTTTGCAACCGGACGTCTTGTCTAACCCCAAAGGCGCCCTCAGGAGCACTAAAGGTGCGCCAATGTTAAAGCCCAGGGCAACGCCCTGAGGAAACGGCGCCCTTCGCCCAAAGCCCCAAAGGGGCGCTATGAGCGTTCAATCCCAGACGTACCGCTCGTCGCATGCTATTTCATACTTTTTCAAGAACAGCCGCAGCTCTTCTTGAAATGTGACCTTGCGGTGATGTTCCTTCTGTGTCGCGATGTACTTCTTTAGTTGTGCGATCCCCGATTGGCCGATCGAGAAGGCGCCGTAACCGCTTTGCCAATAAAAGTCGCGATAATTCGGTCCCTTCGACTTGAGCCATTTGGAGGAACTCTTCTTGATTTCTTCAACCAGATCGGCAAGTGCGATCTTGCGTCCAAGGCGAAAGAGAATGTGAATGTGATCGGCCGTGCCGTCCATGGAGATCAACGGGGAATCGAGGTTTTGCAGGATGCCGGCGTGGTATTTGCGCAGCTCTTCTTCGATTTCGGGTCGAATAATAGGTTGACGATTCTTGGTGCTGTAGATGAGATGCACATAGATGGCGGCGAGCGATTGCGGCATATGGCATTCCTATCATTGCGCCCCTTTCGGGGCTTCATCCGAGGCGTCGTCTCCCCCCCAGGGCTGCGCCCTGGGCTTTAACATTGCGCACCTTTGGTGCTCAAATGCAATTGACGTTTTCAATGCTACTTAAAATTCTTGCCCGCCTCGACCAATGTCTGTAATGAAACCGTCGGTACCGACCAGTTGGCGACTGGACAGCTCACGAATTGGTACTCGCTGGCCCGGCGGAGGAAGTCGACGACGTCGGGATAGGTCGCGCCGACGTCTGCCAACGCCAGGAGGACTTCGTCGAGTCGATTCGAGCACATGCGTTTTCGCTCCCCCTCAGTCGTGATGCGCTTGACCACGCATTGGCCGGCCTTCGCATCCATCTTTACCGTGTAGTCCTTGCCGACCATCATGCTCGTCTCCGTGGACAGTCTGATGTTGCGGCCAAACAAGATGACCTGGGCGCGCTTGCCGGTCGAGTAATAGACCGTCGCGTTGGGCGCGTTGGGTTGACGATGCAGGGTGAAGACCTCGTTGACGGGCATGGCGCCGAGGAGAATGCCGATGTCCTTATCGATGTCCTCAAGCTGCGTGAGGGCGTCGAAGGCGGCGCAGCGCAGCGCGGGCTGGGCGTTCGTCATGAGTTCGCCGAGTGTCTGCTTGCACACCGCTTCACCGAGGCTGGCGAGCGCGAGCGTGCATGGCGCGGCGAGTATGGGATGCTCTTGCGCGAGCTGGGCAAGCGTTTCGACGCCCGCGGCGCTGCCGAGATACGCCAGTGCCTCGGCCGACGCGAAGCGGACGAAGGGGTGATTCTTGTTGTCCAGGCCGGTCTGCAGGGTCTCGATGCTGTCCTTGCCAAGCGCTTCGAGCCGGACTGCCGCGGGCATCGTATCGCGTGGGTCGAGCAACATCTTCTCCAGACGCAGCCTGTACTTCGGCAAGCCCGCATCGGTAGGGAGCACGGGCGTTCGGCACGCGACGCGGAGAAAGCGCTCGTGATTGAGCCGATAGGCGAACGGCACGCGGGCGTTTATCGTGTTCTTGCTGTAGACTTTGGCCATCTCGCGCTGGTTGAAACGCGCGGGCTCATAGCGCTGGTTCATCTGATTTTCGAGGGTGCCAATGATCATGGTGCGTTTCTGCTGTTCGGAAATGAGGGCCAGGCTGTGCGGGTCGTCCTGATACATGCTGTTGATGCGCTGGGCGAGATTGTTGGTAATCCGCACTGATTTTTCGTCGCCGCGCATTACGAACGAATAGGGCCGATCGATACGCGAAAGTCCGCCCTGCCAGACGCGGCCGACCTTTTGCTCATGGGGATTGCTATTCTTGCCGAAGCCGACGATAAGCGGCCCCGATGCAAAGGCGAGGGTATGGCTGGACAGGAGTTCCTTGGAATTGGAGCGATCGCTGAGGCTGGCCTTGGCCTCATAGACGCGGAGGGAACATGGGTGGAGCAGGCCGTCCGCCAGGCTGATGCACTTGCTGTCGCGCGGCAAAGAGATTTCGACATCGAAACGGTCCCCCTTGCGAACGCCCGCGGGGAGAAGGCCGGCGACCACAACGACGGCGTTGTTCGGGTCATCGAGAATTTGCCGGACGGTCCTCCGGTGTGTGTCGTTGGCGATTTCGCCCCCCTTCGGACCGATGTGCTTGAGCAGATATTGTTCGAGTTGATCGCGATGCCAGCCGGCGGGCGAGTGTCCTGTGCCCGCGAGCCCCGTGACCAGACCGACGCCGTGAATCTCCTGAGGCGTCACACCGGACACGTCGGCGACATCGGCCACGATGCGCACGTCGAGGTCGCGCGACTTCTCGCTTTCCTCGGCCTTCTGGGCGCGCCAGACGGGATTGAAATTGTGGCAACCGGACAAGCTCACGAGCAAGAACGAAAGTGCGGCGACGTAGCGCTGCATGGCGAGACCCTCATCGCGTCCAGAAATTCGCAGGCAATAAACGCGGAGGATACTTTGCGCGGGGATTCTGTCAAGGCGCATTGATGGGAAGATGGGAAGACGGCGTAGGTTAAGCCGCGGGTCGTGGGCCAGCGCGGGTCTACGACCCGCGGCAATACTGGCTACACATGCGGCGCGATCGCGTCGGTCTGCGGTTCCAGAGGCAGCTTCACCGTGAACTTCGAGCCTTTACCGACCACGCTCTCGACGCGGATACGGCCCTGATGCTGTTCGATGATCTGCCGGCACACGCTCAGGCCCAGTCCGCTGCCGCCATGGCCGCGTTCGTCAGGCGTCTTGGTCGTGTAGAACGGCTCGAAAATAAGGCGAAGCTGTGCCGGAGGGATGCCGACGCCCGCGTCGCAGATCGCGACTTCTGCCATCTGCGTCTTGGGGTCGGTGCGCACGTCGATCGTCAAGCGGCCGCCGTTGGGCATCGCCTGGCGTGCGTTGATGATGAGATTGAGCAGGATTTGCTCGATCTGTCCGCGTACGATCGGCGCCTTGGGGCGGCCCTGGAAGCGCTTCTCGATCTTGATCTGGTGTTTGCTCAAATCCTTGTCGGCCAGCACCAGCACTTCTTCGACGAGGGCGATCAGATCGGTCATCTCGCGCCGCGTCGTGCCGATACGGGCGAAGCCGAGCATGCTGGAGATAATCGTGGCGGCGCGCTGGCTCCCCTTGAGGATCTTGTCGAAGGCTTGCTGTCGAGACGCGTCCGAGCAGTCCGGGCGTTGGCCGAGCTTGGCGTAGTTGATGATGGTCGTGAGGATATTGTTGAACTCATGCGCGACGCTCGACGCCAGGGTGCCGACGGTGCTGAGCCGTTGGGCGCGCAGCAGTTGTTCGCGTAGTTGTTCGGTTTCGCTTTGAACCGAGACGATATCTTCGGTGGTCATGCGCGGACTCCGCCAGAAGCTGGATTGGAGATAACCAAAGTCCGGGCACCGGTCTCGAAATGCTCTTTGGCCGTGCCCGGATTGTTGACTGTTTGGTGTATCGGCATGCAAGCGTGCCCACTTCATCGGAAGTGTCGGAAGTGCTTTTGATTCAAGTTCTTGGGAGTTGCGGGGCCGCGAGATGTGGAAGGGGAGGACGGTGCGCGCTTGGGATCATGAGGGGAAGCGCGGCAATCTGGGCGGCCGGTTGCGATTCTTCATTGTCACGCCGAGGAATCCGTCAGATTTCGCGTTAGCGGGCGATGAGGATTTTCGGCATCGCTTTCCTCAATTCATTCACCGCGGCTTCGGTGGTCTTCGTTTGAATGAGCGAAAGGGTAAGAAAGTTCTCAAGACGACTCAATTCCCTTAATTCCTTGAGCCCTGCATCGGTAATATCGTTGCCACTGAGCCAGACCTGTTCCAGTTTCGCCAACTCCGCCAAATTTCTGAGACCCACATCCGTCACACGGGTGTCCGTGAGGTCCAGAGTCGCGAGCTCCTTGAGGCCGGCCAGGTCCTTGATGGCGGCGCTGGTAACATTGGTACGCTCCAGGTAGAGCCGCTTGAGCGTTTTGAGGCGAACGATCTCTTTCACGCCGAGGTCGGTGATGGCGGTCTTCTCCAGGTCAAGACTTCGTAGATCCTTGAAGTTGGCGAGTTCCTTGAGCCCGGCATCCGTGATCTTGGTGCCGCTGAGGTCCAGAATTACGAGTTTCGTCAGCCCCGCAATTTGTTTGAGCTGCGCATCGGTGATCGAAGTATTGCTGAGCTTGAGTATCAGCAAGTTCTTGCGATTGGCGAGGGCATCGAGCTCGTGTACCCTGGTGGCATCGAGCCTGAGCTTGGTTAGGTTCTTCACGTTGGCAAGCGTTTTCAAGCCCGCGCTGGTAATCTCACTCCCGGAAAGGTCCAGGCCAAAGGAAAACGGCAGATCCGGAATTTTTCTCAGATCGTCGTCGCTGGCCTTGCGCATGAAGGCGGCAAAGACCCCGTCTTGAGCATCGTTTCCTTCGTAGATGTCCGCCTTGAATTCCACCTGCAACGACGCAAAAGTCTTTTTGGCCGCCTCAAGCTGTTCGTTGGTGGGCTTGATCGTGTTGCGATCCTGAGCGCAATGGTTTGATGCACAAACACACACGATTGCCGAGGCAATGAGTCTGGAATATCGCTGCAAGTTGATCGACATGGCTTTTTTCCGAGCTAACGAACAGGTGATTCTGGCGTGTTTCGATTCGTCTCCAATATTGGAACTGCGTCGGCGTTCGAAGTCAAACAGTTTTCGCTGCGCGGAGTAAGGCGCGTTGCGCAGCACATGCTTGCGTGGCTGAATTCCGCGTTTTGCCAAGGTCTGAACTCGACCTCTCGCCTTGTCCACCGTAAATTGAGGGTGTTGGCGGACCTTGACGATCTGGCGTGTCGGCGTGCGCTGTCGTAATCGTCCGTGGTGCAAATTTGAGGGAGGAGGGAATTGATTTTTTCCAGACAGCCTCCATCGAAACAATGGGCAACGTTGAACTACCGGGGCGAGAAATTCGCGGAGGTCTGGTTCAAACCCGAAGGTGAGCCTTGCGTGCTTACTTTTCGAATCCCGCAGAAGAGTTTTCAATTGCCCGGCATGAGCGAACAATTGACGCTTGAAAACCTTCTGCTGGCCGTGGGCATCGAACCTACGGAGGTCGAATCTTGGCGTCATGGCGACGTCACCCATTCCGGCACGAACGGAGCCAATCCCGAAGCAAGACACCTGCCGCCGCCGCCGCAACATATCGCCCAACTCGAGATATGCGTACGCCTGTTACCGCCGGCGGAAGTTGCTACCAGCAATGAAAGCAGCGAACCGGAGATTCCCCTGGCTAAGTGGCTGGATCTCGAAGCCCGCTGGAAGGCAATCCTGGCTTTGGAAGTGACCATGGATACCCTGCGTATCAACATGGAAAGCCTTCTGGCGGAGTTGGAATCCTCACTCAATAAGACGCTGTTGCCGGAAGAAAAAAACCATGCCCCGCGTGCAGACATCGCTCAATGGAACAAGTCAAAAAATCGCGTTCGCAATGCCGTGCCGAAGCTGAAAGACTATATCCATCGCGCCGTCTGGGCGGGTGGCGGACCGGAAAGGAAGCGGCTTGAGGAGTTGTACAAGGACCACATTCAACCGCGCATTCCTTTTCCCGACATGGACAAGGTACAGAAACAGTTTGAAGACCTACAAAAAGACCGGCAGATCCTTTGTGCGCACGGCCAAAAGGTCGCACAGGAAACCAAAAGCATCTCTGCGAATGTTCAGGGGGTCTTGAGAACGCTTCAGAACAATGCCGCAACCAATGCCCAGAGAAAAAGGGGCGGTTCATAGGACGGTCTTCTCAAGGATGTGCGACGTGCATCGGGTCTCAAATTTGAGACGGTAA
This sequence comes from Planctomycetia bacterium, assembly GCA_005799265.1. GTDB lineage: Bacteria > Planctomycetota > Planctomycetia > Gemmatales > Gemmataceae > SIAQ01. The sequence continues at coordinate 13,114 of SYHD01000139.1, read as the reverse complement.
CGGTTCCACCTCGCGAAGCCGGCCTGGACAAGGGTTAGCAGAAAAATGGCCTGAAAACCGAGGGCCTATTCACGGCGGAAAAGGAGTGACGATGTCCAGATTCCTTTTTTCAGTTCCAGCGATTCTGCTGCTCCTGAATGCTGGGAAGAGCGAAGGCAATGAACGGAAAAAGGACAAAGTAATAAGGTAATCTCCGTGTACTTTCCCAATTGACGAGTTGCCTGTTATGCAATCTTCTTCTGCGCTCGACGAGTCCCCCAAGGTCACCTCGGCCGCGCGGGTTGACATCCAGGCTGAAACTCCGCCCGAGTGGAGTACGCACGAGGCCCAGCGTCGTCGAACGCTCCTTTTCCTCCTTTTCGCCGCCGTTTACATCGGGTATCAGCTGGTCAATCGCTGGGTGGAATATCCGCTCTTCCGCGCCGACTGGTATTATTTCGGCGCCGAGCCGCCGCCGTGGCACGAGTTCGCGTATCGCTGGTTCTTGACGTTGTTGCCCTTGGCGGCGTGGGCGGCCGTCGTCTTTTTTTTGCTCACCCGAGCAAACTTCCTCACCCATCGGCGCGTAGCCTTGGTCGTTGTGGTTCTCGGTCTGACCTTCTTTGAAGGAAACATGCGCTGGTTTCAGATGTCGAATAACCATGTATCGTGGAACGACATTCTCGTGGCCTTACATGCCGATGTCAGTTCCGATCTGGGCCTTGGTTCCTCCCAATACGAAGAAATTGGCTGGCAATTCGGGTATCACCTGGCTTGCCTGGTGCTTTGCGCTTTCCTGGCAGGGCCTGAACCGTATCTCTGTGTTCAGGCGATCTGGAATGGCCCTGTCGGCAGGACCTCGGTCGGGATCATTTGCCGATGGTTTTATCGCGCCTTTGTTTGGCTTCGCCTCGAAGCCCCGGCCTATTGGGTCCTGGGTTGGCTCGATAGCAAGGCCGCGTTCGCGTGTATCGCCGGGCTGGTCATGATCGATCCGGTCGTCATCTGGGCGTTGGACAAGGAGAAAGAGGACAATCAAGCCGAACGGACGGTTGTCCGCCTGATCGCGGACTCCAATCCTCTGCGCTTGCATTCCCTTGATCGAGCGTGGAATCGAGTTGTCTTCGCCTATTCTACGGAAGCACAGGAACTCGCCGCGGCCAACGAGGCTCTGCGCGACCTCGATTCGTTTTCGATTAGCACCAAGGGGCCCGCACTTGCGGTACCGAAACGCAAGGTTCCCGAAAAACCAGACAACGTTCTCATTCTGCAAGCGGAAAGCCTGAGTGCGGAGATCTTCAACCAGACCGATCTGCCGTACCTCAACGAATTCTCGAAGAAATGCCTCCGCCTGAAACGCCATTTCTCCGCCGGAAACGCGACCCATTTCGGCGTCCTGGGCTTGCTGCACGGCAGCCCCATGACGTTCTTCACGGGGCCGCGCGTGCCGCATCGACCCAATCCGTATCTGAATCATTTCAAGGAACAAGGCTATAAGACTCGGCTCATTACGAGCAGCATCATGAGTCATAACAATCTGGGCCATTATCTTCCGAATTGGACCGAGCCTGTCAGCGAACCGAGCAGCGATTTCAACGTCATCCCCGCGCTCCACGAAGAACTTGGGAAGCCCGGACCGCGCCTGGTCTATTCCTTTTACCATGGGACGCATTATCCCTATCACCACGATGAGGCACTGCGCCTCAAAAAATACACGCCCGAAGTCAACCTTGAATTCAATTACAATCGCTCGGGACTATTCGAGTGGAAAGACCAGATCGTCAATCGCTACAAGAATAGTCTGTTGCTGATGGATGACTGGTGCCGCGACATCCTGCAAAAGGTGGATTTAAGTAGAACGATCGTGATCATCACAGGCGACCATGGCGAGGAGTTTTTCCAACAAGGCCGCCTTGGGCATTGCTCATCGCTCAATATCCATCAGACGATGACGCCATGTCTCATCTATGTTCCCGGGGTGGAGGCGGCCGACGTGACGTTCGTTACGTCTCATGCGGACCTCATGCCTACCATCGCGGACGCCTTGGGACACGAGAAGAAACCGACAACGCTCGGGCAATCACTATTCGAACCGGTCTCCTTCCGGTACGCAATTCTTTCTCATTATGCGTACCGAAAATGCAACCTATGGGCAGTCGCCAGCGAAGATGACATGGCCGTTTTCGAAAGGGATTACTGGGACAACGTCGAGATCAAAAGCCTGACGGACTGGAATGGCCAACATCGAGCGTATTGCGGGGACGCCGAGATCTGGAACGACCGGTTCCGCGTCATTCGGCACGTGGAAGAGCAACTCCGTGCGTCGCGAGACTAAGGTTCATCAAGTAGCGTTTTTTCTTGCCTTCCCCATAATCGCCACAGTCCCCGTCAGCCTTTGATAATCTGCGCGATTTGTGAAGTATTTTCGCAATTTGTCGGATATCCAATTGAAATCGCCCCTTGACTCGGTTCCAATAATGATAGTGGCCTGCTCTCGTCTTCCTTATGGGATACAACCAACACCAATGCTGGAATCGACACACGTGAAATAACCGGCATCCAATTCGCTTTATTCATGGACGAGTACCCCGTCAGGCTCGGCAAACCAGAAAGGGGAACAAAGATGGGAAGCGACATCGTTGTATCACTACGAGAATCGTCCGCGCACGGGACGACGCTTTTCGGCCTCAATTTCCATGCCGCTCCCAGCGAGCGCCATCGTTTGCTCCTAGTCCCCGGCGGAATGCACGATCCGGGCGAGGTCGAACATACGGCCACGCTCCCTGTTCCACAAGCACGGCAAACCTACACCGTTCTCGGCATGCAGCCCCGCGAACAGTGGGGTTTCGTGCATGGCGTCAATGAGCACCGCGTCGTCCTGGGCGTGACCGATTGGACGAGCCGACTGCCCGACGGCGCAAAAGGGCTGGACGGACCCGATCTCGTGCGGCTCGCCCTGGAGCGCAGCCGTAGCGCGCATCACGGCATCGATGTGCTGACCGATCTTCTCGAACGCCACGCTCCGGAGGCCGGGAACGATCTCATCTTCCTGATTGCGGACGCGAACGAAGCGTTTGTCCTGGAAGCGTCCGGACATTTCTGGGCTTTGCTCGAGTGCAGCCACACGCGCGTCGTCACCGATGCGGCGATGATCCGGCAAGATTGGCGTCGGCTTGCGCCCGGCCTGGCGAATTTCGTCATCGACAAGGGCTGGTGGCAGGACGACGGCAGCAAGATCGACTTCGTCCGCTGCCTGAGCGAAGTGACCGAGCGATCCAAGGCCGCCCAGAAACGCTGGGGGCGCGCCAGCCTCGCGCTTGCGCAGCAGCAAGGGGCGATCGATGCTCACTTCCTGCGCCGGATGCTTGCCGATCATTACACCGGCAGTCGCGATCTCGTCTCCGGAACGAAGACCGCTATCCTTGCGAGCAGCTTCCTGGTCGAATTGCCACGCAACGAGCAACCGCTTCTGGCCTGGGTCGCGTACGGAACTCCCAAGGTCGCGGTCCACTTCCCGATCTGCTTCGTGGGTGAACTCCCGGCAGCGTTCAGCCACGCACAGCCGGCCTGGACATCGATCGAAGAGCGCGCGCACGACCTCATGAAGCTTGCGACGGAAAACGAATTGGATCGGTCCAAACTCGTTGTCGCCCTGGAGCATCTGCAAACCCGCTTCGACCAGGACGCCGAGGATTTCTTGGTCCGGGCGCACGAATTCCAGCAGCGCGGCAAGGCCAACCAGATCGCGCACCTGGCGACCGCGATGATGAACAGTCACGTCGATCTTTTCGACAAGGAATTTCTCCGGCTGTTCGGCGTGGAAGACCGATTGAAGGTTCCCGTTCAGGCCGCGGAAGAAATGCTGTTCTTTGCGTAAACGATGACCAACCATGGAAGAATCGGCTCCTGCGACCGGAACCATCGCCCCCTCGGCGGGTTAGATAGGTTGGCTCGCTCCTTTGCCCCATTGGAATCACATGAAATTTGCCCTGTTGTTGGTTGGATTCAGCTTTTGCGTGGGAATCGCCCAGGCGGATGAGTTCACGGCCGTGCTGGTCAAGGCTGCCGATGGGAAAGTGACGTTTACGCGCGGGACCGGAAAGAAGAAGAAAGAGTACACGCTGCCCGCCGACGCAAAATGCAGCGTCGTCCTGGCCAAATACGATGCCAAGGCCAAGAAGATCAACGCGGGAGACGAGGTCGAGGGCGGCCTGAAGAACCCACTCTTTACCCGGCTCGACAAGGAAACGGTCGAGGCCTGGGTTCGCACCAATGCCGACAATGATCGGATCCTCGAACTACGCCTGTTTCAATTGGCCGTGAAGAAGAAGACGAAATAACCTTGCCGCTTGCGGCGTTTCGCTTATTTGGAAAGCGAACCCACGGGGACAAAAAACGGAGACGCTGCGAAGATTGCGTTTGCATTTTTTGACGTAACCGCGATAATTAGCTTGAAGATGTTTTCATTCGCTGTAAATCTCTCACCCAAAGCGAATGTTTTTGCCTGCCAGAGAAGGCTTGTTTCTTACCTAGTTTCCACGGATCTCCATCGTGGTTTCGCCTCGCGGAGGATCGAGGAATGCGCACTGCATCCATGCTCCGAATTATTTTTATCCTAATTCCCGCCATCGCGGCGTTCGTTGTCACGGGAAACCGCGCCAGCGCTGCCGTCGAATTGCCCGGCGGCAAACAACTCGAAAGGGTCGATTTCGAGCGCCATATCATGGGCATCCTGGGCCGGGCGGGTTGCAACTCCGGCTCGTGCCATGGCTCGTTCCAGGGCAAAGGCGGCTTGCGTCTGTCGTTGTTCGGGTTTGATCCCGACAAGGACTACATCGCCATCACGCGCGACAGCCAAGGCCGGCGCATCAATCCGGTCGACGCCGACAATAGTCTGTTCCTCCTGAAAGGGACCGGCCAAGTCGAGCACGGCGGCAGCGTGCGCTTCGGCAAAGGCACCTGGCAGTACAACGTCATTCGCGACTGGATCGCGCAAGGCGCCCCGTGGAGCCGCGGTGCGGGCGAAGTCGTGAAGGTTGCGATCAGCCCCGTCGAGCTCGCCTTCAACAAGGCCGACGAGGCGCGCCAGATCACGGTCAAGGCGACATTTGCCGACGGCAGCGAACACGACATCACCAGCTTCTGCGACTTCCGCACCAACGACGACGCCGTCGCCGAGGTCAGCAACCTCGGCATGGTCAAGAGCCTGCGCCCCGGCGGCACGGCCATCGTCGTCTCCTACCGCGGCAACGTCCTGCCCGTCCGCGTACTGATCCCGATGACTCTCCCCGCGGGCTTCCAGTATCCCAAGGTTCCCGAAGTCAATTACGTCGATCGCGAGATCTTCTCGCGTTTGAAGATGTTGAACATGGTTCCGTCCGACCTTTCGTCTGACGTCGAATTTCTGCGCCGGGTCACCATTGACACGATCGGCCAGCTGCCGACGCCCGAAGAAATTCGCGCGTTCCTCAACGACAAGAGTCTCGACAAGCGCGCCAAGAAGATCGACCAGTTGCTCGAACATCCGCTGCACGCTTCCATGTGGGCAACCAAGTTCAGCGACATCACCGGCAACGACACGCAGGCCCTCGAGAATCCTGTGGTGCTGAAAGCCAAGCGCAGCCAGCAATGGCATGATTGGCTCCGCATTCGCTTCCAGAACAATATGCCGTACGACCAGCTGGTCAAAGGCATCCTCACCGCGACGAGCCGGCAGAACGACACGCCCGAAGCCTGGCTCGAAAAACTCAAGAAGGCCGACGCGGGCATCGCCGCCGGTTATGACACGACCGAATACGCCAAACGCGATTCACTCGATCTCTACTGGCGCCGCCAAATCCAACAGCCGATCGAGGTGTGGGGCGAACGCACTGCGGCTGCGTTCCTCGGCGTCCGCGTCGAGTGCGCCCAGTGCCACAAGCATCCGTTCGACCGCTGGACCCAGGCCGAATATCGCGCCTATGCGAACGTTTTCGCTTCACTCGCCGTCGGCGTTTCGCCCGAAGCGCGCAAGGTGATCGATGCCGAGAACACGGTGCGCAAAGGCGACACCAAGAACAAGCAACAGATCAACCTCATCAAGGAAGTCTACGTCGGCAACGTGGTCAAGCCGTTCCAGCACCCCGACACCGGCGCGTCGCTCCCCGCCAAGGCGCTGGGCGGTCCCGAAATCAACATGGTCAAGGGCCAAGACCCTCGCGTCGAGCTGTTCAACTGGATGCGTCAGCCTGACAATCCATTCTTCGCGCGCGTTCTCGTCAACCGCCTCTGGGGCCATTACACCGGCGTCGGCATCGTCCATCCGGTCGATGACTTCTCTCTCGCCAATCCGCCGTCCAACGAAAAGCTGCTCGCGGCTCTCGCCAAGGACTTCGTCGATCACAAGTTTGATTTCCGCCATATCGAACGGGTGATTCTCAATAGTCGGACCTATCAGCTGAGCGCCAAGGTCAACGAAACGAATCGGTTCGACAAGAATAATTACGCTCACTCGTACATACGCCCCATGATGGCCGAGGCAGTCGTCGACGTACTGAACACCGCGTTCAACACCGTCGAGAAGTATGGCCCGGAAGTGAAGCCCGGCTCGAAGGCAGTCGAAGTCGGCACGAGCCTATTCCAGAATCAGCAGCAAGCGTATGTCTTCCGCATCTTCGGTCGGCCACAGCGTTCAACGGCTTGCGACTGCGAACGGGCCATGGAGCCTGCGTTGCCGCAAAAGCTGTTCCTGATGACGGATCCGCAAATTCTGAACAAGTTCAACGATCCGTCGGGACGTGTACAAACGGTCTTGAAGGCCAATAAGTCGGACAATGAAGTGCTGGACGAGCTGTTCTTGGCCACGGTCAGCCGCTTCCCCAATGACAGGGATCGGAAGGCGTTTGCAGAACAGATTCAGCGAGCGGGCAGCCGCCGCGAGGCCGTTTTCGACGCGATGTGGGCGTTGATTAACACCCGTGAATTTATTCTGAATCATTAGAAAGAAAATCGGAACTTTTTCGAGGACGTGGGGTTTAACAAAGGGTTATAGTTCCCTAGGTTACAACGAGACCGCTATTTACCTAACATTCCATCCCGCCAAAACCTTTCTCACTACTGCTCGGAGATAGGTCGTTTCAAGGGGGGCAGTCAGGGCAGTATTAAGGAATCCTACCTATGGCACGCGATTGCGAAGGCTTCTCCCGTCGTGATTTCATCAAGGTTGGCTCGGCCGGTCTCCTCGGCATGACCCTGCCCCAGCTTCTCCAGTACGAAGCCCAGGCTCAGAACAACGCGCAAAACCGGACGACCCGTCGGGCTCAGTCGGTCATCATGGTTTGGCTTGCCGGCGGTCCGGCGACTATCGATATGTGGGATCTGCGTCCCAACGCTCCCGAAGGCATCCGCGGTGAATTCCGCGAGATCCCGACCTCGGCTCCTGGCATCAACATCTGCGAACACCTGCCGCAAATGGCGCGCGTGATGGATCGCACGACGGTGGTCCGCAGCCTGGCGCACACGATCCCGTCGCACGGCCCCGCGACCGTCTTCATGACGACCGGCAACCGTCCGACCCCGGCGATCCAGTATCCCGCGATGGGTTCGCTGGTGACCCGCCTGATGCCCGCCGCCGCTGGCGTGCCGCCGTATGTCACCTTCACCGAACTCCGTAACGGGTCCGCCGGGCAGGCCGGCTACCTCGGCACCGCCTACAACCCGTTCATCGTCGAAGGCAACCCGAACACGCCGCAAGCCCGCAACGCCCCGCCGACGGCCGCCGCTCTCCGCGTCCGCGGCATCACGCTGCCGACGAATTTCACGCTCGACCAGTTGGAAAACCGCGACCGCCTGCTCCGCACCTTCGATGAGACGTTCCAAGACGTCGATCGCAATGCAGACCTCGTTGGCGGTCTCGACGCGTTCCACCAGCAGGCTTTGGAAATCCTCCGCTCCGACAAGACCCGCAACGCGTTCGCGCTTGATCGCGAACCCGAATCGCTGCGTCAGCGTTACGGCACGACCCCGTTCGGCCAGGGCGCGTTGGCCGCTCGCCGTTTGATCGAGGCCGGCGTTCGCTTCACCACCGTCTCCTTGGGCGGCTGGGATACGCACGGGCAGACGTTCAACGCTCACCGCACCCGCTTGCTCCCGCAGCTCGACCAGGTGCTCTCCGCCTTGATCCAGGACTTGAGCGATCGCGGTATGCTGGAAAACACCATCGTCTACTGCGCCGGCGAGTTCGGCCGCACGCCGCGCATCAACGGCAACGCGGGCCGCGATCACTGGGCGCGCTCGATGGCAGTCGTGCTGGCAGGCGGCGGCTTCCGTCGCGGCTACGCTCACGGCACCACGGACACCAGCGGCATGGCCCCCGCCACGGAGCCTTGCACGCCGGACGATGTCTGCTCGACGATCTTCAATCAGCTCGGCCTCGATCCGCACCAGGAACTCAACACCCCGACCGGCCGTCCGATCACGCTCTTCCGCGAAGGCCGCGTCATTCCGCGCTTGATCGGCTAAGCCGCGTCAAGTCCGCATGAAACCGAACAAGCCCCGCGATGTTTCGACATCGCGGGGCTTTTTTAATGCGACGTCAATGCGATTGACATTGCGACAAGATCCCGATTGCGAGAGTTCCAGCGTCTTACTCGGCCGACTCGATGCGAAAGGAATCGATGCGCGTCATGTCGCTGCCCCACCACTTGCGCGGATGGATGACGAGACGAATGAGCTGGCCCTTCGACGCCTGCACGTTCTTGGCCGAGAACTTACCAGAATCGGGTCGGCCGTTGCCGTCGCCGATGGGGCCGCCGTTGGCGAGCTGCTTGAGCGGTTTGCCTTGCTCGGCGATTTCGAGAAGCCAGTCGATGCCGTCGTGTTGTTTGAACTCCGGTTGCACTTGAATGTCGGTGAGGCCGCCGCTGATATCGTATTTTGCGTCCTTGGGGACTTTCCAGGTGATCGCGACGGCGCCGTGGAAGGTCTTCTCGACATAGGGATAGGCGATGATCTGCTTGGCCTTGCGATCGCCCCAGACGCCTTCGAATCGGCCGTCCCAGTCGCGATGAAAGATCCAACCCTCGGTGTCGGCGGGATTGGGCAGCATGCTGGCGATGGGGCCGCGCACTTTCTTTGGAATGCCGGCCTTGGGGATCGATGTGCTGTAGGTGGCGAGGCGTTCGAAGTGCTTGGGCTTGTGAGCGAGCTCGAACCAGAATTGCCAGGTGTCGTCGGCGGTGTTGCCCTTGCCGTCGGGGCCGTCGCCTTTGGCGTTCGTGACGTGTTCGAGCGTGAGCTCGTTGGCCATCAGGGACATGGCGAGAACGAACATTGCGAACACGCTGAGAGCAAACCGGCGCGTCATGAATTTGTCTCCTTCGTTGTTTCGACGAATAATAGGATTGTCGCACATTCGCCAACCACTGCAATGCGAATCACATGCCGCGCAAGATCAGCCGGCGTTGCGCGCCGCATCGATGAAACGGCGCAGCTTGTCGGCATCCTTCTTGCCTGGGCTGCTCTCGACGCCGCTGGCGACATCGACGGCATACGGCTTGACGATACGGATGGCGTCGGCGACGTTGTCGGGCGTCAGTCCGCCGGCGAGGATGACAGGCACGCCGGGCTGGAAATCCGTGAGCAAATGCCACGGCGCGACCTGTCCGGTGCCGCCGAACTTGCCGGGGACGTGCGCGTCGACAAGAATCGCCGCGGGAGCGTCCCCGACGGATCGGAGCCACTCCAAATAGGATGAGATCGCGTTGAGGCTGCTTGTGTCTTTCAGGGGAAAGGCGCAAATCCAGCGCGCGCCTCGCGGCAGGAATTCGCGGTGATCGGTGTGAATTTGCACCGCGCGGATGCCCACACCATGTGCAATGCGCTGGGCCGCGTCGAGTGGTTCATGCACGAACAGTGCGACCGGCTCAACCGTGGCCGGCAGCTCTTGCACGATCGCGCTTGCGGTTACTTCATCAACGCGGCGCGGCGACTTCGCAAAGAAGTTGAGCCCGATCCAGTCGGCGCCGAGCGCGGCCGCCAACGCCGCGTCTACGGGGTTTGTGATGCCGCAGATTTTCACGCGCACGGTCATGAATTCTCCCGCCAACCTTCACAATCCGCGCACGGGCATCCCGAAAAATTCGCGAGATTCGCCGCTCAAGAGGCGTTGTCGGCCGTCACTTTGAATCAACCTCAAAGCGGAAATGGTTTGGGCCTGCCAATGTAACCTCGGCGGTCAACTTGCTGTAAATATTGAATGAGGAATCGATGACATTTTCCGGGACTGTGACGTTCTCGCCATCGATTTCCACGATTTTGGGGCGGTTGGCGTAGATTTCGACACGGCGCGTGCCAGGCTGAGCGTGTCCAGTGAATTCGCCGTTAGTGATGTTGAAGCGTTCGAAGGCCCCCGTCTCGATGGTCTTGAAGTGCAGGAACCCCTCTTGCAATAAATGACCGTCGAGCGACACGGTACCGCGAACTGCAACGGGCGGAGGTGGTCCAGTTTTCTCTGTGCAGGCGGACAACGCCAGCAGCACGGCCAGTAAGACGGCGGTCCGCGCTCGCTGTGCCATCACGAATCTCCGAGGCTTGAAACGTCAGGGGACGGTGACTGGCACGCCATCGTCCCGCGTTGCCAGCTGGGCGAGCACCACCAGCGAAGTTGTGGACGCCAGAGAACGAACCGTGCCGTCTGCAAAGAGGACGTTGGCTCCGCCTGAGTGGGACGAGCTCAACGGGATGTTGGCGCCGGTGCAATCGCCGGTGTAACTGCCAATACCGACCCCCGTGTTGGTGATGTCGTTGGCCCAGCCTCCTGCCGGGGCATAACCGATCTGGTAACGGATGGTCGCCATACCGGGTGCGCGGTTGTCGGCGCCGGTGGCAAGGAAATTCGGCGGGACTCCCCAATGTTTCACGCCGAGATACCAGCCCCAGGGTTGGGTGGCACGCCAGTCCTGTCCCTTGCCCGTGTTGTCCATGACAAAGTTGCATTGTTCGCTGAACATGATCGTATTGGACGTGCCGTCGGTGATCTGAGTCATAGTGAGCTGACCGTTGGGGATCATGACCCCGCCGCCGCTGATCATTCCTCCGCCGGGGAGATTGTTGATCCGGCCTTCGGTGAACCCGGGGATCACACCATCAATTGCACCGGAAATGCCCACATAATTGCCGAGGAAGGCGACGGCCCTGGACTGACGCGTGCCCTTGAAATGCGGCAAGGCTGAAGAAGGGCAAGAGTAGATCGAGAAATCAACGCCCGTGGCCAACGCATTATTATTGGCATTCGCATAGCCCGAATTACCCGAGAATTGCCACTGCTCGTACATGACGGCCTGTTCGACGTAGGGTAGGATGTAGACCATCCAGCTACTGCCCCAGTTGCTCGGGCTGCCGGGAGCCGGCATCGTTCCGAATGGCGGTTGATCGTTGGCCCCACCAGGCGGCAAGCGTTTGAGCACGTCGTGGTGACTGTGGCAGGCAATGCCGATCTGCCTGAGATTGTTCGCACATTGCGTGCGCGCGGCCGCTGCACGTACCTTCTGAACGGCCGGCACCAAGATCGCGATCAGAATCGCGACGATGGCGATCACCACCAACAGCTCGATTAATGTAAACCCGGCTCGTTGCCGAAATATTCTGGACGGCACAACGCACCTCGGTCGCCAAGGATCAGAAAGCCAAGTGGTAGTTTACAAGCCAGGCGGCCCTTAATGCAGGGACGTGCTTGCGGATTCTTGTATTAGCAATCGAAGGGCGGCTTCCTTCTACTTATGGTAAACGAAGCCGTCAAGGCTAGTCAAGCTAATTCGAATGGGCGCTTGGACACTAATTCTTCTCCCTGAACACCCGGTTCGCGACGGTCAACGCTTCCCAGCAAGCCGGGAAGCCCGCAAACGGAGCGATTTGTAGAAGCGTCTCCGTGATATCTTCCTTCGTTGCGCCGTTGTTCAACGCCATACGAATGTTGAGCTCCAGCGCGAGCGGCCGGCCCAACGACGCAAGCGAGGCGACTGTAATCAGACTGCGCGTGCGCAGGTCGAGCGCGGGCCGGCTCCAAATTTCGCCGAAGAGGAACTCCAGCAGATAGTTCTCGAAATCGGGGCTGATGCTCTGCCAAAGCTTGCGCGTCGTCTCCGTACGCTCGGGACCGAGCATTTCATGCAGGAGTTTCAGGCCGCGTTCTTTCCGTTCGACGATGTCCATGAGGTTCCTCAAGAAATCCACGCCAAGGCGTTCGTCGCCTGCGGCCCTGGCTCCATTTTCGTTGATAAAATCGCCCGCATGTTTTATGCTAATGGAAGTGCTGCTCAAATCCCAAGGAGAATTCCATGATCCGCCCTGAAGACGTTCGCGAATTGTTGAAGCGGCAACCGTTTGTGCCGTTCCGGATTCATGTGTCCAATGGGCAATCCTTCGACGTCAATCATCCGGAGCTGGCGCTCATCACGCGCGCAACCATCGTCGTTTCAAAACCGATCCCGGGCGCCGTGGAACCGATCGGCGAGGGCATCCACCTTTTGTCGGTATTGCACATCAACAATATCGAAATGCTGCCCGTCGCCGCGACCGCCGTATCGAAGAGTTCCCAATAGGAAAAGGATCCCGAGCATGAGCCAACACCGATTGCGCGACCTGCTTCACACCCAGCTCGACGAGCTGAAATCCAAGGGCCTCTTCAAACGCGAGCGGCAACTGCAAGGCCCGCAAGGCTCGGCTATCCAGGTCAACGACCGCGACGTTGTCAACTTCTGTGCCAACAACTACCTCGGCCTCGCTAACCATCCAGACATCATCGCCGCCGCCATCGACGGCCTTGAGCACTACGGCTACGGCATGGCGTCGGTCCGGTTTATCTGCGGCACACAGGACATCCATCGGCAATTTGAGCAGTCGATCGCTCGTTTTCTCGGCAAGGACGACGCGATCCTCTATAGCTCCTGCTGGGACGCCAACGGCGGACTCTTCGAGACCATCCTCGGCGAAGACGACGCCATCATCAGCGATGAACTCAACCACGCCAGCATCATCGACGGCATCCGGCTCTGCAAGGCCGAGCGTTTCCGCTACAAGAATCGCGACCTGGCCGATCTCGAACGCTACCTCGTCGAGACGAAGCACGCCCGCTTCCGCCTGATCGCGACCGACGGCG